>JBOHCK010000381.1:0-5338 GCA_050698755.1 Streptosporangiaceae bacterium | reverse complement strand
GGTGTATGCCGAGGACACCCTGATCCAGGTGGCCCGCTGGATGCGCGAGTTCCACCAGGTCGTGGCTGGCTTCGTCCCGCCGCCTGGTGCCGTCTGGCGCGGGGGCGGCACCTGGTCACCGGGCCTGATCATCGCCCACAACGACGCGACCACTCACAATGCCGCCTGGCACCAGGGCACGCTCACCGGGTTCTTCGACTGGGACTTTGCCGGGCCCGCCACGGCGGAGTGGGATCTGGCCCTGACGGGTTTCGCCTGGGTGCCCCTGCACGTCCGGTACGTGGTCGCCGCCGAGGGGTTCACCGACTTCGCGGCCAGGCCCAGCCGTCTCGGCCGGTTCCTCAGCACCTACGGCTGGTCAGGAACCACCGCAGAGTTTCTCGATGTGGTCCAAGCGCGGCTGACGGCCCACGCTGCAGGCATCCGCGAGAAGGCCGCCGCGGGAGACGACGCATTCGGGCGCCTGCTGCGCCAGGGCGTACCTGAGGCCATCGACCAGGCCCTCGCCGACCTGACCAGCTTCCCGCGATAGGACGCTCGGGGAATACGACTGCGCCTGACCAGGGCACGACTTGTCAGCCAGAGCCCGGGTCATCCACTTTCCAGTCGCCAACCACGATGACGCGACGACCGAACAGGCACGCACCAAGTGCCGTTGCAGTATTGATGCTCACCTGGATTGCCTGCGTGCCTTGCCGGAGCTGAGTGGTTCCTGCGGCCCGCGCCCACAGCCGGGCCGCAGACCCATGCCCACCGACATGCGACCCGGCCGGTCAGGACGCCGGTTCGAGCCGGACGACGATCGACTTGGAGGTCGGAGTGTTGCTGACCTCGGCTGTGGAGTCGAGCGGAACCAGGACGTTCGCCTCGGGGAAGTACGCCGCCGCGCATCCGTGCGGCGTCGGGTAGCCGACGGCCCGGAAGCTCATAGCGCGCCGCTCGCCGTCGTTCCATACGCTGATGATGTCGACCAGGTCGCCATCCCTGAGTCCTTGTCCGCGCAGGTCGTCAGGGTTGACGAAGACGACACGCCGCCCGCCTTTAATGCCGCGGTAGCGGTCGTCGAGCCCGTACACGGTGGTGTTGAACTGGTCGTGCGAACGGATCGTCTGAAGCAGCAGATGTCCGTCGGGCACTTCGACGGCGTCGGGGGGGTTGACGGTGAAGCGGGCCTTGCCGGTCGCGGTCGGGAACGTGCGCGAGTCGTGCGGACCGCGCGGCAGCATGAAGCCGCCGGGCTGGGTTACCCGTTCCTCGTAGGCGTGAAAGCCCGGTACGACGTGCTCGATGTGCTTGCGGATGATCCGGTAGTCATCGCCCATGTCCCGCCAGCCGATGTCGTCGCCGAACAGCACGCGCGCCAGGCCCGTGACGATCTCGATCTCGCTGCGTAGCTGATCTGATGCCGGGATAAGCCTGCCGCGCGACGCATGCACCATGGCCATCGAGTCCTCAACGGTGACGAACTGCTCACCGGCTGCTTGTGAGTCACGTTCGGTTCGGCCCAGACACGGCAGCAGCAGCGCCTCCGTGCCGTGACACAGATGCGAGCGGTTCAGCTTGGTGGCGACGTGGACGGTCAGGGCGCAATTGGCCATGGCGGCCGCGGTGACGTCGGTGTCGGGCGTGGCGGCGACGAAGTTGCCGCCGAGCGCGAAGAACACCCTGACCCTCCCGTCCCGCATGGCGCGGATCGAGTCGACGGTGTCCCAGCCGTGCTCGCGGGGCGGGTTGAAGCCGAACTCCGCGGCGAGCTTGTCGAGGAATGCGTCGGGCATCTTCTCCCAGATGCCCATCGTGCGGTCGCCCTGGACGTTGCTGTGCCCGCGGATGGGCGATGGCCCGGCGCCCGGGCGGCCGATGTTGCCGCGCAACAGGAGGAAGTTGACGATCTCCCGGATGGTGGCGACGGCGTTACGGTGCTGGGTGAGTCCCATAGCCCAGCAGACGATCACGCTGCGCGCCGCGATGGCGTGTGACGCGCATTCCTCGATCTGAGCCCGGGACAGGCCGCTGTACTTCTCGATCGTGGCCCAGTCCAGGGCACGCCAGCCGGCGACTGCCTCGTCGAAGCCGTCACAGTAGTTGTCGATGAAGTCGCGGTCCAAGACCTGGCCAGGCCGGGCGTCCTCCCGCTCAAGCAGGACCCGGTTCAGCCCGCTGAACAGGGCTAGGTCGCCGTTGACGCGGACGGGCAGCAGCAGGTCGGCGAGCATGGTACCGGGGCCGACCAGCCCGCGAAGGGTCTGCGGGTTGCGGAAGCGGGTGAAGCCCGCCTCGGGCAGCGGGTTTATGGCGATGATCCGGGCGCCGCGTCGCTTGGCCTTTTCCAGCGCTGTCAGCATCCGCGGGTGGTTCGTGCCGGGGTTCTGGCCGGCGATGAGGATCAGGTCAGCGTGGTCTTCGATGTCGGAGAGAGTGACGACGCCCTTGCCGACGCCGATCGTGGCGGCCAGTGCCGCACCGCTGGACTCGTGGCACATGTTCGAGCAGTCGGGCAGGTTGTTCGTGCCGAGCCGCCGGGCCAGCAGTTGGTAGACGAAGGCCGCCTCGTTGCTGGCCCGGCCGCTGGTGTAGAACACCGCCTGGTTCGGGTCGTCCAGCGCCCGCAGCCTGTCGGCCGTAAGCCGGAGTGCATCATCCCAGCTGATGGGGACGTAATGGGCAGCACCCGGCGCTAGGTACACCGGCTCGGTCAGCCGCCCGTTGCTCTCCAGCCAGTGATCGTCCCGCTCGCGCAGTTCGGCCACCGAGTGCGCCGCGAAGAACGCCGCGCCGACGCGCTTGCGCGTGGCCTCCCACGCGACGGCCTTGGCGCCGTTCTCGCAGAACTCCGCTGTCTTGCGCTGCGAGGGATCCGGGTCGGGCCAGGCGCAGCTCGGGCAGTCGAAGCCATCGGTGTGATTCAGCTTCAGCAGCGTTCGCAGGCTGCGGTCCGGCCCCATCTCCTCAAGCGCATACTGCATCGAGTGCGCGATGCCAGGGATGCCGACCGCGGACGTCTTCGGCGCGCCGACCCTGACCTGCTCGTCGCCTGGTGGCTTCTCGGCCATAACTGCACCTAAACCCTCCAGTGATACCCGATCGAGAAGTCGACCGCGACCGCATAGGCCAGGTACATCAGCCACCCGCCCGTCGCGAGGTGGAACAGGCCCAGCGCGCGCTCGCCGAGCTTGACGCCGATGGCGGCGAAGAAGTCGCTGAAGTAAATAGCGAACAGGCCCAGGAACAGCAGCCCGACCGGCCAGTCCCCTATCTTGAAGAACACCGTGGCGCCCATCGCGGAGACCACCATGAATGCGACGCACATGCCGGCGTTCGTCCGCGGGTCGTTGCCGCGATACCGGTTCCAGCCGAGCGCGAACCAGTGGATGCCGTATGCGGAGAACGCCAGGGCGGCCATGTACAGCGGCGCCGCCTTCTGGAACACCTGGAACCAGGTCAGCCCGATGAACAGGATGATGCCGGCCACCAACTGGCAGAACCCCGGGAGCCAGATGCCCCAGACCCCGGTGCCGCGGTCGACCCGACCCTCCTCGTCCCGCTTGGGCCAGCCGGCCAGTTCCTGCGGTCCGTAGATCAAGTAGCCGGTGCCCAGGCCGAAGAAGCCGAGGGCGAGGGGCGGGAAAGCAGACTGCGCAAACGTCAGATCCATGAAACACACACCTCACAACGAGATCCGCTTGTTCACGATGCAAAGCACCAGCGACTGCGGCACCTCATCCCGCTGACGGTGGCACCATGCGTATCTGCCCGGTAACCCGGTGCAGTCTTATCGTGTTTTTTTGTATCGTACTACGATATAGCTATGCTGCGGGACCAGGAAGACCGTCCGCGCAGGCCGGCATGCTATGGGCCGACAGGGAAAAAGAGGGGCCGACAGGGAAAAAGAGGGTTTGTGTCAGGGAGGACGGCGCGACGGCGGGTGCTGCGGATCGCGCTTTGCGACGGCGATCCGGTATTCGTGCGCCAGGCCGACCTGTTGGCGGGCGAGGAGCCGCTCGGGATCCGGGTCGACGGGGCCGCGCTGTCAATGACGATGCGCACACCCGGCGATGACGCCGAGCTCGCCGGTGGGTTTCTGGTCAGCGAGGCAGTAATCCGCTCGCCTGCCGACATCGCCACGATGACGGTCTGTGACGGGACGCGCTGCGGCCACGCCGGACATGACGGGCTCGGCAACATCGTCGACGTGACCTTGGCCGCCGGCGTCACGGTCCCGGCGGGCGCGCGGCGCAGCTTCATGACCACCAGCGCCTGCGGGGTGTGCGGGAAGGCAAGCATCCGGGACATCTGTGTTCTGCCGCAGGCAGCGCTGGCCGGGGACTCAGCGCGAATTGAGCCAGAGGTGCTGGCCGTGCTCCCCGATCGGCTGCGCGCCGCGCAACGGGTGTTCTCTCGCACCGGAGGACTGCATGCTGCCGGGCTGTTCACGGCCGGCGGTGATTTTATCGTGGTCCGCGAGGATGTCGGCAGGCATAACGCGGTCGACAAGGTCGTCGGGTGGGCGCTGCTGGCCGGCCGCCTGCCACTGGCAGGCTGCATCCTGCTCGTCAGCGGCCGGGCGTCGTTCGAGTTGGTCCAGAAGGCCGTCCTGGCGGGTATTCCCGTGCTCGCCGCGGTCTCCGCTCCATCGTCGCTGGCCGTCGAGCTGGCCGAGGAAGCAGGTCTCACCCTGGTCGGCTTCCTCCGAGGGCGGTCGATGAATGTCTACTCGGGTGCTCAGCGGATAGGGATGGCTGGTCACGACGGTGGCTGATCGGTCCCGCAGCGCGCGTCCGGATGCACGCAGGTACTCATGACGCTCCACGTCGTCAATGGGAAACATGCCGCCGATGCCATGGTTAGGTTCCCCAAGACGCTCGGCCCCGCCGCCAGGCTGGACGAGATCAGGGCATTCTTCGAGGACGACCACGTGCACATGGCGCTGATCGTCGCCACGGACAGGCGGCTTGTCACCACGATCGAGCGGCCTGATCTCGGTTCCGCCATGCCCGGTGCCACGCCCGCGGCGGAGCTAGGCAGTCTCACCGGCCGCACCGCAAGGCCAACGGACCGGCTCGAGACCTTGGCCGCAGTGCTGCTACGACAACGGCGACGGCGCCTGGCTGTCGTCGACGATACAGGCCGGCTGCTCGGCCTGCTGTGCCTCAGGAAGGACGGCACAGGCTATTGCTCCGATGAGGGTATCCGTGAGCGAGCAAACCACGCGAGGCGCTCGCTCAGTTACGGCAGTTGTATTTCGTTATCGTGGCGTCTGGTCGGCGTAGGCGTGCCATCGCTGGTGGGCTTGCTGGGCGCCGTACTGGTGGCGACGTCGCCACAGTGCCCAGGCGGC
>JBOHCK010000380.1:0-5350 GCA_050698755.1 Streptosporangiaceae bacterium | reverse complement strand
CGCCATGACCGCCGCGACCTGCTGCCGCGACCCGCCCCCGGGCGCGCAGCATGGCCAGCTCAACTCCGCGCCGCTCGACCATCATCCTGGCCGCAAGCAGGATCACGACCGCGCCGACCACTGCCAGGCTGGCGAACATCAGCAGCAGCACCGTCTGGATCGCCGCCTCGGTGGTGAGGAACTGCGCCAGGTCCTGGGCCAGCGGCGAAGCGACCGTCAGCGCGGTGGCACCGGATGCCAGCGGATCATCCAGCGCGGGTCCCGACGTGACCGCGTGGTTCAAGGCGGCGTACAGTCCCGGCGCCGCATCGGCGTTGACGCCGCCCACGTTGAGCGGAAAATCCCACGTCAGCTCTAGGCCGGACCCGGCGAACGCGGCCAGCATGGCGGCGGCCTGGCCGGGGTCGGCGAGGACCCCACCGAGCCAGTACGGCTGGCTCGCCGCCGTGGGTTGCTGGAGCGATGAGGTGCCCACGGCCGGGTCTTGAGCCCAGAAGGTCGCTGCCGGTGCGCGCTCGGCCACGATCGCGGTGACGAAGAGCCTTACTGGGCCACTCACGGTGCGCAGGACCAGTCGGCTTCCCGGGCGCAGCCCGAACCGGGTGGCCGTCTGCGTGGTCGCCGCCACCGCGACCGAACCGGCGGGAGCGGTGCCGCTCGCGTACGTGCCGCGCACCAGCTGGGCGTTGCTGGTCAGCGGGTTGCGGTACGCCACCTCGAGCTTCGGCGGGGCTCCGGCCTGTGCGCCGGCCGCCGCTCCCGACGAGAGGGGCAGCAGCCCGGTGCTCAGGCCGACCCAATCGCCCGCCGCGAGCGGCAGCCCGAGCGCGGCCAGGCCCTGCCTGATCTCGGCGGTCGACTGATCGTAGATATAGTCCGGGTTGAGCGAGTACCCCGCGTCGTTGAGCACCTCGGTAAATTCCATCCAGCTTCCGGTCACCTGGACGGCACTGGTAGTGCTGGGGAACCCAGCCATACTCTGCCGTAGCGCCTCGGTCCGGGTGTGCAGGCTCAGCGCGGGCCCGGCCACGGCGGTGAACACACACCCGCAGACCAGCAGGCCCAGTACGAGCGTGCTGCCGGCCGCAGCGCCCGTCGTCCGGCGCAGGCCCTCGGCCGGCCTCATGCCACCTCGGTGACGCACAGCGCAGCGGCGGCATCCGGCCGCCTGGCGATGGTGAGCGCGGCCGCGACGATGACGTCCACAGCGCCCCGTTTCAGGAGTCCGCGCCGAAGCCGGTGGGTTCGCTGACGGTCGCGCGCAGCCGGAGCTGCGCGACCCGGTCCCCGTCGTAGGTGACCGCGGGGAGGATCCCCGCCTCGTAGTCGGGGCCCGGTCGCCGGTGAGATCCCAGGCCGCCGGGAGCGGTTCGAGGTCCGGCAGGGCGTGCAAGTGGGCCAAGGCCTGGGTGTAGGTCTCCCCGGTTTCGCTCAGGCGGGCGCGGACGAGTCGCTCGAGATCCTTGTTCTGCGGCACGGTGAACAACCTCCGTCACGGTGACCGCCCCAACGCCCCGTAGAAGGGCCGGCCCGTTGACGTGAGTTCGCCGTGCAGAGGGAAGGCCCGGGAGTGTGCCCCCCTTCGCCCCTGACCTGGCCCCGCTGGGGAAGGACCGCCGGGTTCGGCGTCAGACCGCGCCGCTGAAATTATGGTGGATCACGCGGCCCGCCGGGTCAACCGGCCCGCCCCCAGATCGGCTGGTCGCGGGCCAGCGGGCACTAGAGTGGCTGCCGGTCAGCGAGGCGGCGATGGACCGGGCGCTGGAGGTCCAGCGGCTGCTTGCCCGGCATCGCGGCCACGGTCACAGGCGCCCGATCCGGACCTGATCATCGCCGTGACCGCCGAGTTGCACGGTGCCGAGGTCCTGCATATCGACAGCGACTACGACCTGATCGCCGAGGTAACAGGCCAGCGATGCGGCGGTTGCTCGACCCGGCCAGGCATAACCACGCGACGGGGTCGCATGGCCAGGGCACTCTGTGCGGGCCAGTCGCGCTGAGGTAAGCGCGTTCGAGCCGCGGGCCACGGCCCTTAATTAAGCTGATCATCGATACTGACCGGCGGAGGGACGACGACGTGGCGGACAGCCCGGTGCGGTGGGGAATCCTCGGGACGGGCGGGATCGCGAGAACGTTCGTGACCGATCTCGGGCTGACTGATTCCGGCGTTGCCGTCGCGGTCGGGTCGCGCAGCCAGGGATCCGCGGGCCATTTCGCGGACGAGTTCGGCATCGCGAACCGGCATGCCAGCTACGAATCGCTGGTGGCCGATCCGGACGTCGAAGTGATCTATGTGGCGACGCCGCACCCGATGCACCACGACAACGCGATCCTGGCGCTGCGGGCCGGCAAGCACGTGCTGGTCGAGAAGCCGTTCACGATGAACGCCGCCGAGGCCCGCGAGATCGTCCGGGTGGCGAGGGAGCACGGGCTGTTCGCCATGGAGGCGATGTGGACCCGGTTCCTGCCGCACGTGGCCGTGATCCGGGACTGGCTGACGCGGGGCATGCTCGGCGACGTTGTTACCGTGACTGCGGACCACGGCCAGTGGTTCGCCCAGGACGCCGAGTTCCGGCTGTTCGCACCGGAACTGGGCGGTGGTGCGCTGCTGGACCTGGGCGTGTACCCGGTGTCGTTCGCGTCGATGGTCCTCGGCACGCCGAGCCGGATCGTGTCCATGAGTGACCAGGCGTTCACCGGCGTGGACGCGCAGACGTCCATGTTGTTCGGCTACGACAGCGGCGCCCAGGCGGTGCTGACGTGCACCCTGCGGGCGAAGAGTCCGACGAGGGCTGCGATCGTCGGCAGCGACGGGAGGATCGAAGTTGAGGGCGACTTCTACGCTCCTGCGGCCGTGACGCTCGTGCCGAGGAATGGCGCCCCGACCCGTGTCGCGGCGGTGCACGAGGGCCGGGGCCTGCGCCACGAGGCCGACGAGGTGGCGCGTCGGCTGGCCGCTGGTGACGTGGAGAGCCCGTTGATGCCGCTGGATGAGACCATCTCGATCATGGAGACGATGGACACGGTGCTAGCTCAGACTCGGCAGAACGCATGAACGACGACCCGAAGTGGTGACGTCAGGGCGCGAGCGTGCGAGCATATCGCCCGGGAGCACGCCGCCGGGGCGCTCTGAGCCTGGAGTTGCCATGCCACCGATGCACGAGATCGCTCACCTGGCTCACGTCGAGCTGCGCACGCCGGTGCCCGAACAGAGCCTGGAGTTCTTTACCGGCTACCTCGGCCTGACCGCGACTGGATCGGCCGGGGACTCGGTGTTCCTGCGGGCCTGGGACGATTATGAGCAGACCACGATCAAGCTCACCGCGCACGCCACGTCCGGCGTCGGGCGGACTAGCCTGCGCGCCGCCAGCCCGGACGCCCTGGAGCGGCGGGTGAAGGAGATCCAGGCCACCGGCCGCGGCGTCGGCTGGACCGAGGGCGATCCGGGCTACGGCCCGACGTACGTCTTCACCGACCCGGACGGTCACGAGTTCGGCCTCTACTACGAATCGCGGTGGTACACCCCGTCGGCCGACCTCAAGCCGGCCCTTAAAAACCAGGCGCAGGCCTACCCGGCGCACGGCGTGCCCGTGCGCGGCCTGGACCACGTCAACTACCTCGGCGTCGAGGTGGTACCCAACCGAGACTTCCTGCGGGATACGCTCGGCGCCCTGGTCACCGAGCAGATCGTCCTAGACGACGGCACCACAGCCGGCAGCTGGACCACGTTCACGAACAAGGGGTATGACGCCGTCTACACCTGGGACTGGACCGGAACGCCCGGGCGGTTGCACCACATCGCCTTCGCGGTCGATTCCCGCGAGGTCATCCTGCGGGCCGCCGACCTGGCTCTGGACCACGGGGTGTTCATCGAGACGGGCCCGCACAAGCACGCCATTCAGCAGACCTTCTTCCTTTACGTGTACGAGCCCGGCGGCAACCGCATCGAGCTGTGCACCGCCGGGGCGCGGCTGGTCCTGGCCCCGGACTGGCAACCGGTCAACTGGACCGAAGCCGAGCGGGCCAGGGGGCAGGCGTGGGGCCTGAAAACCATCGCGTCCTTCCACACCCACGGCACCCCGCCGGTGGCCAGCGCGCCGTCAGGTTAGTCGAGGTAGTCGCGCAGGAGCGTGGATCGGGACGGGTGGCGGAGCTTGGACATGGTCTTGGACTCGATCTGGCGGATGCGCTCCCGGGTCACGCCGTAGACCTTGCCGATCTCGTCCAGGGTCTTGGGCTGGCCGTCGGTCAGGCCGAACCGCATCGAGACCACCCCGGCCTCGCGCTCGGACAGCGTGTCGAGGACGGACTGCAGCTGCTCCTGGAGCATGGTGAAGCTGACCGCGTCGCCGGGCTGGATCGCGCCGGAGTCCTCGATCAGGTCGCCGAGCTCGCTGTCGCCGTCCTCGCCGAGCGGGGTGTGCAGGGAGATCGGCTCGCGGCCGTACTTCTGCAGCTCGATGACCTTCTCCGGGGTCATGTCCAGCTCGATCGCGAGCTCCTCGGGGGTCGGCTCGCGCCCGAGGTCCTGGAGCATCTGCCGCTGCAGCCGGGCCAGCTTGCTGAGGGCCTCGACCATGTGCACCGGGAGGCGGATGGTGCGGGCCTGGTCGGACATGGCGCGGGTGATAGCTTGCCGGATCCACCAGGTGGCGTAGGTGGAGAACTTGTAGCCCTTGGTGTAGTCGAACTTCTCCACGCCGCGGATCAGGCCGAGGTTGCCCTCCTGGATCAGGTCCAGGAACAGCATGCCGCGGCCGGTGTACCGCCTGGCCAGCGACACGACCAGGCGCAGGTTCGCCTCGAGCAGGTGGTTCTTGGCCCTCCTGCCGTCCTCGGCGACCTGCTCAAGATCGGTCCGGGCGTCGGCGCAAAGGTTCCAGCTGCCGTCGGCCAGCTTCTCCTCGGCGAACAGGCCCGCCTCGATCCGCTTGGCCAGATCGACCTCTTGCTGGGCGTTGAGCAGCCGCACCTTGCCGATCTGCTTGAGGTAGTCCTTGACCGGGTCGGCCGTAGCCGTGGCGGCTACGACCCGGACGGCGGGACGGTCCTCCTCCTCATCGTCATCGCCTGAAGCCAACGACTCGTCCTCAGACCGGGCGGACGTGCTCGGCCTGCGGGCCCTTGGCGCCCTGGGTGACGTCGTATTCGACTCGCTGGTTGTCCTGGAGGCTTCGGTAACCGTCAGCCTCGATGGCGGAGTGGTGGACGAAGACGTCCGGCGTGCCGTCGTCGGGGGCGATGAACCCGTAGCCCTTGTCCGCGTTGAACCATTTCACTGTTCCCTGAGCCACTGTGCTCTCCTGCCGAGGCGATCATCAGGATCCACGGGGGTGCATCCCGGGCTATG
>JBOHCK010000379.1:0-5362 GCA_050698755.1 Streptosporangiaceae bacterium | reverse complement strand
GAACGTGGAACCCGGCGCCCCGGCGCGACAGCCGGACCCTAACACTGCCCGCAGAACGGAAACCTTGATCAAAAAGCCAGGCTCGTGCTCAAGGGGCCGGCCCGCCACCCCCGTGAAAGATCCAGGCGAGCGCCTCGGTCGATTCGAAGCGTTGCGCCACCTCCCGTATCTCCAGCTTCGCGTGATCTGGCGGGGCCGGCGTTCTCACGCGATCACCGTGCACCGCTCGTTGCCGAACCAGACGACGTCCTCTAGCTTCACGCCCCACAGGTGATTACCGACGAATGGCTCGACTGCCCACGCCCCCCACAACCGCGTCTCGTTCCAGGGGTCTAGGTAGCCGAGGTCATAGGACGTGTTCTGGCCTAGCGAGTGCCCGATGTTGTTGAGCCGGTCGAGCAGCTTGAGGCCTGTCGGCTGCAGAACTTCGTCAAAGGCAGCGAACAGGTCGCAGGCCCGCATCCCGGGCCTGGCCGCCGCGAGGGTGGTGGCGTGAATGTGCCGGATCTCCCCGAGCGCGGCGCGGTAGCCCGGGTTGCCGCCGCGCATGAAGCTACGCGTGCAGTCTCCCCACCATCCGTCGGCCGTGATGGGGTGAACGTCGACCATTCCGAGATCGATGTTCCACAGCGCCCGCTCGCTGGGGAACTCGGTGGGAAAGCAACTCAGCGTCCCGGCGCCGAAGCCAACATTTGTGATTGTCCAGAGACCGACGCCGCCGCTACTTTGCAGCAGTGCGTTGGCCCAGTCGCGGACCTCGATCTCGGTCTGGCCAGCCGCCACCTCGCTGGTGATCTTCTCGGCCACATTGATCGCGAGACGCTGGGCGCGTACCAGTCTTTCCGGCGGATCCTCGGTCAGGTTTGCAGGATGGCTCACGGTTCGGCCACCGCCTCTCTGGAATCATGGCTTGCCATCGCTGACTCGGGCCCGGTACTCGCGGGCGCATCGGATCCGGTGTTCGCGCACAGGAAGGCGACGCACTGCCGCCACAGCCGGGCGTAACCATCCCAGTTGACGAAGCTGTCCGGCAGCCAGTGCGGTCCCATGTCAGAAGTGAACGCCGCGCTCAGCCCAGCGCCAGCGGCGCCAACCACAAGCAGCGGGTGCGAACCCACGCTCGCGATGACCTCAGCCCCCTGCTTCGGCCGGACGCGCTGGTAACCCAGCACTGCGGGCCAAGTAGCAGGAAGGCCCGCCACCATCGGGTGGGTCATGTCCAACACGCCCGGGTGGATGCCCTCCGGTGTCTCCTCGCGATCGTCGCCCGCCTCGAGTTCGACAGGCAGAACCCCAGCCAGTGAGGTGTTGGCGTAGTTAGCCTTGCCCTCGATCCCCTGGAAACTAAGGTAGCCGCCCACCATGAGCAGTGCACCGCCGGCCCGCACCCATGAGGCCAGTTCGGCCAGCCGGTTCGGCCGCGGCTGACCACCAATGAACGTCCCGGGCGGCAGCAACAGCGTGTTCGCGCCGATGTCGCTGAGCACCACCAAGTCGTATGCTGCGAGTTCGGCGGCCGTGCTGGGGAAGCGATCGGCGGCGAGATGGTTGGGCAGGTAGGTCACCCGGTGACCGGCATCACGCAGCACAGCGATGAAGGCATCCGCCCCCTCGGCATACGTCGAGGTTGTGAACGAGTCGAATCCCTTGGTGTGTATCGACGTCGTGATCCAGGACTCACCAGCAAGAAGGATCCTGCTCACGGCTGGCCCAGCAGCTCGTTGGTGTAATACGCGCTGGGCGCCTGCACCTTCGCGACGACGTGATATTTGCTCGCCGCCTCCAGTAGCGCCGACCAGGTCGCATTGGTCTGCCTCAGGCTCTGCGCGGTCACGGCCGGGCCAAACAGTGCCATGGTGTCCTTCCATTGCTGGGTCGCGAACGAGAGCGTCTCGGCCTTCGGATAGCCGCGCTCGAAGTCGGCGACGGCCTCCGCCGGATGGTCGATCGCGTACTGCCACCCCTTCAGGGTCGCGGCCATGAATTTCTGCGCGAGCGGCCGGTTCTTCGACAGCCAGTCGGTATTCGCCGCGAGCACCCAGATCGGCGAGTTGGGCACGCCGTGATCCTTGGCGAGCGCGATTGAGTAACTGGGCATGCCCTCGGAGGCGAGCTCGCTGCCCTCGGCGTTGGTGACGCCCGTGATCGCGTCGACCTTGTGCTGCAGCAGCAGCGGCACCGTGTCACTGGACGCCGTGATCAGCTTGACGTCGTTCAGGGTGAGCCCTTCGCTCTGCAGCATAATCTGCAGTTGCGCCTTGGACCACGAATCGTTGTAGGTGCCGATGGTCTTGCCCTTGATCGCCGCAAAGTTCAGCGGCTTACCCTTTGCGCTGATCAGGCCCCAGTTGTTGCTGTGGCCATAAGCGGCGATACTCATCATCGGAGCGCCCTGGGCACGCGCGAACACAACGTCCATCGAGGTGTCGAACGCTACATCCGCGCGGCCGGTGCCGATGTACTGCGCCGTCGCCGACGTGTTCGGGGGCGGGATAATCTGCAGGTTGATCCCCGCGGTCTGGTAGTAACCTTTATCCCTGGCCACGATCCACGGAATCCAGAACGCATCGGCGACGGGCCATTCCTGCACCATCCGGATCGTCGCACCACTCCCACCGCCCGCCGATCCCGCGGCCGGGCTGGACCCACTCGAACACGCCGCAAGCAGCGCTGCCAGGGCGACACACCCGAGCGTCGCGGCCTGAGCGCGCAGTCCTCTACTCACCATTGCGCTCCTTCTCACCTATAGCAGCTTCGATGGACGGTAATCGTTTACCATAACGGGCGTGACCGTTGGTGCCCACTAAGGGTTGAGAAGAAGCATCTCCAGCGCTGATGTTGCGTAGACGCCAGGCCCCGTCCGGCCCCGGATGGATCGCAGGAGCAGGCTAGTTTGGAATACGTTTACCCAGTATGATGTGCCGTGGTGCCGCGCCTGTCAAGGCTAGCCAGACAGGCGGGCCATCGGCCGCGCTCGATCGGGTAGGCGGCAACGAGAACCGTGCCTCGCAAGCGGCCCCGCAGCTAGGCGGCCTTGAGCAGACAGGATTGCGATGGGAGACATGCAGCCCGGCGCAGGCGACCGCCGGGCCGGGCACTCCAGCGTGCACGACGTCGCGCGTGAGGCCGGGGTATCCATCGCCACCGTGTCACGAGTCCTGACAGGCTCGCGTTCGGTGCGCAAGGCGTCAGCTGACGCCGTACATCAGGCTGCGGCGAAACTTGGTTACCGGCCCAACCACCTCGGCCGCGCGCTGCGACGTCAGTCGGCACAGGCCATCGGAATGATCGTGCCGCGGGTAGACAACCCGTTTTTCCCCTCTGTCGTCCAGGCCGCCGAACGGTATCTCCGTAGTCGGGGCTACGCGCTGTTGCTCTCGACGTCCGACGACGATCCGGCCATCGAAGGCCAGCGTGTGGACATGCTCGTTGACAGGCATGTGGATGGACTCCTCATCAGCCCCTGCCATCTGACGCAAAGCGCCGCTGCCATCGAGGACGCCGCACGGCATGTGCCCGTCGTGCAGCTGGACCGAGGCACCAGCAACTACAACGGCGACTTCGTCGCCGTTGATGACGCCAACGGCATGCAGCAGCTCGTGGTTCACGTCCGAACGGCCGGCCGGCGTGAACTTGCCTATATTGGCGGTAGCGTCGGCAGCTGGTCGGGCGCGCATCGATTGAAGTCATTCGTTGATCTTGAGCCAGCCGCCGGCGAAGACCGCATCCTGCTCGGCGAGTTCTCCGAACAATGGGGCAGCCGCGGCGCGCAGACGGTCCTCTCACGCAACAACCCGCCGGACGCGATCATCTGCGGCAACGACCTCATCGCCATTGGCGTCATCGAGGCCGCGGGCGAACTCGGCGTCCGCGTACCAGAGGATGTCGCAGTCACCGGTTATGACGACATCGATCTCGCACGAGTGTGTCGGCCGACCCTCACCACCGTGCGGCAACCTATTCCCGAACTCACTCGGCAGGCTATTGATCTGCTGCTCGCCCGCCTTGAAGAGCCTGATAGACCTGCAACCCAGGCCCTCCTGCAGACCAAGCTCATCGTTCGGGCCAGTACCCTCCCAGCAGATACCAGCTAAGCCGAAGTTACGGCTAATTGGGTAGGCGGTTTCCGGGTTTGACCTGGTGTTTTGCTGGGCGGGCCGGGTGGTGTTCTGGCTACGTCAACGTCAACGTCAACGGGATCGGGACGGCGAGCAGCCGGAAGGCTTCGCGCTGGGCGTGGGTCGGCTCGGCCAGCATGGGCACGGTCGCGGGGGGTGCCAGTGAACTGGACCTGGTGGCGGGCCAGGTGGCCAGGTGGGCGAGCAGGCCGCGGGCAACCAGATCGCTGGCGACGACGGCCACGGCGCCAAGATCAAGCTGCCCCCCTCATCGCCGAGTACGAGTGGATGCCCTTCGGGTTGCCGGTCCAGTACACGATCAGCGAGGGGTGGTTGTGAGCCAACCCAAGCGACCTGCTGTGTGGCGCCGCTTCCTGGGTAACTGTCACGTCAGCCCTCCTTTGCGCTCTGCTGATGGGGTACGCCCTGTGCCCGCGAAAATTAGCGATCCATTCAGACGTGGCCCTGAGCCCGCCAAACCGGTAAAAGTGCAGTGGGCCTGGCCGCGCCGTTTCGGGTCATAGTCTTCGGCCAGCGCCCCGGATGAACCTGTCCGGGCCTACCGTGCCGCGCAGGTTGGTCAGCAAGAGGCCGTACTTCCTGGCGATTCCCGGGCTGATGCCGACGCCGAAGGCGCGGCGTGGGGCATTCTCGGCGTTACCCTCCATCCCACCGGCGAATGGACCGCCCAGCAGGCCCGCAACCTCGTCATGGATCTTGGCGAGCGAGCTGACCGGGTCAAGTTCATGATCCGCGACCGTGGATCAAACTTCACCGCCGCCTTCGACGCGATCCTGGCGGACGCCGGGATCCGGACCGTGCTGTGCAACGTGCAGACGCCCCGCATGAATGCGATCACCGAACGCTGGACCGGGGGATGCCGGCGCGAGCTTCTGGACCGCACCCTCGTCTGGAACCAGGCCCATCTGCGGCGGATCCTTCGCCAGTACGAGACCCACCACAATCAGCACCGGCCGCACCGCTTTCTGCACGGCGCCGCGCCGCTGAAACCGCTGCCCGAGCCGGTCGACCTCGACCTGTACCGCGTCCGAAAACACGCTCACGTCGGTGGCATGATCAACGAATATCACCTGGTCGCATGACGCGGACGAGGTTATCGGCACGCACAGGTCTGCGAAGTCTGCCGACGGCATGAGCAGCTGGAATCGATCTCCGCAACCGCCGGCTGGTTGTGCAGGGACGGCGACACGGGCACCGAGACGCTGTGGTGACCCGATGGCGCC
>JBOHCK010000378.1:0-5390 GCA_050698755.1 Streptosporangiaceae bacterium | reverse complement strand
TGCTGCGCCCGCAGGGGGCACCGGAGCCCATTTCCCTGCCCCGTGCACCGCCGCCATGAGCGCCCCGGCGACACGATGAGCAACCAGCCCGGCGAAACGCCCGAATCGCGCTCGCCCCGCGCTCATCTACAGTGACGCCACCACGCTCATTCTGAGCGTCCGGCAACAACTGGCGCCGACTCGCAACCGCGATCCGGGCGGATCCCCGGGGCCCGGTAGCTCATCAGGCCCTGGAAGCCGTCCGCATGCCCCATCCCTGGTATCGGGCGCTGAGTCCGCCTGGAGGCGCGCCCTAATCACATCGGGGCATGGCCTGATCGATCGTGGTGGTTCAGTGAGCTTGCCTTCCAGGCACTCGCCTGGCCACCGTAAGTCGCCAGCCGCGAATGTGGCGCCGCCGGAACTGAAGGCGACGGAGAAAACCGACTTGCCGTCAGTCGGCGTGAAGGTGGTGAGAAGAGTGCGGGCCACCACGTTCCAGGCGTATACATGGCCGTCACCGTCTGCGGTCAGCAGGATCGTCCCGGCGGTATTGAACACCATCATCCAAACCCCGGTACCCCACCTCACCTGCCCGGTCGACTTCCGCGACGCACCCAGCGAAGATCGCTAACCGGACCGGCGCGGCCGCAGGCGGGAAGGGCTGCGTCGGATCGTCAGCGCTTACTTCGCCCGCGGCGTGCCGGGTGGTGGACGCCGCTCCCGTGGTGACCACGATTGGGATGAGGCGCTTGGCGCGCTACGCCCGGATCCGCGGCAGCGGGCACAGGCATGTGCGGGCCCCGCCTCGACGACGTATCGCGCACTACAACGACCAGGATGTACAGGAGCAAGAGCGTTACCCCGTCGAAGAACAGGCTCCCGAGAATCGTCGCGATCGCCGAGCCGTCGCCATTGGTGAGGGTCCGCCCGCTGCCCCAGGCCCAGAGCGGGTCGCGGGCCGCAAACGGCTGGCCGATTGGCACCTGACTGCCCCAGGTGACGTCCGCGCCGCTCTTGGATAGGTAGCCTTCGGTCACTATGTGGCAGCCGCCGAACCGGGACAAGTGAGCGCAGGACTGACCATACGACACCGGGTGGAAGGTGTCCTGGTGCTCCGCGCCGACCGCATATGCCCACGAGTCCACCTGGGCGGGCAGGAGAAACAGGGTGATACCGGTCATCGCGACGAGCATGAGAATGGCGAACACCCAGCTGCCATGGTGGCGCGGCGGATAGCTGTGCGCGTAGGCGTACACCGGGTAATGCGAAACGCTGCCCTTCGCGCTCGCCCGGACGCCCGCGTCGGCGCGGCGGATGCGCGCTGTGTCGACGACTACGACAACCAGCCCGACCAGAACCAGAGCGAGCAGCACGAAGACCGGGATAACGCTGAGGGTTTCCGCCGTCCCGGTCAGGCTCTCGAACAGGCTTACGTCGATCACCGCGTACACCGCGAGGCCAATCGCGCTGCCTGCCGCCACCCAGGCCCACCCGCGCCGCCGGTGGTGCAGCGTGACGAGTTTGGCGACATCCGATGACACGCTCGTAGCCCGCCGTGCTGGCGCTTGCGGCATCGGCTTCTCCTCGCTTGTGCTTGGTCTCCCCCGCCCAGGCCTATGGTATGAACGGCTCCCGGCCGGGGAAGGTTTCCCGACCAGGTCGGTGGCGGGGTGGAGGCATGAGGTACATGGTGCTGATCACCCGCCCTGGCCCGACTGACTTACGTTGATGGCGTTGCGGTCTGGGAGTTGCAGGCCGGCTGGGTAAGGCTCCTGATGCCCGGGAGCCCGTGCAGGCGCTTCGACGCGGGCTGGCGGAACCCGGCCCAGCCGTGCTCATCGCTGATCGCGCGCAGCAGGCGGAACGGGAAGGGCGCCGGGTTGGCGGCCGTCATGACCACGGCGCCGGTGCCGTCCAGGGTCGAGGCGGTCAGGACGGAGAAGAACGAGGCGGCGCCGCCGATGTGGCTGAAGCGGTCGTCGCCGTGGAGGAACATGCCCAGGCCGCAGGAGTCGGGAGGCCGCACGCCCAGCAGGGGCAGAAGGTTCCATTCGCCCTTGGCGGGCAGCCGCGCGTGCGGGGTCAGGAACTGGGCGGCAACCTGCGGGCGTATCGGCGACGGGCGGCCGGCCAGCGCGGCCTGCAGCGCGCAGGCGTACCGGGCGAGGTCGCCGGGGGTGGTCCAGAGCCCGGCCGCGGCTGACTCGGGATAGGTGTGCCAGTCGTTCCGGGCGGCGGCCGACCCTCGGTGAGGCGGCAGGGGCTGTTCGAAGGTGCTGCACGTCATCCCGAGCGGTTCCAGGACGAGAGCGCGGGCGGCATCGGCGAACGGCAGGCCGGTGATATCGGTGATCAGCTGCTGAATGACCGCGTAGCCGCCGCCTGAGTAGCGGAACCCGCCGCGCCTGGCCGGGTCGGCCCGCACCGCCGGGGTCACCGAAGGCGCAACCCCGTCCAGGACCTGGCTCAGGGCTGGCACGTCGGCGCCCTGCCGGTAGCCGGGGAAGAACGGCACGCCCGTGCCCGCGGTGTGCCCGAGCAACTCGCACAGCGAGACCCCGGGAGATCCCGGCAGCTGCCACGAGGTGAGCTGCTGGTTGACGTCGCCGTCGAGGTCGGCCTGGCCGCGGGCGGCCAGTTCCAGCGCGGCCAGCGCGGTGACCGGCTTGGAAATGGATCCGGCCTGGAACAGCTGGTCTGGCGGTCCGCCCGCAGCCTGGCTCCACGCGATGCTGGACCCTTCGATGACGGCGACGCCGAACACCCTTCCGGGCCTGTCCAGCAACGCGGTTACCGACTCGCCGGGCGAATACACGGAATCGGCCATGGTCTCCTCCTTGCCGGTGATTTCCGCGGCCGGGTCCTGAACGGTCACGAGCCTGGATCGGCCGGTTGGCCGGGACCGGTGAGCAGGGCCGGGAAAGCCAGGTGCAGGACCGTGACCAGGCGTGAGTCGGCCGGGCGTCCCGCGCGGTCTTCGAGACGGCCAGCGTAGGGCCGGAGCAGGCTCTGGATCTGGCCGCCGAGCTCGCCCAGCTCATCCGCGGTGAGGTACAGCAGCGAGTCACCGAACTGGGCGGCCTCGCGCCACTCAGCCGCCTCCCCGGGCTGGGCCCGCACCCAGCGCGCGGTGAGCTCGAAGTATTGCTCGGCCAGGGCCAGCTGCAGCGCCTGCGCGGCGGCGGCAGCCTCCGGGTCATACGGGCCGACCGGGTCCCAGCTGGTGACCATCGCGGTCGCCTGCCACGGCTTTTCCCGGCCCCGGCCCCCGGAGGCCCGCTCCACCAGCCCGTATTTGGCCATCTGGCGGAGGTGAAATGAGCAGCTCGCGACGCTCTCACCGATCGCGCTGGCCGCCTGCGTGGCGGTCTGCGGGCCGTCCAGGCGCAGCAGCGCCATCAGCCTGAGCCGGGTCGGATGGGCGTAGCCGCGCAGCGCCTGCGCTCCGGTAAGCCGGGCCGAGCGGGGCGGATCCTGGTCAGACACAATGTAAAGATATCTTTAGCAAGAAATCTTTACAAGCACCCCGTGGGCGGCGGGAGGAGTTAGGCCGGAGGAAGGAGAAGGTGGGCCGGGACGAGGAGGAGGGAGGCGGGCGGCATGACGAGGCGGGACGGAGCAGGCGGGGACGGAGAAGGCGGGGGGCGGAGGAGGGCGGGTTGCGGCGTTGGTGACCCGAAGCGGGCCCCGTAGGCTGGCTGCCGTGTCCGAGGTCGCGAGCTGGGAGGCAGGTCACCAGCTGGTCCTGGTGAGCGGACATTCGACTGGGGGCCTGGTCGCCTCGCTCTGGGCCGCCGAAGGCGAGCACCGGAATCTCGTCGATGGTCTCATCCTCAACAGCCCTTATCTCAGCTCTGGCGTGCCGACCGCCGTACAGTTCGTGGTCGATCCCATCTGCCGGACGATTGTCCGGCGCAATCCTGCCGCGGCGTTTCCGTGGCGGCTTTCGCCGCGCTATGCCCAAAGCCTGCACCGCTCTTATCAGGGCGAATGGGATTTTAATACCGCCTGGAAGTCGTTAAGCGGTACGCGACTGCGAATGGCCTGGCTGGCCGGCATTCATGCGGGTCAGCGGCGGGCGCGCGAAGGCCTGGGTCTCACCGTGCCCGTGCTCGTTCTGTGCGGGACGGCCAGCGGCGACCGGAAGACTCCAGCCCCGGAACTGTTCGCCGTCGACATCGTGCTGGACGTCGGCCAGATAGCGCGCCTGTCACCCAGGCTGGGCCGGAACGTGACGTGCATCCGGATCTCCGGGGCGATCCACGATGTGTTCCTGTCGCAGCCAGCCGCCCGCCACCAGGCGTTTGACGAGCTCTCGAGCTGGCTGACGACCTACGCGCCAGACCCTGGCCTGCGTCATCGGACCCGCGCACCCGATCGGGACGCGGGGATACTAGCTGCATGCCCGTCATCCTGGAAACACCGCGACTGACCCTGCGCCAGTTCACCGAGGACGATGCAGACAACCTCTTTGACCTGAACCGCGACCCGGAGGTGATGCGCTACCTCACCGGCGGCCAGCCAACCCCCCGCGAGCAAATCCAGGACGAGATCATCCCCTTCCATCTCGCCGTCTACCAGCGGCTCGACCGGCTCGGGACCTGGGCGGCCGATTCCAGCGCGACAGGGGAATTCCTCGGCTGGTTTCATTTCCGCCCCGGTCCCGACGGCGATGTCACGAATATCGATCTCGGCTACCGGCTGCGCCGGGCGGCGTGGAGCCAGGGCTACGCGACGGAGGGGTCGCGGGCCCTGATCACCATGGGATTCACGGAGCTGGGCGTCGAGCGCGTGTTCGCGCACACCTTGACGGTGAACACCGCATCCCGGCGCGTCCTGGAGAAATGCGGCCTGACCTTGGTGCGCACCACCCCGTACGAATGGGCCGACCCCATCGAAGGTTCCGAGCACGGTGAGGTCGAGTACGCGCTGACCAAGCCCGAGTGGGAGATGGCCCGTCAAGGGGAGCCTTAGGCGGCGGTATCCGGCCTGCGCAGGATCAGGTGCGCGAGTTGCCCCAGCTGCCGGTAAGGGTCGGTGGCACCGAGGCGTTCCTCGACGTTGAGCAGGGCAGCCAGCTGACGCGGGTCCGACGGCGGAGGCGGGTCAAGCTCACCCTGATCAACGGCGATGCGGACGCCGTACCAGTGCTCAAGCCGCAGTCCGTATCGGGCCGCCACGGTCGTGAGCGCGTCGAGGTCATCGGCCCGGGCGGGTGCGCCGATCTCGTTGACGTACCGCATGTCACGCCCTTCCGCCAGGGCCCGGTCATGTTCGTCGAAGGCGGCCAGCGCGGCCAGCCAGTCCTGGCGGGCCGCCGGCCGCCAGAGCGCGGAGGTAACGGTGCGCGCGGCGACGGCGAGGAATCCGCCGGGCGCGACGCGCGCGGCTAGCTCGGCGATCACCGG
>JBOHCK010000377.1:0-5399 GCA_050698755.1 Streptosporangiaceae bacterium | reverse complement strand
CCCGGCAGGCATCACTGGCCGCCTGACCACTCACAGTCACGGCTGCCGTCCCGCATCAGGCCCCAGGAGCCACACACGCCGCAACTTGACTCGAAATTCAGAATCCCTGCGGGGAAAGATAACTTACCAGACGTCCTCTATAGCGATCCGGGTGACGGTTACGATCTCCTGGGAACCCACACCTACGCGGCCACGGGAACATACACCATCTCCGTCACCGTCGAGCTGACAGCCGGGGACTGTACAGGCAACGGCTTCACCGCCCAGTTCACGTTGCTTCCGACGGCCGCACCGCCGCCGCCTCCCAGCGTCCACGGTGAAGCCTGCGTATTCAATGCACCGACTGGCGGCATTGATAAAGTCGTCCACGGCGTAACCCTTTTTGTTTCCGGGCATGTCGGATGGGCCTACCTGGCAGACCCTGCCACTGGCACGTGGGAATTCGGCGCGAACGAGGGATTCACGCACAAAATTGGCGACAGAAGCAAAACATGGCTTGACGAAGGCACATGGGCAGATGTTATCTCAGTATTCAAGGATGCGAAGCCCGGTGGTAAGGGTAAAAACAAATACTTCTACCATCCAGGGAACTACTACAGGACCTACCGCTGTACTTCCGTGGCGGCTTTCCTCCCTGATATTGCTCTCGACGTCGCCAAGAATCAGTACGGTGAGAAGTACAAGATACCGGGATCTGACTGTCTGTCCCAGACCGTCGATGTGCTCGCTGTGTACGGGGCCTCCATCAACGATTCTAGCTACCTGCTGAATACGTATTACTGGGTGCCGAACAACTACTACCACAGCGGGTACATGTCACACTTCGGGCCGGAGCACAAACTGTAGGAGCAGCAACTACACGAGTAGCCGCGAGCCTCTTCATGATAGGTTCGCGGCTGCTTTCTGTCCTGTCCGCAAGCCGGGACAGCAGCTCATCCCGGACGGAGCAGGTAACTGGCAAGCCTAACTAATTAATTAAGGGCGCTTGCCTAGGCCGCAGGCCGGGGCAGGCTCCCGTAAAGTCGGTCGGCGGCTTTCATTTTCCTAATTAGTACTGACGAACGGGCAGTTGGCAGGTGGAAGGTGCTGTGCCAGGGCCACATCCGAGAGCGGACTCAGGGCCGGGGATGGCCCGCTGAGTCTACGTGTCCGCCCCTCCAACCTCAAGCGCGACTGTGGCCGCAGGATAACCAGTACAGGCGGAAGGGTGCCGGTCATCGCATCACGCGAAGTCACGCTTGACCTTGGAGCCACTGCGGACACTCCGGTCAGAAACCAAGGGCCAGGCCGAGCCTGCCCGGACCGGACGCGGCCCATCCCCTGCAAAGTACAGGCGGTCATGGGGAGTTTCATGATCCGGAATATACGCGGAATGAGATCGGCCACCTGCGGGATGACCGATCGGGTCCAGGCAGGCAGAGTGCGAAATTCGCTAGATCGGGCGGCCGGACTCCGGAGTCGTGAGCGTGCCCGCTGCGTGCCCGATCGGCCGGTCAACGCCGGGAACTCACGGTCATTCCCGGACAGCCCAATACGCAGGTTGACCTGCGTATTGGCAGGCTGACCCGCTGCACAAACCGACCTTCCAAGCTGGGACTCCCGTCCTCCTCGCTGCACGATGATCTCAACCGAGTCCGCCGAATCAAGGCCATGCCGCCAGGCGTCGCTTCGCGAGCCCGGGCACCTCGGCCAAGGCCCCCGAGGAAGGGATTGTCCGGTCACAGGTGGAACTCTCGTCCGGGGTCAGCGTGTGCTGGCGAGCGCGGCGTATGCGGTGGAGCGGGCGATTTTCAGGGTGCGGGCGGCCTGGGTGACGGAGGCGCCGTCGGCGAGGAGGCGGCGGAGCGTGGCGATCTCGGCCGGGCCGGTCATTTTCGGGCGGCCGATGTGCTGCTTGCCGGGCAGCATCCGGCCGTCGGCCTGGCGGCGCCGGGCGGCGGCGATGCCTTCGGCCTGGCGTTCGGCGCGCAGTTCGAGTTCGTATTCGGCAGCGGCGGCCAGGACCGCGAACATGAACCGGCCTTCCTTGGTGTCCAGGTCGAAGTTCTCGGTCAGCGACTTGACCGTGACGCCGCGATCGCGCAGCTCGCCGATGGTGGTCAGGACGTGCGCGGCCGAGCGGCCCCACCGGTCGGACTTCCAGAACACCAGCGTGTCGCCGGGCTGCAGGGCTGACAGGGCCGAGGTGAATTCGGGCCGCTGCACGCCGCGCTTGCCGGATTCGGTCTCGGCGCATAGCCGGTCATACCCGTGGGTGTCCAGGGCGTCGAGCTGGAGCTGGGGGTTCTGGTCGCGGGATGACACCCGGCAGTAGGCGATGGTGGCGCCCATCGGCGGTCTCCGTTCGTCCGGGAACGTCTACCTTCCCGGACACCCTAGCCACCAGGGCGGACACCATCCAGAAACCTATGTCCGGGAAGGCTCCGGCGTCTGGATGGCGCGCAGCGGCCGGTAGCCGTCGGCGTCGAGCTTGGCCAGCTCGCCGTCGACGTCGACGGAGTGGGTGCCGTAGAAGTGGACGCTTTCGTGGTGGGTCGGCCAGATGTGGGCCAGGACCGCGTCGTCGATGTAGCGGCCCGCCCGTCGCAGTGTCGCGACGGCCAGGCCGTGGTATTCGGTGGTCCAGGTGACGATGGCGTTGGTGGCCAGGGTCAGGCACCACATCTGCTCGGTCTGCTGCTCGTGGTGGCGGCGCCGCAGCGCGCCCTCGCCGGCGTAGGTCAGGCTGCGGCGCAGCGCGTGCAGGTTCTCGCCCTTGTTCAGCTGCCGGGTGATCCGCCGCCGGTAGGTCTCGTCGGCCAGGTACCGGGCGGCGTAGACGGTGCGCCGCAGCGCGCCGTACTCCTTGATCGCCGAGGTCAGGGCGTTCTGCTGCCGTTTGGAGGAGCACAGCTTGCCGACCACCAGCGCGGCGGTGGCGTGCCCGCCCTTGACCGAGGCGGCGACCCGCAGCAGGTCATCCCACATGGCGGTGATCAGCCCGGAGTTGAGCCGGCGGGTCAGCAGCGGCCCGGCGGAGGGGTAGCGGGCCACAAAGCCGGCCCGCGGCCCGGTCCGGTACAAGGTGATCTTGCCCAGGTCGCGGATCCGCGGCGACAGCTGCAGGCCGACCAGGTCGAACAGGGCGAAGTTGGCCAGCGTCGCGCCGTGGGTATCGGTGGCATGCTCGGTGACGGGCAGGTCGGTCTGGTTGCCCAGGATGCCATCCAGCACGTAGTGGCTTTCCGGGGCGGTGGCCACGATGACCTTCGTGTCGAAGGTCGAGTGCTGGTCCGAGGCGTGGGTGTAGGTGGAGATGCCCTGGCCGCGGGCGAAGTAGCGGGACAGGTGCCGGGCGGTCAGCGACTTGCCCTTGACCGGGAACCGCTGCCCGTCGGAGGAAGACAAGGTGCCGGTCCCGAACGCCTGGGTCAGCGGCAGCCGGTGGTGGTAGTTGACGATCGCGGCGTTGGCCGCCTCGATGGTCTCGGCGCGGAAGTACCATTCGGCGGTCCAGGCCAGCACGTCATAGGGCACGCCGCAGGACTCGGCCATCGCGCCCAGGCCCATGTTGGTGGCCTCGGCGATGATCACATACAGCAGGTTGCGTTTCAGCTCCGGCGGCCTGGTCACCTTGCCGCTGGCGTGCACCAGGTGGTCAGTGAATCCAGTGCGTGCGTCGATCTCCACCAGCACCGACGCGATCGGGACCCGGGGCAGCAGGCCGCCGAGTTCGTCGCGCAGCGCCCCGGCCTCGGCCGGGATGTCCTCGGCGGTCAGTGGCGGGATGATCAGTTCCCCGGCCCCGGTCAACCGCACCTCGCCCGGCCCGCCGCCCCGGGCGAGCTGTTCTTCCAGGTCCGCCAGGGCGGTGTGCAGCTCGTCATCGGCCAGGTCCAGGGCGTCGGCGGCGGCCGCGGGCTTGCCGGTCAGGTGGCAGAACTCCGGCCGCTGCGGCGCCCACTGCGCGGGGGTGAGCAGGAACGAGGCCGGGTCGGCGTACCGCCGTGACCCGGGCACGTACACGTCACCGGATCGCAGCCCGTCACGCAGGCCCATCAGCACGCACAGCTCCCAGTAGTGCCGGTAGGCCGTGATATCCCCCGCAGCCGCCGCGGCCTCGAGGTAGCCGACCCACCGGGCCGGCACGAATCCGGCCGGGACATCCGGCGGGACCTTGCGCGCCCTGGTGGCGTACAGCCCGGCGAGGACGGCCGCGGCCCGCAGCAGCTCCTCGGTGCCGGGGCCGCCGGCGAACCGGACCGCGGCCAGCACGTCCGGGACGAACTGGCGCAGGTAGCCCATCGACGCATCCAGCATCGCCAGGTGGCCGTGATCGCGGGGCAGGCGCTCGCGGCGGCCCTCCCATGCCGCGCGGATCCGGTCCAGGCCAACCCCTTCCCGCAGCCGTGTCCCGACCTGCTCATCGCCGACGGCCGGATCGAGCACGATCCGCAGGATCTCATCCAGTAGCGCCTGCCGGTCCTCCCCGCCGCGGGCCCGCTCGGCCAGCACCTCGGTCAGCTTCGCCTTGGCCGCCGACTCCCGCGCCGACAGCGCCTGGTCGAACAGCAGCAGCGTCTCATCCAGCACGTCGACCGCGGACTGCGCGATCAGGGTCAGCAAGATCGGGTACCGCCGTTCGGGCTCCCGGCGGGACAGGGCCTGCGCGGTCAGCCGCCGGCCTACCCCGGCCAGGAACCGGCGCCGTTCGGCCGGCAGCATCGACAGGTCCAGCGTGTGCGCGTCCAGCCGCCGCAGGTACGCCAGCTTCTCCAGCTCCGCCTTCACCGCCGCCGGGGTCGCCGCCACCGGCCCGGTGCCCAGCCACGCCGGCCGCGTGCGGCCCAGCGCCGGGTCGGTGACCACCAGCTCGTCCAGTTCGGCCCGGCGCAGCGGGTCCAGCAGGTGCGCCACCCGTGCCCAGGTTTCCTCCCGCGCCCGGGCCCGCGCGGCCGCCACCCGCTCCAGCACCTTTACCACCCCGGGCCGGATCACCCGCGCCGAGGCCAGGTACTCACACGCCTGCCGGAACAGCAGCTTCGGCGAGTCGTGCTCCATCGCCCGGGCGAACAAGAACTCCTCCAGCTCCTTCCACCCAGGGCCGTCCATCGCCCGCCAGCCCAGGTACGCGGCGAGCTCCCGCAGATGATCGGTGCGGGTCTGCTCTCGGGCACCGTAGCCGCGAAGCTCACCGACCGGAACCCCGAGCCGCTCCGACAAGCGCGCCACGGCGGCCGGGGGCGCCGCGGTGAGGTCGTCGGGGACAAACCCGAGCCACGGCAGCGTGCATAGCTGCACCGCTGCGCCCAGCACGTTGCCCTGTCCGCGGAACTTCCGCACGAACGCCTCATCAGCCGCGGCGAGCGTGAAGTACCTGATCAGCTCGGCGCGCCCGGCTTCCGGGAAACCACGCAGCC
>JBOHCK010000376.1:0-5412 GCA_050698755.1 Streptosporangiaceae bacterium | reverse complement strand
CTACCAGTCCGACCCCCACCCCCACCCCCACCCCCACCCCCACTCCCACCTCCACTCCGACCCCGACCTCTTCCGGCGCGGCCACCAGCAGCCCGTGAGTCAGGGCAGGCGCCACAGGTAGACGGTCCCGTTACCTGAGGCCAGTGCTACCGACTTGCCGTCGGGGCTGAACGCGACGTCATCGATACCGTAGATGCCCGGGCCGGCGAGGGTGTCGGCCGGTTGCCCGGTAACCGTGTTCCAGACGTACGTGTTTTGGCCGATCCAGTCGCCAGCCGCCAACTCCCCGCCATTGGGGCTGAAGGCGGTCGCCCCTACCCCGAAGCCGTCTGGCTGGGTCAGCGTGGCGGTGATCTTCCTAGTCTTGACGTCCCACAGGTAGGTGCTGCCGTCCACGTCGCCGGCGGCCAGCGTCGCGCCGTCCGGGCTGAATCTCATCGAGCTCACGGACTTGCCGGCCGTAGCCAGGTTCGCGACCTGCCGTCCCGTGGCGATATTCCACAGGTAGATGTGGCCGTTGACGTCGCCGCCGGCTAGGAGCGTGCCGCTCGGGCTGAACGCCACCGACGTGGCGGGCTGGCCGGGCCGGGTGGCGACGAACTTCGCGGGTCCCTTCGAGCCCACCAGGAGGGCGGCGGCGATCCCCGCTGCGGCCAGGACCACGACCGCCAGGATGACTCTGGCCCTGCGGTTGCGGAGGAGTCCTTCCATCTCGCCTAAAGGCTAGCGGGAGGCCAGTTCGGCGGACAGGGCCTCGGGCAGGGTGCGGTGGCGGAAGGAGTAGCCGGCCTCGAGCAGGCGCTTGGGTGCCACCCGGGTGCTGGTCAGCAGCTCGACGGAGGCCTCGCCCAGGCCGAGCCGCAGGAGCGGGGCCGGTACCCGCAGCCAGGGCAGGTCGGGGCGGCGGACGGCCGCGGCGAGGGCCGCGGTGAACTCGGAATTCGTGACGGCCACGGGCGCGGTGAGGTTGACCGGGCCCGTGATGTCCGTGCGGGACAGCAGGAAACCGATCGCGCGGATCTCGTCGGACAGCGAGATCCAGCTCATGGCCTGCGTGCCCGACGCGAACCTGGGGCACAGGCCGAGCCGGGCCAGCGGGAGCAGCCGGGCCAGCAGCCCGCCGGCCGGGGTGAGGACCAGGCCGCTGCGCAGGTTCACGACGCGGATGCCGGCCTGCGCGGCGGGCTCGGTGGCCGCCTCCCAGTCGCGCACCAGGCGGGCGAGGAAGGCGGTCCCGGCCGGAGCCGACTCATCGACCTGGCGCCCGCCCGTGTCCCCGTACCACCCGATGGCCGAGGCCGACAGCAGCGTTGCGGGGGGCGAGGCGAACTTGGCCAGCGCGCCGGCCAGCGCGCGGGTCCCGAGCACCCGGCTGGCCCTGATCTCCGTCTTGTACCTCGCCGTCCAGCGGTGGCTGGCCACTCCGGCGCCGGCCAGGTGGACGCAGGCGCCCAGGCCGTCCAGCGCCTCTGGCTTGGGGCCGAGCCCGGCGTCGGCCGACTCCGGATCCCAGCGCACCTCGTCGGCCGACCGGGGCGAGCGGCGGACCAGCCTGATGACCTGGTGGCCTTCGGAGCGCAGGCCGGCCACCAGCGCGCTGCCGATGAGTCCGGACGAGCCGGTGACGGCGACCTTCATGCGGCGGGCGAGGCTACAGCCCCAGCTCGGTCTCGAAGGCCCCTTCTTCCAGCCTGGTCCTGACCGTGTTCAGGAACCTGGCGGCGTCGGCGCCATCGACGAGCCGGTGATCGTAGGTGAGCGCGAGGTACACCATCGACCGCACCGTGATCACCTCGCCGAGGGACGCGTCCTCGACGACCACGGGACGCTTGACCACGGTCCCCGTGCCGAGGATGGCGACCTGCGGCTGGTTGATGATGGGCGTGTCGAACAGGGCGCCACGGCTGCCCGTGTTGGTCAGCGTGAACGTGCCGCCCGCCAGCTCGTCCGGGCCCACCTGCCCGGACCTCGTGCGCTGGGCGAGGTCGCTGATCTTGCGCGCGAGCCCGCCGATGTTCAGGTCACCCGCGTTGTGGATGACGGGCACCATGAGACCGCGTTCGGTGTCCACCGCCACCCCGAGGTGCTCGGCGTCGTGGTAGGTCACCTGGTCCCCGTTGATCACGGCGTTGAGCTTCGGGTGCACCTTGAGCGCCTCGACGGCGGCCAGCGCGAAGAACGGCAGGAAGGTCAGCTTCACGCCTTCGCGCGCTTCGAAGTCCCTCTTGGCCCGCTCGCGCAGCCTGGCGATCGCCGTCACGTCGGCTTCGACCACGGTAGTGAGCTGCGCCGAGACGCGCAGCGACTCGACCATGCGCTGCGCGATGACCTGGCGGGGCCTGGACATCTTCTGGGTGGTGCCGCGCAGCGAGGACGGCACGACGGCGGGGCGTTCCGCGCGCGCCTGCGGGGCGGCCGGGGCGGGCTGCGCCTCTTCCGCCGCCGGCGCGCGGGGGGCCTGCTGCGGCACGGCGATCGTGGGCCCGGCGGCCGAGGGCACTGCGGCCGAGGGCACTGCGGCCGAGGGCACTGCGGCCGAGGGCACTGCGGCCGAGGGCGCGGCGGCCGGGGCAGCGGCGGCCGGGGCAGCGGCGGTCGCCACCGGGGCCTGGCTCACCTGCGGCTGGGACTCGCGCTGGACGCGGGCGGCCTCGATGACATCCTGCTTGCGGATGCGCCCGCCGACCCCGGTACCTGTGACGTCCTCCAGGTTGACGGCGTGCTCGGCCGCGAGCTTGCGGACCAGCGGAGTGACGTAGGGTGCGTCGCCGCCCGGCAGCGGCGGCGGCGACGGGTATTCCTCGTCCGGCTCTTCCTGGGCTGGAGGCGCCGCCGCCGCGACCTGCGTGGCGGGCTGAGCATAGACCGGCGGTTGGGCGGCCGCTGGCTCCGTAGTTGACGCCGCGTAGGGCGACGTCTGGGCCGCGGGTGCGGGTGCGGAGGGCGGCTGCACGGTCGGAGCCGCGTAGGGCGACGGCTGGGCCGGCGGTGCCTGCGCGGGCTGGCCGTAGGCGGGCGGCTGGCCGTACGTCGGCGGCTGGCCGTACGTCGGCGGCGGGGCGTAAGGGGGCGCCTGCGGCGGGGCGTAGCCGGATGCGGAACCGGCGCCGTCCGCCTCGGCGGCGGGCGCGGCTTCCGGCTCGCGGGCCTCGGGTTCAGCGGCGACCTCGGCCTCGGCCGGGGCCGCGGCTTCAGCGGGGGCCGCGGGCTCGGCAGGCTCGGGCTCGGCGGGGGCCGACTCGCCGACCTCCTCGATCAGGGCGAGTTGCGCGCCCACGGCGACCGTCTCGTCCTCGTCGACCGCGATGCTGCGCAGGATCCCGGACGCGGGCGAGGGGATCTCGGTGTCCACCTTGTCCGTCGACACCTCGAGGAGCGGCTCGTCCACCTCGACTCGCTCGCCCTCCTTCTTCAGCCAGCGCGTGACGGTGCCCTCGGTGACGCTCTCGCCGAGCTGCGGCATCGATACCGAGACCGACATTCTCATGACTCCTTGGGTGGGCGGCGTTTGAGCAAACTAGGCGTGGAAGTGCAGGGGCTTGCCGGCCAGCGCGAGGTGCGCTTCGCCGATGATCTCGGACTGCGTCGGGTGCGGGTGGATCAGCTTGGCCACGTCCGAGGGTTCGGCGTCCCAGTTGTAGATCAGCTGGCCTTCCGCGATGAGCTCGCCCACCCGGCTGCCGACCAGGTGGATGCCGAGCACGCGTCCGGGCCCTGAGTCGTCGGGGCCGTACTCGGCGATGACCTTCGCCGCGCCCTGGGTCTGCAGGATGACGCTCTTGCCGTTGCCGCCGAGCGGGTAGTTCAGCTCGACGGTGGTGAGCCCGCGCTCGGCCACCTGGGCCGAGGTCAGGCCCACGGACGCGACCTCGGGGTCGCTGTAGGTGATGCGGGGCACGCCGTCGTAGTCGATCGGGGTGACCTCGAGCCCGCCGATCCGCTCGGCGACCATGATGCCCTCGGCGAACCCGACGTGCGCGAGCTGCGGGTGCCCCCCGCGCCCGGGGATGGTGACCAGATCGCCGACCGCGGAGATCGTCGGGACGTTCGTGCGGCACAGCTCGTCGACTACGACGTAGCCCCGGTCGAGCGCGACGCCGTTCTCCTCGTAACCGAGGTCAGCCGACACCGGCCCGCGGCCGACCGCGACGAGGAGCAGCTCGGCTTCGAGGGTCTTGCCCCCGGCCAGCGTCACCGTGACCCCGGCCTCGCTGGGCTTGACCGACTCAAACATCGCCTCGAGCTCGTAGGCGATGCCCCGGCGGCGGAACGCGCGTTGCAGGTGCTTCGCGCTGGCCTCGTCCTCCAGCGGCAGCAGCTGCGGCATCATCTCGACGATCGTCACGTTGGCGCCGAACGACCGCCATACGCTCGCGAACTCGACCCCGATGACGCCGCCGCCGAGGATGATCACCGAACTGGGCACCCGGTCGAGCAGCAGCGCGTCGTCCGAGCTGATTACTCGCGTGCCGTCGATGTCCAGCCCGGGCAGGCTGCGCGGCACGGACCCGGTGGCCAGGACGATGTGTTCCGCCTCGTAGACCGTCTCGCCCACCCGCACGGAGGTGGGCGAGACGAGCTGCCCGGGCCCGATGATGGTGTCGATCTTCCGGCTGGCGATCGTGGACTGGAGCCCCTTCCACAGCCGGTCGACCACGGACCCCTGGTAGGCGAGCACGCCCGGCATCTCGACGCCGTCGAACGTGGTCCGGATGCCGAACTTCGCGCTCTCCCTGGCCTGGTCCGCGACCTCGGCCGCGTGCAGGAGCGCCTTGGTCGGGATGCAGCCGCGGTGCAGGCAGGTCCCGCCGACCTTGTCCTTTTCGATCAGCGCCACCCGCTTGCCGAGCTCGGCCGCGCGCAGCGCGCAAGCGTACCCGCCGCTGCCGCCGCCGAGGATGACGATGTCGTAGCTGACGGCGCCTTCTGCCACCGCTTGAGCCTCCTTAGTAACCTACTGGCCTCATCATTTCACTTACCGTCCGGCTTGCCGGACCCTCCCGCAAACCTGCCGTCCGCCACGTCCAGCGCGAGCTGCACCAGGGTCCTGACCGCCGCCCCGGTGCCGCCCTTGGAGATGTACCCGTAGGCCGCGCCGTCATTGAAGGCCGGGCCCGCGATATCCAGGTGGGCCCAGCGGACCCCGTCGGGCACGAACTCGCGCAGGAAGTGCCCGGCGACCAGCATGCCCCCGCTGCGGGCCTGGGCCACGTTGGCGATGTCCGCGACGCTCGACTCGAGCCCCTTGCGCAGTTCCTCGGGTAGCGGCATCGGCCACATGAGCTCACCGGCACGTCCCGCGGACTCAGCGACCTGCGCGGCCAGCGCGTCGTCGCTGGCCATCACCCCGGACGTCCGTTCGCCGAGCGCGACGACCTGGGCCCCGGTCAGGGTGGCGATGTCGATGAGCAG
>JBOHCK010000375.1:0-5439 GCA_050698755.1 Streptosporangiaceae bacterium | reverse complement strand
ACCTGGGCGGCCAGCGCATCCAGGACGCGGAGTGGGGCCCCGGCGAGCGGTACACCATCGCCGGCATCATCGCGCACTCCTCCAACGTCGGCATCTCCCAGGTCGCCGAACACGTCCCCGAGCAGGTCCAGTACGACTACCTGCGGGCGTTCGGCCTCGGCCAGCTGACCGGCATCGGGCTGCCGGGGGAGAGCGAGGGACTATTCCCCCCGGTCAAGGACTGGGCGAACGACACCAGGTACACGCTGGCGTTCGGCCAGGGCGTGGCGGTGACCGCGCTCCAGATGGCCGAGGTCTACGCGACGATCGCGAACAACGGCGTCCGGGTCAGCCCGACGCTGATCGAGGGCACCACGAACTCCGCGGGCACCTTCACCCCGGCCAGGCCGCCGGCCTCCCGGCGCGTCATCCAGGCGAAAACCGCGCACGAGCTGCTCCAGATCCTGCAGCAGGTCCCGGCCATCGACGCCGAAGGCGGCCAGCCCTGGGGCGTTATCCCCGGGTACGCGATCGCCGCCAAGACCGGAACTTCGCAGGAAACCAACGGAACGTGCGCCCTGTGCGTCTACGGAGCGAGCTACATTGGCATGGCGCCAGGCAACGACCCGCAGCTTGTCGTCGCAGTAAACGTGCAGAATCCGCGCAAGGGCGGCTATTTCGGTGACATAGTCGCAGGCCCGGTCTTCTATCAGGTGATGAAGGACGCGCTGGCCACGCTGCAGATCCCGCCGGATGGGGCCACGCCGCCGTACGTGCGCCTGAACGCGTCGTGATTGGAGGTACCCTCACCCCGTGGCGATCCGTCCGGCCCACCTACCGCCGCGGCCGCTGTCCGAACTCGGCCCGCTGCTGGGGACCCGCCTCGCGCCCGTAGGAAAATTCATTTCCCCGAACGACCTTGGCTGGACCTCCGGAGTCACCCTCGACTCCCGCGTGGTGCGAGCGGGGGATCTGTACGTGGCGCTGCCCGGCGCACAAGTGCACGGGGCCGATTTCTGCGCCGCCGCGGTGGCCTCGGGCGCCGTGGCCGTTCTGACCGACCCGGCCGGCCGGGCCCGCGCCATGGCCAGCGGGGTTCCCGTCTTCGTGGTCGCCGACCCGCGGGCCAGGCTCGGCGAGGTCGCCTGCTGGGTGTACGGGGACCCGTCGCGCCTGCTCCGGCTCATCGGCGTGACCGGGACCAGCGGCAAGACCACGACGACCTACCTGCTCGAGTCCGGGCTGCGCGCGGCGGGCCACCTGACCGGCCTGATCGGCGGGGTTGAGACGCGGATCGGCACGGACCGCCTGGCCAGTTCGCTGACCACCCCCGAGGCCCCCGACCTGCAGGCGCTGTTCGCGGTCATGGCCGAGCGGGGGGTGACCGCCGCCGCCATGGAGGTGTCCAGCCACTCGCTGACCCTCGGCCGGGTGGCGGGTACCAGCTTCGACGTCGCGGTCTTCACTAACCTGTCGCAGGATCACCTGGACTTCCACGCCGATATGGAGGAGTACTTCCGGGTCAAGGCCTCGCTGTTCGCGCCTCCCGAGCGGGGGGGTCTGGGGGGGTCGTCCCCCCCAGGGGTCAGCACTGCCATGGGCGTGGTGAACATCGACGACAAGTACGGGCGCAGGCTGGCTGCCTCCGTTCCGGTGCCCGTCACCACGTTCTCCGCCGCGGGCAGGCAGGAGGCCGACTGGCGGGCGGCCGACGTCAGGTCAGGCGCGGACGGCAGCGCGTTCCGCATCATCGGGCCCGGCGGGGTCGAGGCGGACCTGTCGGTCGGGCTGGCCGGGGTGTTCAACGTGGCCAACGCGCTCGGAGCCGTGGTCGCGCTGGTGGAGGCGGGCATACCCCTGGAGGACGCCGTGGCGGGGATGGCAGCCTGCGAGGGCGTGCCCGGCCGGCTGGAGCGCGTGCCCTCCTCCGGCCTGGGCGTCACCGCCTTCGTCGACTACTCGCACAAGCCAGGCGCGGTAGAGGCGGTGCTGCGCTCCCTGCGCCCGGTCACCCAGGGGAACCTGATCATCGTGCTCGGCTGCGGCGGCGACCGGGACCGCGGCAAGCGTCCCATGATGGGCGCCGCCGCCGCTTCCCTGGCCGACGTGGCCATTCTGACCAGCGACAACCCGCGTTCTGAAGACCCGCTGGCGATCCTCGCGGCCATGCTGGACGGGGTGCTGAGCGTGCCGCAGGACCAGCGCGCGCGGGTCATCATCGAGCCGGACCGGGCCGCCGCGATCGGGCGGGCCGTCTCGCTGGCCGCGTCGGGCGATGTGATCGTGGTGGCCGGCAAGGGCCACGAGACCGGTCAGTACGTGGCGGGCGCGGTGCTCCCGTTCGACGACCGGCAGGTCACCGCGCTGGCCCTGCACCAGCAGGCCGGTGCCCAGCGACCTCGGCCGTTCCCCGACGACGCACCGTGGGCGGTGAACCGGTGATACCGCTATCGCTGGCGCAGATCGCGCAGATCACCGGCGGTCAGCTCACCGGTCCGCCGGAAGCGCTCGTCACCGGCGAGGTAGTGATCGACTCCCGCCGCGTCGGTCCCGGCGGGCTGTTCGCGGCGCTCGCGGGGGAGCGGTCCGACGGGCACGACTTCGCGGCTGTCGCCGTGACTGCGGGCGCGGTCGCGGTGCTCGCCACCCGCCCGGTCCCGGCGCCCTCGGTCCTGGTGCCCGACATCCCGGCCGCGCTGGCCGCGCTGGCCGCCTTCGTGGTGGACGCGCTGCCCGCGCTGCGGATCGCGGGCCTCACCGGATCCTCGGGCAAGACCTCGACCAAGGATCTCGCCGCCCAGCTGGCCGAACGCCTCGGGCCGACGGTCGCGCCTGCCGGCTCGTTCAACAACGAGCTCGGTCACCCGCTGACCGTGCTGCGGGCGGACGCGGCGACGCAGAACCTGGTCCTCGAGCTCTCCGCGCGAGGGGCGGGCCACATCGCGTACCTGTGCCGCATCGCTCCGCCCCGCTACGGCGCGGTGCTGAACGTCGGGCACGCGCACGAAGGCGAGTTCGGCGGCCTGGACCAGGTGGCTCAGGCCAAGGGCGAGCTCGTCGAGGCGCTGCCCGCCGACGGGGTGGCCATCTTGAACGCCGACGATCCCCGCGTCCTGGCCATGGCCCCCCGCACCAAGGCCCGCGTCGTCACCTTCAGCACCGACCCGGACCTCCCCGGCCCCACTATCCTGGCCACAGACATCAGGCTGGACGAACTCGGGCGGGCGAGCTTCACCCTGCGGGCACCTGAGGGTTCAGCGCCGGTCACCCTGCGGCTGCACGGCGCGCATAACGTACCGAATGCCCTTGCCGCGGCCGCGCTCGCGCGTGAGCTCGGCCTCGGCCTGGCCGACATCGCGGACGGGCTGTCCGCCGCCGTCGCCCGCAGCCGGTGGCGGATGGAAGTCCACCGGCGAGCGGACGGAGTGACGGTCATCAACGACGCGTACAACGCGAACCCCGAGTCCGTCCGGGCCGCGCTCGAAGCCCTCGGGCACCTCGCGCGAGGCGGGCGCGCTTTCGCGGTCCTCGACCACATGGCCGAACTCGGCGACGCCTCGCCCGCCCGCCACGTCGAAGCCGGCGAATTCGCTGCCCGGACCCTCGGGCCAACCCTGGCCGGGCTGATCGCCGTCGGGCCCGAGGCGGCGCCGCTACTCGACGGCGCCCGGGAGGTGCCGTCCTGGCGCGGTGAGGCGCTGGGCGTGCCCGACGGGCCGGCCGCACTGGCCGTGCTGGCCGACCGGCTGAAGCCGGGCGACGTGGTCCTCGTGAAGGCTTCCCGCGCGGCATGCCTGGAAGGCGTCGCGGCCGAGCTGCTCCTGGAGGCGGACCGGTGAAGACCGTACTGCTGTCGGCGGCTGTCTCGCTGTTCCTGGCGCTGTTCGGGACGCCGTTTGCGATCAAGGTGTTTACCCGGCGTGGTCTCGGTCAGGAGATCAGGTCGGACGGGCCCGCCCACATGTCCAAGCGGGGCACGCCCACCATGGGCGGCGCGGTGATCATCATGGCCTCGCTGGCCGGATACCTCGTCGGTCACCTCGCCACCGGCGATGCCATGTCTCCGTCCGGGCTGCTGGTGCTGTTCCTGATGACCGGGCTCGGGCTGGTCGGCTTCGCCGATGACTTCATCAAGCTGTACATGCAGCGCAGCCTGGGCCTGCGCAGCGGGGCCAAGCTGGCCGGCCAGGCGATCGTCGGCGGCATCTTCGCGCTGCTGGCGATCAGGTTCCCCGACGGCTATGACCTCACCCCGGCGTCCACCCACCTGTCCTTCTACGGGGATTTCGGGGTGTCGATCGGGCCGGTGCTCTTCGTGGTCTGGGTCATCGTCATGGTGCAGGCGACGTCCAACGGGGTGAACCTCACCGACGGGCTGGACGGCCTGGCCACCGGCGCGGCGATCCTCGCGCTGGCGGCGTACGTGATCATCGGGATCTGGCAGCTGCGCAACGACTGCACGGTGTACCTGGCCCAGGCTTGCTACCAAGTGCGCGATCCGCAGGACCTGGCTATCGTCGCCGCCACCGTGATGGGCGCCTGCATCGGGTTCTTGTGGTGGAACGCGCCGCCCGCGAAGATCTTCATGGGCGACACCGGGTCGCTGGCCCTGGGCGGCGCGCTGGCCGGGCTGGCCATCACCACCCGGACCGAGCTGCTGCTGTTCCTGCTGGGCGGGCTGTTCGTGCTCATCACGCTCTCGGTGGTGATCCAGGTGGGCTCGTTCAAGCTGACCGGCAAGCGGGTGTTCCGGATGGCGCCAATACAGCACCATTTCGAGCTGTCCGGCTGGGCCGAGACCACCATCGTGGTCCGCTTCTGGATCATCGCGGGCATCTGCGTAGCCCTTGGCCTGGGCATCTTCTACGTCGGCTGACGCCTGCCCCACCCCCAGCCGGACCTCCGCCACGTGGCGGACCGGTCCGGGACTCGTTCGCGGACCGGTCCTGATCCGCGGATGAGCGCACTGACCACTGGGGTCCCGCTGGTCCCACTAAGCCCTCTGGGCTACGCGCGGGTGCCGCGCCTATCCATATGGGTGTGGCTTGCTACTGGCTCTTTGGCGCAGGCTGCCAAAGCCGCATGGTGCCGGGCGGCCCCGGAGCCGCATTACCCAGGTAGGAGGGATGCAGGGTTGGCTCGACAGCGCACAACGGGCGTACGCGCGGACGGGTCGCTGGTCCCGGCCAACCAGCCCGCCCGGTCAGTGGTCCAGCCCTACCTCCACCCCGCTATGGTCACTGATCCAGGCCGAGCGTGAAGGTGGGCCTGGGGGAGGTCTCAGGGAGCTTGTGCTCGTCGGCGAGCCGGCGCACGGCGGTGCCGGTGGCGAGGAACTCGGTCGCGTGCTCGCCCCAGACGTGGTTCTTCACCTCGACGGTGACCCCGACGATGCCGGAACTCCGCGCCGCGGCGGCCTCGGCCTGCATCCGGGCCAGGGCCAGCTCGCGGGCCTCGTAG
>JBOHCK010000374.1:0-5469 GCA_050698755.1 Streptosporangiaceae bacterium | reverse complement strand
CCGACCAGGGAGCTGGCGATCCAGGTCGCGGACGACCTGCGCGCCGCGGCCGTCAACATCCGCGCCCGGGTGCTCACCGTCTACGGCGGACGGGCGTACGAACCGCAGATCGACGCGCTGAACGCGGGCGTGGACATCGTGGTCGGCACCCCTGGGCGACTGCTTGACCTGGCCCAGCGCCGGCACCTGGACCTGAGCGCGGTCCAGGCGCTGGTGCTCGACGAGGCGGACAAGATGCTCGACCTCGGGTTCCTGCCCGACGTGGAGCGGATCGTCCGGCTCACCCCGGGTGACCGGCAGACCATGCTGTTCTCGGCGACCATGCCGTCCGAGGTCATCACGCTCGCGCGCCGGCACATGCGCCAGCCCACCAACGTGCGCGCCGAAGGTCACGATGAGCCCGCACCCGCCCCCGGCACGCGGCAGTACGTGTTCCGTGCGCACCAGATGGACAAGATCGAGGTGCTCGCCCGCGTGCTGCAGGCCTGCGGACGAGGCCTGACCATGGTGTTCTGCCAGACGAAGCGGGGCGCGGATCAGGTCGCGACCGCCCTGGCCAGCCGGGGTTTCGCGGTGGCGACGGTCCACGGCGACCTGGGCCAGGGTCAGCGCGAGCGCGCGCTGCGGGCGTTCCGGAGCGGCAAGGTCGACGTGCTGACCGCCACCGAGGTCGCCGCGCGCGGCCTCGACGTGGACGACGTCACGCACGTGGTGAACTACGAGTGCCCCGACGACGAGAAGACCTACGTCCACCGCATCGGCCGGACCGGGCGGGCGGGGCGCCCCGGCGTGGCGGTGACCTTCGTCGACTGGCGGGACATGCACCGCTGGAAGCTCATCAACGACGCCCTCGGCCTCGGGCAGCCCGAGCCCGAAGAGACCTATTCCACCTCGGACCACCTGTACACCGAGCTGGGTATCCCGCGCGAGGCGACGGGAACGCTGCCCCGCGCCCAGCGTGACCGGGCTGGCCTGCAGGCCGAGGCGATGGAAGACATCGGCGAAACCGGCCGGGTCCGCTCACCGCGGACCAGGCGCGGAAAGGGCGCCGCGACCCGCGGGCAGCCCGCCGCGCGGCGCAGGCGCCGGACCAGGGCGGGTAAGGAACTCGGCGGCGAGCAGGACCGGCTGGCCGCCCCCGAGGCACGCCGCGCCACCCGGCGCAAGGCGTCCTAGGCTCGTAACACTGGGCCGACGCCCAGGTTCCGTTCACGGTCGCCAGGTAAGGTTCGCCCCTGTGAGCACACCAACCTCTCTTGACCTGCCGGATGAGGTGCAGCGCACGACCATCCGGACCAGCCGCGGGCCGTTCGCGGCGCTGGAGGCCATGCCCGCGTCGGGGGTCTGCGAGCGGGAAGCGGCCCTGCTCGTGCCCGGCTACACCGGCAGCAAGGAGGACTTCCTGGCCGTCCTCGGCCAGCTCGCCGGCGGGGGCCGCCGGGTGTTCGCCATTGACATGCGCGGCCAGTTCGAGACCCCGGGAGCACCCGATCGCGACGGCTACTCCGCCTCGGCGCTGGGGTCCGACATCACCGCACTGCTGCGCGCGACCGGCGCGAAGCACCTGCTTGGGCACTCCTACGGCGGGCTGATCGCCCGCGAGGCCGTGCTCGCCTCGGCCGGCGGCGAACTCGCCTCGGTCACCTTGATGAGCACGGGGCCTGCGGCGCTGACCGGGCCGCGGGCCGAGGAGCTGCGGGGGATGCTGAAGGTCCTGAGCGCCCAGGACGACCTGCCTGCGCAGGCCACGCTGCAGGCCGGGATCTCCGACATCTGGCAGTCGTACCTGGAACCGCAGGCCGTCGCGGCCGGCGTCCCCGGCCCGGTCGTGGCGTTCCTGGCCAAGCGGATGCTCAGCAACGACCCGAACGGCTTGGTCCTCATGGCCCGGCACCTGCTCTCCGCCGAGGACCGCACGGCCGAGCTGGCGCGACTTCCCGAGCTCCCCATCCTGGTCATCTACGGCGAGAACGACAACTCCTGGTCACCGGACGCGCAGGAGGCGATGGCCGCGCGGCTGGGGGCCCGGCGGGTGTGCATCCCCGGTGCGGTGCACTCCCCGGCCGTGGAGGCCCCCGCCACGACCGCAGGCACGCTGACGCAGTTCTGGAACGCCGCCGAGACCTGAATCGGCACCTTACCTGCTGCCCCCGCGCGAGAATCAGCGGTCCGAGAGCGCGTCCCAGGGCCGGCGCGGCACCGCCGCCGCCGCGCCCTCCGGGCAATGCCGCAGGTAGTCGCACCAGCCGCAGGACGTGCTCGGTCGCGGCGGGAACACCTCGTCGTAGGCTGTCGCCGGCAGGTCAGCCCGCATCCGCTCGTCCGCCGCGGCGCACTCCTCCGCGATGTCCTCCGCCCGGGCCAGGTGCCTGGCCAGCGACTCGTCGGTGTGCGACCAGGCGAGCACCGCCCCGGTGGGCAGGTGATGCAGTTCGACGCGGTGGCACGGCCTGCGCAGCACCCGGCCCGCGGCCAGCGCGTACAGTGCGAGGGGCATCGAGCTGCGCGCGTCGTCCGTGGTGAGCAGGTGGCGCCCGGTTTTGTAGTCGACGACCACGAGTTCGGGACCCGCTGGATCGGCGGGCCGCGAGTCGAGCCGGTCGATCCGGCCGGAGACGGCGATCCTGTCGGTGCGCGTGGCGACGGTCCGTTCTATCCCGACCGGCTCGTCGGCCGGGTCGAGCCCGGCCACGTAGCCTTCTACCCAGCCGATCGCGCGCTGGAGGTACTGCGCGGACTGGATCTCGTCCGCAAATCCCTCGGTGATCCAACCGCGGTCGAGCAGGCTGCCCGCGGCCGCGACGGTCCGCTGCGCCAGCGGCAGCCGCCACCAGCCGGCCAGCGCGTTATGGACGCTGGCGCCGAGGCTGTTGTGGGCCCAGGGCGGGCCCTTGGGCGGCGGCGGGCGGTCCAGATAGGTCATCCGGTACCGGCGGGGGCAGTCGAGCCAGGCGGAAAGGCGCGTCGGCGTGCACGGGTAGAGCCGGCGCGGCATGCCCTCGAAGCCCAGCTGTTCCACGGGTCTAGCCGGAGTTAGCCGGAGCCTGGTCCCTCGCCGAACCAGGAATCGAAGTTCTTCTCCGCCGCGCCGATCGTCGTTTCCTCGCCCTGGCCCGGTAGGACGCGGGTGCCTGCGGGCAGGGTGAGCAACTGCTCGCCGATCGCGTTGATCTGCTCGGCGAAGTCGGGGAACTCGCCGGAGTGGCGGACGGGGCCGTCGGCGGCCAGGACGTGCCCGGTGAACACCACGCCGAGCCCCTCGCAGTACAGGCAGACCGAGCCATCCGTGTGACCTGGCGTGTACATCACCTCGAGGGCTACGTCGGCCACCTCGAAGGTCCCGCCGTCGGCCATCTCGATCTCCGCGTCGTCGGCGTGCTCCTCGCGCCAGAGCTGCCGGTCCTTCGGGTGCAGCGCCACCGGTGCCTCGTCGCGGTCGGCCACCTCCATGGCCGCGGCGACCTGGTCGGCGTGACCGTGCGTGCAGATCACCGCGAGTACCTCTCGATCTCCCACCACGTCGAGCACGGCGGCCGGGTCACGTCCCGGATCGATGACGATGACCTCGTCGCGGTCGCCGATGATCCAGGTGTTGACCCCCTTGGGGGACGACGACACCAGTTCGATCCGTGCGGTCATCGCAGCGCATCCTTCCTCATCGCAACGGTCCGTCGACCTTACTACCACAGCGGCCGCACCACAGCGGCCGGACCACAGCGGCCGGACCACTCGGGGCGGCCTTACGCGCTGTGGGTGAAGGCGATGACGGAATTCGCGACCAGGAAGAACTTCACCGGGACACATCCAAGCTTTCCCGTTTCCGGCTCGGCTGAAGAACTGTCGGCGAGAAATGCGCGCTTGCTTCCCGTCATGCCACAATTAGGGCCGTGCGGTGGTTCCTGATCCTATTGGTCCCGGCGATCCTGATCGGACGCAGCCAGGTGGTCCCGAGCCTGGTGATCTACGCGGTGATTATCGCGGTCTGTTACGTACTGTCGCTGGCCCGGCACTCAAACCGGCGGTGCCGGGCGTGCGGAGGCTCAGGTCGGCAACGAGGCGCGATGTTCACCTGGGGCGACCGCCTGTGCACCACCTGCGGCGGGCAATCTCGCCACCGCAGGTGGGGCGTGCAGGCGTTCTACCCGCAAAGCAAGACGTACGCCGAGCGCGCGACCGCCGAGGCCAGAAGGCGGCGCGGCAGGCTCAGGTAGGACCGCTTAGAACCCTTGCTGGAGGGGGCCGAAGTTGGCACTCCACAGCTGGTTGTTGAACACGCCGCCGTCCTGATAGCGCTGCAGCTTCCAGGTGGTGAGCTGCGGCGTCGGCATCTGGAACGGAGTGGCGCCGCCCGGGAAGTTCAGCACGTACGGGTCCTTGACGTTGGTGTCCGAGCCGCTGATCAGCGGGACGTACGGGTTACCGAGCGAGGCGTTGGCGTCCACGACCCAGGTCGTCCTGCCGCCAGAACTGCACCGCTCGAGCACGACCTTCGTCCCGTCTTGCGCGGGTGACGCGACGCCCACGCACAGGCCACTGGGCACGCCGTCCGGCGCGTACTCGATCTCGTAGGCCATGTCGTTCGGGTAGTGCCGCACGCACGCGTGCGTCATCGAGCTCACCTGAGCACAGGTGCCGCCGTAGTGCTGGGCCACGGTCGCGGAGACCAGGCCGAGAGAGGCGAAGCCGGAGACCCGGGCGTGCTGGAAGATGATGAAGTCCTCTCCCGCGTCGTTGTTGCTGATGCGGTACAGGGTGATCGGCTGCCCGGCGCGGCCCCGCTGCAGGAGCACATCGAGGATGAAGGAGGGGCTGCCGTGTGTGCCGTACTTCTGGCTGAACAGGCTGATGCAGTTCTGATAGCACGACGGCGTGGCCGCCTGCGCGGCGAGCGTCCCGGCGGCGCTGACCCCACCGACGAGGGTGATCACCGCCGCGGCAGCCATGACCTTGCCCCTGATCGACATTGACAACCTTCCTCCCTTTTACCGGTCAGCCACGACTGCGGGCTTCACCATAATGACGCAGAAGCTGATCATTCGGTTGTCGTACCACGTGATGGCCAGCTAAAACCCACCGTAGCCCAGCGGTGCGAGATAGCCGCGCACATCAATCCGTGGTTTTATCGCGCCTTATCGTATTGGCGTGCCCGCGGCCTGCGAAACAAGGGCGTAGTACGCGTCCTCGGCGGTTACCTCGCACCCGATACGGTGACCGGTCAGGCGGCCATGATCGTCGCTGCCTCCGGTGGCCACCAGGCCGAGATCACGGGTCAGGCCGAGCAGGCTCGCTCGCTGCGATTCCGGCTGGTCGGGATGGAAGACCTCGACCCCCGCCAGGCCTGCGGCGGCCAGCGCGGCGATCTGCTCATCGGAGGTCACCCAGTCCCGCCCGGCCCGCGGGTGGGCCAGCACCGTGACGCCGCCGGCCGCGCGGACCAGGCGGATCGCGCGGGCCGGATCGAGCGCGTAC
>JBOHCK010000373.1:0-5562 GCA_050698755.1 Streptosporangiaceae bacterium | reverse complement strand
CCGTGACACCGTGAAGGTCGTCGGCTCCGCCACGGCGGGCGGCAACTTCCCCGGCTGGTTCGGCGGACAGTGGTATCCAGGTCAGTGGTTCGACGGTCAGCGGACCAGCTACTCCTTCGCCTGGGTCACCATCATCCCGCGGGGCTTCTGGTGGTAATGCCGTAGCCCGGCAAAACGCAACACCGGGGGCGCAGGCCGCAAGGCCTGCGCCCCATCTTTTATGGCCCGTAACGATCTCGGGACGCGGTGTGCCTAAGGTGGGCTCATCGCGGGCTATCGGGTGAAGGGCACAGGCATTCCGGTGAGCACGAGCTGGCGAGCGCGGACCGCACCAGTGGCGGCCGTGGTGCTCGGCGTGGTCACGCTCGGGCTCGGCGCGGGCTCCGTCGTGCTGGACCAGCTCACCCACCAGCGCGGGACCGGCGGACCGGTCGCCGACGCGTTCGTCACGGCGGCCGGCGTGATGCCCGCGACCGCGGTGGGGATGTTGCTCGCCGCTCGCCGGCCGTTCCAGCCCGCCCACGTGTCGGTATGGCTCCCCGGCCCCGAGCTGTCGAGCCGGCCCGTGGCAGAGGGGATAGGCCACGATGAGTGAACAGAGGATCAACGAGGGCGATCAGATCGCGATCGCATTGCGCCTGGCGGTTCACGACGGGGACGTCGAGGCGATCCGGAGGCGGCTGCGCGATGATCCCACGCTGGCGTTGGCCAGGATCGTCGGGAAGGATGGCCGCAGCGGAACGCCGTTGCACATGGTCACCGACTGGCCCGGCTACTTCCCGCACGGCCCCGAGATCGCTCGCCTGCTGCTCGACGCCGGGGCGGACCCGAACGTGCGCACCACCGGAGCAGATCCCGCTCACCCCGGTGAAACGCCGCTGCACTGGGCAGCCAGCAGCGACGACGTCGACGTGGCCGAAGCCCTGATCGAGGGAGGTGCGGACCTCGAGGCGCCCAACGGCTCCATCGGCACCCCGCTGTCCAACGCCGTCGGGTACGCCTGCTGGCACGTGGCCCGCTTGCTGGTGGCGCGCGGCGCCCTAGTCGACCAGGCCTGGCACGCGGGCGCGCTGGGCCTGCTCGGCCGCCTCGAAGAGATCCTGGGCAGCGACCCGCCCGCGGAGGAGGTGTCGAAGGCGTTCTGGCACGCCTGCTCGGGCGGCCAGCGTCGCGCCGCGGAGTACCTGCTGGCACGCGGCGCGGATCTCAACTGGGAGCCCGATTACGCCGACGGCACGCCGCTCGACGCCGCCAGCGGGCTCGGTACCAGGCAGGAGAACGTCCTGACCTGGCTGCGCGAGCTGGGAGCCCGCTCCGCCGGTCCCTAGAAGCGCTCGACCAGGTGCTCGCGACCGGGGGGCGGCTCGTAGGGTTCCGGCCAGAAGTCCGTGACGCGGGTGATCAGGCCGTCGGCGAACTCGAAGAACGCCATCGCGTCGTCGCGGTGGTCCCCGACGCGCCACTCGAACCACACCGCTCCGTGCTGTGAGTCCGCGACGATCATCTTCGGCCGCAGGTGCCAGTCACCGGGATACTCCCGGTTGAACCGCAGGTAGCGGTCGCGCCCCCGGATCCGCTCGCGTGACTGCGGGATCTCGTAGATCACCTCGGGATCCAGCAGCCCGGCCCAGGTCTCCCAGTCCCTGGCCTCCAGGCTGGCGATGAACCGCTCGACGACCTCGCGATTACCGCTCACATGCCCGGCCCTCCCCGTATTGCCGTTATGGCGCCGCCCAGACCGCAGGCTCGACGTGCCGCAATCTATCGCAAACCCCATCCACCCGTAAGGACCTCAGTCTGTGTTAGCGTTCATATATACGTTACCGTATATATGAACGAGTGGCGATGGACGGGGAAGGGCGGATGGCGATGAGCAGGAAGGCGCGGACGGTGAAGGCAGGCCTGGTCGCGTTCCACTACCCCAGTCGTGACTACTCCGAGGAGATGCTCGGCCGGGTGCGCCGTGCCGCGGAATTCATCGCGTCCAGGCCCGGCTGCCTGGGCGTGGACTGCTGGTTCACCGAGGACGGCGAGGCCATCGTCAGCACGGGCCAGTGGGAATCGCAGGAGGCACTGCTCGGGGGGTTCGCGGCCGCTCGCGCGGCGGGCATCGATTTCCGCGTCGACGAGCGCGAGGTCCGGCCCCGCGAGATCTTCCGGCTGACCGGCACCAACGGGGCGGCCGACCGCCGGCGCTAGCCCGGTGACCGGCGCTCGAATTCGGCGCACACGTCGGCCGGGGAATGGGAGCCCGGCTTGCCTCACGGCACTACTTCGCCCGTGACCTCTCCCCACTGCTGCTCCTTGAGCACCGTGCCGGGAGAGGCGCTGAGCAGCGGGAAGGTCATGAGCTGCGAGCGGGGCCCGGCGTACAAGGGTTCGGTCAGCGCGTAGGGGGTGGCGAAGCTATTGTCGGTGGCGGCGTTGATCAGCGTGAAGTTGGAGCCGCTGGTCTTGCCGTGGTCCAGGATCCAGAGCGTTTTGGCGTTCTCCCCACAAGGTTGAAGGGCAACCGGCGTGCCCTCGCCGGGCGCGATGCTGACGCCGATGCATTCCCCGCTGTACGCGCTGTAGGGCGTGTACTCGATCTCGAACATATTGTCGTTCACCGCGCCGCGGCCAGCCGGCTGTTAAGGGACCCGGTACTCCTCGAGCAGGCGGCGGCCCACGATCATCTTCTGGATCTCCGCGGTGCCCTCCCCGATCAGCAGGAGCGGGACGTCCCGGTAGAGGCGCTCGATCTCGTACTCCTCGGTGAAGCCGTAGCCACCGTGGATGCGGAGGGAGTCCTCCACGACCTGGCTGGCGTACTCCGCGGCCAGGTACTTGGCCATGCCCGCTTCGAGGTCGTTGCGCTGTCCGGAGTCCTTGCGGCGCGCCGCCATCACCATCATCTGGTGGGCCGCCTCGACCTTGGTCGCCATCTCGGCCAGCTTGAACATGATCGCCTGGTGCTGGGCGATCGGCTGGCCGAAGGTGCGGCGGTGCTGCGCGTAGTCGATGGCCAGCTCGAAGGCGCGCAGCGCCATCCCGCAGCCGCGGGCGGCCGTGTTGACCCGGCCGACCTCGACGCCGTCCATCATGTGGTAGAAGCCCTGACCGGTCTGGCCGCCCAGCACGCGGCTGGCCGGGACGCGGACGTCGGTGAGGATCATCTCGGTGGTGTCGACGCCCTTGTACCCCATCTTGGCGATCTTCCCCGGCACGACGAGGCCGGGCACCGCCGGGTTGGGCCCGAACCCCGGCTCCTTCTCGATCAGGAAGGCGGTCAGGTTCTGGTGCGGCCGGTCGTGACCGTCGTCGGTCCGGCACAGCACCGCGACCAGGCTGGCGGTGGCGCCGCTGGTCACCCACATCTTCTGCCCGTTGATCACGAAGTCCGCGCCGTCGCGGACCGCCCGGGTCCGGATCGCCGCCACGTCCGAACCCAGGTCGGGCTCGGACATCGAGAAGGCACCGCGGATGTCCCCGGCCGCCATCTTGGGCAGGAAATAATCGCGTTGCTCGGCGGTGCCGTGCCTGGCGATCATGTGCGCGACGATGAAGTGGGTGTTGATGATGCCCGCGACGGATATCCAGCCGCGGGCGAGTTCCTCCGCGACCAGCGCGTAGAGCAGCAGCGAGACCCCGAGGCCCGCGTAGGCCTCGGGGATCCTCAGCCCGAACAGCCCAAGCCGCTTCATCCCGGCCACGATCTGCGCCGGATACTCATCGGCGTGGTCCAGTTCGCCCGCGACCGGGATGATCTCCCGGTCCGTGAACTCGCGCACGGTGGCGAGGATGTCCCGCTCGGCCTCGGTCAGGCCTTCGGTCTGGGCCAGGCGTCCCATGGCGCTCACTCCTGCGGTGGCTCGAAGACGGACATGCGCGCCAGGCCCGCGGCCCGGCCCTTGGCCGCGATGACCAGGGCCATCTTGCGGGAGGCCTCGTCGATCATCTCGTCGCCCAGCATGGCCGAACCCTTGGCCCCGCCCGCCGCGGAGGTCGACCAGTCGTAGGCATCGAGGATCAGCTCCGCGTGGTCGTAGTCCTCCTGGCCCGGGGAGAAGATGTCGTTGGCCGCCGCGATCTGGTCCGGATGCAGCACCCACTTGCCGTCGAAGCCGAGGGCGGCGGCCCGCCTGGCCACCTCCCGGAACCCGGCTACGTTGCGGACCTGCAGGTAAGGCCCGTCGATGGCCTGCAGGCCGTGGGCCCGCGCGGCGATCAGGATGCGCATGAGGATGTAGTGGTAGGCGTCGGCCGGGTATCCGGGCGGCTGCTCGCCGACCACGAGCGACCTCATGTTGATCGAGGCCATGAAGTCCGCCGGACCGAAGATGATCGTCTCCAGGCGCGGCGAGGCGGCCGCGATCGCCTCGACGTTCATCAGGCCCGCGGCGTTCTCGATCTGGGCCTCGATCCCGATCCGGCCGACCGGCAGGCCGGCCGTCTTCTCGATCTGGGTCAGGAGCAAATCCAGCGCCGTAACCTGCGCGGCGTCGGCCACCTTGGGCAGCATGACGCAGTCCAGCCGGTCGCCCGCGCCCTCGACCACCGTGATCACGTCCCGGTAGGTCCAGTGCGTGGTCCAGTCGTTGACCCGGACCGCGCGGGTCTTGCCCGTCCACTCGCCCCCGGTCAGCGCCTCGACGACGGCGTGCCTGGCCTTCTCCTTGACCAGCGGCGCCACGGCGTCCTCCAGGTCAAGGAACACCTGGTCGGCGGGCAGCGTCTGGGCCTTCTCCAGGAACCGGGGGTTGCTCCCGGGGACGGCCAGGCAGGAACGGCGCGGGCGCAGGCGTACCGAGAAGTCGTTCGGCTCAGGTCTGCTCACCCGATCATTGTGGCGGACGCAGGGCCGGGCGGGCACTGGAGCGATCGCCTGACCCGGCGTTAGCCCTACGCCATCTTGGCCGGGATGATCGCCTTCGCGTTCATCCGCGACCACACCCGGGGCGCTCCGCTAGCCCTGGTGCTGGTGATGCTGGTGATCTACACGCTCGACGTGCCCCTCATCATCGCGTTCACCGTGGCCCGCTACGCGTCGCCACGGGAGCAGGAATAGCGGCGCGGGGAGGCACCATCGTCGTTCGGGAAAAAGAGATTTTTGATTTTGCTGAACGGCGGTGGTTTTACCTCCGCGCCAGGTGGGCGAGCAGCAGCGTTTCGGCCAGGCAGGCTCGGTCGAACGTGGCCAGGTGGAGGCTCTCGTTGGCGCCGTGGGCCCGCGTGTCCGGGTCCTCCACGCCGGTGACCAGGATCTCCGCGCCGGGGAACAGCCCGGCGTAGGCGGTGACGAACGGGATGGACCCGCCCGCGCCCATATCGACGGGCGGCGTCCCCCAGGCCTCGGCGAGGGCCTCGCGCATGGCCAGGTAGGCGGCGCCGCCGGTCGGCACGGCGTACGGGGCGGCCGTCATGCCCAGCTCGACGGTCACCTGCGCGCCCCAGGGCGCGTGCGCGCGCAGGTATGCGGCCAGCGCGTCGCGCGCCAGGACCGGGTCGTCGCCGGGAGCGATCCGCATGCTGATCTTGGCGCGGGCGACGGGGACCAGCGTGTTGGAGGCGGCCGCGACGCTC
>JBOHCK010000372.1:0-5575 GCA_050698755.1 Streptosporangiaceae bacterium | reverse complement strand
GCAGGCGCTCGGCCAGGTTCGACATCACCTGCAGCGCGAATACTGGCGTCTTCTGGACCATGAACAGGAACGTCGGCCGGTCAATCACCGCCAGCTTGGTGTCGGTCACCGCGGTCACCGTCCCGCTGCGGGGCGAGCGGTCGATCAGCGCCAGCTCACCGAAGGTCTCCTCGGGGCCGAGCGTGCGTACCGCGCCGGTGGACCGCCGGAACTCCACCTCTCCTTCCACAATGCCGAACATCTCGGTCCCAGGGCTGCCCTCCTCGAAGATCACCGTGCCGGCCGGCACGTCCCTGATGGTCGTGGCGTGGTAGAAGACACCCGGAACCTTCATGCGGAATTCCCCCTCATTTACGCACCGCGTCCGACTGGCGTTGGCGAGCACATCGTACGTGCGACCTGCTCCGGGGGCTAAGCCTGGGGAGACTCCGAGGACTTCTTGGCCGGTCGCGGCGGGCGGGCGTTGCGGCCGCGGAGGACGGTGCGGATCGATGGGTCGGTCTGGTCGGCCTCGGCCGGACGGTAGAGGTCGGGCTCCAGGTAAATCGTCTTCGCGATCGGGACGGCGGCGCGGACGCGCTGTTCCGCCGCGTCGATGCTCGCCGCGATCTGCGCGGCGGTGTCGGTCTCACGGACCGCGATCTTCGCGGCGACCAGGACCGAATCCGGCCCGATATGCACGGTCCGCAGGTGGATCACCCGCACCAGTTCGGGTCCGTCCTCGAGCGCGGTGAGGATCCTTTCCTGCATGTCGGCGCTCGCCGACTCCCCGATCAGCAGGCTCTTGGTTTCCACGGCCAGGATCGCGGCCGCCGTCGCGAGCAGCACGCCGATGGCCAGCGAGCCGGCCCCGTCCCACCAGCCGTGGCCGGTGAGCACGGACAGCGCCACGCCGGCGAAGGCGAAGACCAGGCCGATCAGCGCGGCCATGTCCTCCAGCAGGACCACGGGCAGTTCGGGGGCCTTCGTCCGCCGGATGAAGGCCCCCCAGCTGCGGTCGCCGCGCACCCGGTTCGCCTCGGCGATCCCGGTGCGCAGCGAGAAGGCCTCAAGCACCGCGGCGAGGGCCAGCACGCCGAAAGCCACCCCGGCCGAGTGCACCGGCTCCGGGTTCACGATCTTGTGTATGCCGTCATAGACCGAGAACGACGCCCCGACGGTGAACAGCATGACCGAGACCACGAACCCGTAGAAGTACCGCTCCCGCCCGAAGCCGAACGGGTGCTCCTCGGACCGGGGCCGCCTGGACCGGCCCCGCCCGACGATCAGCAGCACCTCGTTGCCGGTATCGGCGACCGAGTGCACGGCCTCGGCGAGCATCGACGCGGACCCCGTGAACAGGAACGCTATGAACTTGATCACCGCGATGCCCAGGTTGGCGGCGAGCGCGGCGAAGACTGCCCTCATTTACTCGATCCGCGCCTGCAGGTCCGTGATCGCCGCGGCCTGGCCGGGGTCGATCCCGGATGCGATGCCCAGGTACACGCTGGCGTAGTCGGCGAGTTGCAGCACGCCGGCCAGCCGCACCAGCGGGTGCTCGCCGTCCATGGCCAGCTCGGACAACCCGATCCCGCGCTGAGCCGCGAGCTCGGTGATCGCCGCGCGCTGGGCCGAGATCCGCTGGTCCTCCCCCGGGTCGGTGATCAGCACCAGCCGCAGCGGGGTGAACCCGCTGGCCTCGGCCTCGGTCTCGTCGTAGTCCAGGTCCCAGGCCAGGTCGTCCAGGTCGGACGGACCACCCGGCGCCTCGGGGTGACGCTCCCGGCCGACCGCGGACGGGAGCGCCGCGGGGGTGAACGGCCCGTCGAACGCGGCGAGCTGGTCGTAGGCGGCCTCGGGCAGCATGCCGACGATCGCCGGGTACTTCGCGTTCTCGCTGAGCTGACCGGCGAACCGCCGCGCGGCGACCCCGCCCAGCTCCGTCGTCCCCCACACCACCGGGAGCGCCCCGGCCAGGTCGAGGGCCAGCGATTTGCCGGGGTTGACGAACGACTCGCTGGTCGGGCGGCACTGATGGGATACATCCTCCAGGCGGCAGGCGGCCAGTTCGTAGACGTCAGGCTCGATCCGGGTCACGCCGAGCCGCTCCGCGATCACCAGCATGGGGATGGCCAGGCTCCACAGCATCGCCCTCGGCAACCCGGCCGGGACGACGCGGATGAACGGGGCGCGGGCCTGCTCGGCGATGCGGTGCAGCGGGGAACCCTCGGCACCCACACCAGCCAGGCGGCAGCCGCGCCGGGCCGCCTCGGTCGCGATGGCCAGCGTCTCGGCGGTGGTGCCCGAACTGGACGCCGCGATCACCACGTCGGCCGCCCCCACCCAGCCCGGCAGGCGCCCGCCGCGTGAGGCCACCACCTGGACCGGGCTGCTCCGCCCGACCAGGGCGTGGAGCATCTCGGCCGCCACGCCCGAACTGCCCAGCCCGACCGCGACGATCGCGCGGGGCCTGACGTCCGGGGTGAAGGCCGACAGGTCGGTCTCCTGGCACGACCGCAGCGCGGTCCGCACCTGGGCCGCCGACGACGCCACCTGCCGCAGCATGTCGCCGGGATCCGCGGCCTGGATGACGTCGGGAGTATCGAGCCGGTCCGCGGCCAGGATGAATTCCGTCCCGCCCCAGTCGTCTAGGCCCTCGCTCACGCCTGTTCGCCAGGCCGCCGGGCCTCTTCTACCAGCAGGACCGGGATTTCGTCGCGGACCGGGTAAGCCAGCCCGCACTCCTGGTTCGTACACACGAGCTCGCTGGCGTCCTCGTCGGCCCGCAGCGGCGAATGGCACTGCGGGCAGGCCAGGATGTCCAGGAGCCAGGCGTCGACGAGCATGAACTTCTCCTTACGCGGTGCCCCTGACCAGACCGAGCACTTCATCGCGCACGGCCGTCATCGTGTCCTCGGTGTCTGCCTCGACATTAAGCCGTAGCAGCGGCTCGGTGTTAGACGGGCGCAGGTTGAACCACCAGGCGCGGGCGCTGACCGTGAGCCCGTCGAGTTCATCGGTCTTGACGCCGGGGCGCCCCGCGAACGCCTCCTTGACCAGCGCGGTCGCCGCGGCCTGATCGGCGACCAGGGAGTTGAGCTCGCCGCTGGCGTGGTACCTGGAGTACTCGGCGAGCAGCCGGGACAGCGGGCGTTCCTGCTCGCCGAGCGCGCCCAGGACGTGCAGCGCGGCGAGCATGCCGGAGTCCGCGAACCAGAAGTCCCTGAAGTAGAAGTGCCCTGAGTGCTCGCCGCCGAACACCGCGGCGCGCTCTGCCATCTTCGCCTTGATGAACGAGTGGCCGACCCTGGTCCGCACCGGGACACCGCCGTGCTCGGCGATGATCTCGGGGACCGCGCGGGAGGTGATCAGGTTGTGGATGATCGTCGCGCCCGGCTCGCGGGCCAGCTCGCGGGTCGCGATCAGCGCGGTGAGCGTCGAGGGTGAGACGAGCTCGCCCCGCTCGTCCACCACGAAGCACCGGTCGGCGTCACCGTCGAAGGCGAGCCCGATGTCGGCGTGGTGCTCGGTCACCGCGCGCTGCAGGTCGCGCAGGTTCTCCGGGTCGATGGGGTTGGCCTGGTGGTTCGGGAACGTGCCGTCGAGCTCGAAGAAGAGCGGGATCAGGGTGATCGGCAGGCCCTCGAACACCGCGGGGGCCGTGCGGCCCGCCATCCCGTTGCCGGCGTCCACCGCCACGGTCAGCGGCCTGATCGCGGAGATGTCGACCAGCTTCCTGAGGTGCTCCGCGTAGGCGGGCAGCAGGTCACGGTGCGAGATGGTGCCAGGGGACGGGGCGGGAACCATCGGTCGTTCGGCCAAAGATTGAATGTCTTTCAGCCCCGTTTCGATGCCCACGGGCTTGGCACCGGCCCGGCACAGCTTGATCCCGTTGTACTGCGGCGGGTTGTGGCTGGCCGTGACCATCGCGCCCGGGATGCCGAGGTCACCGCTGGCGTAGTACAGCATGTCGGTCGAGCCCAGGCCCGCGGCCAGCACGTCGGCGCCCTGCGACGCCGCGCCGCGGCCGAACGCGTCCGCGAGCGGGCCCGAGGACGTGCGCATGTCGTGCACGGTCACCATCGTCCTGGCGCCGGTCAGCCTGGCGAATGCCGCGCCGACCGCTTCGGCTACGCCCTCGTCAAGCTGGTCGGGGACGACGCCCCTGATGTCATACGCCTTGACGATGCTGGCCAGATCACCCACTGCAGGACCTGCCTCCCGTGCTGACTGGGCTGACCCCGGCCGGGCGGCCGGGGGCACTGCCGAGCCTATCGGTCCTGCGGAGGGCCGGAGCGCAGCACGCGCAGGTGCCCGCGCCGGCCGACCTCGACGCCCTGGCCCACGGGCTCCTTGTCGGCACGCACCCGCGGCGACGCCTCCATCACCGCGTTGGCGATCGCCTCCAGGTCATCGGCGCGCTCGGAGGCCGGTTCGAGCGGCAGCCGCACCACGTCCCAGCCGCGCGGCGCGACGAGCCGACCGGCGTGCTTCTCGCACAGGTCGTAGCAGTGCGGCTCCACGTACGCGGCCAGCGGTCCGAGCACCGCGGTGGAGTCCCGGTAGACGTACGTCAGCGTATAGACCGGAGGATGCTTACACGCGGTGCGCGAGCAGCAACGGGAACCCACCAGCCCACCTCGCTCACGTCGCGCTGGAGACCGCGTCCCGGAACCCTTGGGACGGCATCGGAGATAATGGTGACGGTATCCGCCCGGGGGCGGTAACGCCATCACCGATGAGCCGGCACCATTTTCGTGTCGTGCTTTGCGCGTGTTGCTCCGTCTCGGCACGGGCGTGCCGACCAGCGGCGCGACACGATACCCTCGGTAACTGTGCAGACCAGCGAGGACGGCGGTTCCCGGCCAGCCTCCGGCGCCCGTCCGCGGCGGCGTGACCGCCACGGGCGCGGGCTGCGCGGCAGGCTCGTCCCGCCCGGAGTTCCGCTGTACCGGAGCCGCTCACAGCAGTTCGACGACCTCGTCCTAGAGGCCGTCGCGCGGCTCGAGCCGCGCTGGGAGACCGAGCTTTCCGACGTGGAGTTCGCGGTCCAGGAAGTTCCCGACTTCGACACCATCGGCGAGGACGGCATACCGCTCGCTCGCATCGTCCGCGGTTCCCCGGATACCAGCGATCCGGGGAACCCCGCCTCGGGACCTCGCATCGTCCTGTTCCGGCGGCCGTTGCTCGCACGGGCCGAGGACGAGGAGGAATTGAGCGAACTCGTCTTCGACGTGGTGGTCGAAGAACTCGCCGAGATACTCGGGGTCGACCCGGAAGTCATCGATCCGGGCTACGGCGACCTCGACTGATAGCGACCGTGCCTGCGGTCGTTTCTCGGCTCTTGCTCATGTGATGCCGCGGTGCATGTGACCTGTAGCGTCACCTCTTCGTTGTTTGCTGGTTCGGTCTTGATCCAGGTGTTGGCTTTGTCCTGGGGCGTGCCCCCGGCCTGGCTCCCGTCAGCCTGGCCGGGGCACGCCCTGTGGTGTTACCTCACCTGGTGCGGGCTACCGGGCCCGCGGTGCTGTTGTGCTGTTGTGCTGTTACAAGCCCAGGCCGCCGGTGACGCCCTGGACGGTGCCGGCGAGGCCGG
>JBOHCK010000371.1:0-5616 GCA_050698755.1 Streptosporangiaceae bacterium | reverse complement strand
CAGCGCGACGGGCACCCCACAACCCTGGGCGAGGCCATCGCCGCCTACGGCCGGATCTTCAAGTCCTTGCACATCCTCGCCTACATCGACGTGGACGAGACCTACCGGCGCGACATCAAGGGCATCCGCAACCTGCAGGAAGGCCGCCACGCCCTCGCCCGTAAGATCTGCCACGGCAAGAAGGGCGAGCTGTCACCGCTACGAGCGGGGCCTGGAGAACCAGCTCGGCGTCCTCGGGCTCGTCCTGAACTGCGTCGTCCTGTGGACGACCGTGTACCTGGACGCCGCCGTCCGCCAGCTCAGGGCGCAGGGCTACCCGGTCCGCGAGGAGGACATGGCCCGGCTGTCCCCGTTCGTCAGCCGGCATCTCGGGGTGCACGGCGCCTACAGCTTCCTGCTGCCCGACCTGGCCCCTGGCGCGATCCGCGACCTGCGCGACCCCGACACGCCCGATGACGACGGGGACGAGGCCTAATTAAAGCGTCAACTCTGTACAGCAGTAAGTACAGCAACAAGGGCGCGCAACCGCTCGCATGCGCGACCACAAACACCATGAGCAAACACCATGAGCTAGCTGCCGAGGTCAACCAGTCGTCGCACGCGCCAGTAGTTCGCATCGAGGTGGGGGCCCGCTACCTGGCCCGGCGGGACTCCCGGGTGCTCGGGCACGTCGGGGCCCGCGGCACCGCGTTCTGGAATGTTGTCCTCCTCGACGAGCTGTTCAGCCTGGATGAGATCCGGGTCACCAGCCGCAGGCTCGAGTCGCGGGTGGCCTTCGCGCGACAGCTGGCCGCGGTTACCGCGACGCGCATCCGGGTCACGGCCACCGCCGAGGAGGCGTTCGACGGGGCCGACATCCTGGTCGAGGCGTCACGGCTGACGGTCCCCGAGCCGCTGCTCCGCGCCGCCTGGGTCAAGCCCGGCGCCTTCGTCGTCCCGTACGGCACGGTCAGCGCGGTCGAACTCGGCCTGCTCGACGTGATGGACAAGGTGGTCGTGGACGACTGGCGGGAGGCGCAGTCGGGCCGGTTCGGCGCGCTGCGCCCGCACGTGGACACCGGCCGGCTGACCGCGGCCTCGCTCTACGCCGAGCTCGGCCAGATCGTCACCGGCCGGGTGCCCGGCCGGGAATCCAGCCAGGAGCGGATCCTGCTGTGGCACCGCGGGCTCGCCATCCTCGACATCGCGGTCGGCCTGGCCATCCTGCGCCGAGCGGAAGCGCAGGACGCGGGCACGATGCTCAGGTACCGATAGCGATGCCTGCGATCCTGATTACCGAGGGCGGCGACACGGATCTCGGGCTCATCAGGGCCGTCGCCGTCGGCGGCGGCGTCGCCATCGGGACGGACCTGCTCAAGGAGGTCGAGGACCGCTGCGAGCAGGCCCGGCGGGCGCTCGGCGACGGGCGGCTGGTGTACGGCGTGAACACGGGCCTGGGGGCGCTGGCCTCGGTCCGCCTGACCGAGCAGGAGCAGCGCTCCCACCAGCGCAACGTCCTGCTAGCACGGGCCACGGGAGGCCCGCCATGGCTGGACGAGCCCCGAGGTGCGGGCGGTCTACGCGGCCCGGCTGCTGACGTTCCTCTCCGGTGACGCCGGCGTGTCGGGCGGGCTCTGCGAGCGGCTCGCGGATTTCCTCAACCACGGCATCGTGCCGGCCGTGCCGCGCACCGGCATGGGCGCCGCGGGCGAGATCATGCAGCTCGCGCACGCGTTCGGGCCGGTGGCCGGGATCGGCCAGGTCATCGGGCCCGATGGCACCCTGCTGACGGCGGCGCAGGCGCTGCGAGCCCGCGGTCTTGACGAGTTCAGCCTCGGCCCGAAGGAGGGCATCGCCCTCATCGAGGGCGTACCGGGGGTCACCGGCTTGTGCGCGCTCCGCCTCGGGGAGACTGCCGCGCTCGCCTCGCTCATGGAGGCGTCCGCGGCGCTGTCGATCGTCGTGGCCCGGGCCCCGCGTGACCCCTACGATGCGGCCTGCGGGCGCGGCGACGAGCTCCTGGCCGGGGTGCTCGGGCGGCTGCGCGCCGCCGTCGGCTCGGAAGCGGCGCCACGCTCCTTGCAGGCCCCGCTGTCGTTCCGGGTGGCCGGGCCCGTGCTCACCCAGGTGCTGCGGGCCGCCGCCCAGCTCGAGGCGGCCGTGCACCGCGCCCTGGCCGGGGTCACCGACTCCCCCGCCTTCCTGGACGGGCGGTTCATCGGGACCGCCGGGTTCCACGGAATCGACCTGGCCGCGCACTGCGACCAGCTCACCGCGGCGTTCTGCCACGCGGCCGAGGTGGCGGCGGCCCGCCTCCACCGGTTGCTGGATCCCAGGGTCACCGGGCTGCCCGCGCAGCTGGCCCGCCACCCGGGCCCCGAGGCCGGGATGTCGCCTGTGCACAAGCGCGCCGCCGGGGAAGTCCACGCCATGCGGCGCCTGGCGACCTCGACGCCGGTCGGCCTGATCGAGACGTCGGGCGGCCAGGAGGACGTGCAGTCGTTCGCCTGGGAGGCCGCCGAGAAACTCCGCGCCGCGCTGCACCACGCTCGCGCGGTCACGGCGTGCGAGCTGCTGGCCGGGTACCAGGGTTCGGCGCTGTCGGAGCGCCCGGCGCCCCCGGGGTGCGCGGCGCTGCTGGACTGGCTCGCGGCGATCATCGGCCCGATCGACGGCGACCGGCCGTTCGGCGAGGACATCGAGCGCCTCATCCGCTCGCCATGGCCCCCGTCGTGACCGTAAGGCCCAGCCGGGCCAGGGGCCGTGGTGTTGCGCGGAACCCGTGCTGGTGCTGATCGCGATGCCGGGCTGGGCGGAGCCAACCTTCAGCTAAGCCAGTTGGGGCGCACCAGGCCCGTTTCGTAGGCCAGGACGACGAGTTGCGCCCGGTCTCGTACGCCGAGTTTGGTCATCGCCCGGCTCACGTGGGTGCGCACGGTGGCCGGGCTCATGTACAGCTTCTGCGCGATCTCGTCGTTGGTGAGGCCATCGGCGACAAGCGTCATCACTTCGCGCTCCCGCTGGGTGATCGCATCGAGTTCGGCTGCCGGGTGGGGTTCCTTGGCCCGGCTGGCGAACTCGGCCACAAGCCTGCGGGTCATGCTGGGGGAGATCAGCGAGTCACCGTGCGCCACGACCCGGACCGCGGTCGCGAGGTCGGCCGGCTCGGTATCTTTCAGGAGAAAGCCGCTCGCGCCGAAGCGCAGGGCGTCGAAGAGGTACTCGTCGAGCCCGAACGTGGTGAGGATGACGATGCGCACGCCGGCAAGGTCCGGGTCGGCGGTGATCCGGCGGGTGGCTTCGAGCCCGTCGAGTCCCGGCATGCGGATGTCCATGAGGATCACGTCGGGCCGGAGCTTTCTGGCCAGCTCAACGGCGCCGGCTCCGTCAGAGGCCTCGCCGGCGACCTCGATGTCGTCGCGGGCGTCGAGCAGCGCCTTGAAACCGGCGCGGACCAGGCTCTGGTCATCGGCGATCAGGACGCGGATCATGCCGCGGGCCTGACCGGCAGGCGTGCACTGACCCGGAACCCGCCGCCCGGCCGGAACCCGGCGGACAGGTCGCCGCCGAGGGCGGTGGCGCGTTCCCGCATGCCGGTGATCCCGCTCCCCGTCCCGGTCGCGGCGGCCCCTCCGGAGGGGGGCGTCCCGTCGTCGTCGATCTCGACGTGCATGTCCGCGTCGTCGTAGGTCACCTGCACCGTGACCCGGGCCCGCCCGGCGTGGCGGGCGACGTTGGTGAGCGACTCCTGGATGATGCGGTACGCGGCTAGCTGCACGGCGGCGGGCAGCGGCGGCGCCTGTCCGGCGATCTCGACCTCGACGCTGAGGCCGGCGGCCCTGGTGAGCTCGATGAGCTCGGGGAGGCGGTCGAGCCCGGGGGCGGGCGAGCGGGGCGCGGCGTCGTCGTCACGGCGCAGCGTCGTCAGCATCGTGCGCAGCTCCTCGAGTGCTTCTTTTGACGCCGACTTGATCGCGCTCAGCGCCGCGCGCGCCTGTTCTGGCTGGCTGTCCATGAGGTCAAGGCCCATGCTGGCCTGGACGTTGATGAGCGAGATGTTGTGGCCGATCACGTCGTGCAGGTCCCTGGCGACCCGCAGCCGCTCCTCGCTCTGGTGGCGGCGCTGGTCGAGCTGACGGCTGGCTCTGGTCGCGTACGCCCGCTCGGCCCGGATCCGGGTCGCCTCGGCCGCGATCACCAGCGCCAGCGTCCATCCCGCGAGCAGCAGCATGTCGTTTACCGGCGGGATCGGGTAATCGTAAGCGAGCGGGGCGAGCCAGATCGTCCAGACGAAGCACAGTGCCAGCGCCGACCAGGCCGCGTAGCGCTTCCCGGCGGTGGCCGCCACAAAGAACGCGACCACCATGCTGACATGAGCCAGACCAGTGCCCGACGACGGGAGCGTCGTGGCGACGATCACCCACAGCACCGGCACCGGATGCCGGCGCCGCGCGACCAGGGCCACCGGGCCGACCACGAGCAGCACCCAGTCCACCGCGTCGAGTGGTGCATGCGGGCCGAACAGGTTGGCGTTCGCGCCGGTGATCGCTGCGGCACAGGTGAGCTGCACCGCGAGCACCACGAGCGGCAGCGCGAGATCCCGGCGCACGCTCAGCGTCCGCGACAGCGCGCGGGACGCCCGTGCGGCGAGTGCGGCGGCAGGATCTCTCATCTCAGTTCAAGCGTAACGAGCTATCTGACCAGGTGCATCGCGCAGGCGACGCATCCTCGCCTGCACGTTGTGCGTACCCGAAGCCGCCCCGCTACGTCCCCTGACGTAGGCCGGAAGCCGATGCTGAGCCGACGAAATCTCCGCGCCGATCGCCCACGATTGCAGTAAAACGCGGGTCCATGACTTGAGACGCCCAGAGAGGACAAGGCGATGGCTGGTTTCGCCCGTTGGTGCTTCGTGCACCGGAAGGCCGTCCTGGCCGGATGGCTGATAGCCCTGATCGGTTTCTTCGCCATCGGCCTGCTGGCCGGATCGGCGTACACGGAGAACGACGCGTTGCCGGGGACCGATTCCACCCAGGCCCTGAGCGTGCTCCAGGCGGACTACCCCGCCCAGGCAGGGGACAGCGATCAGATCGTGGTGCAGGCCAGGCAGGGGACGCTGCGCTCGCCGGCCGCCGAGGCGGCGGTCACGTCGATGCTCGCCCGGGTCGCCCGGCTCTCCCATGTGAGCTCAGTGACCTCCCCCTACGGCCCGGGCGGCCAGATCGGCAAGGACGGCACGATCGGCCTGGCCACGGTAATCCTCGACGAACAGGCGTCGAACGTCCCGAACTCGGCTGTCCAAGCGATCGTTTCCACCGCCCAGTCCGCCGACAGCGCGCTGCTGAACGTACAGCTGGGCGGCGCGGCGATCGAGAACGTCGCGGTGAGCGGCGGAGATTACACCAGCGTAATTCTGGGGATCGTGCTCGCGCTGATCGTCTTGTTCATCGCGTTCCGGCGCTCGGTGTCCGCTGCGCTCCTGCCGCTGATCTCGGCGCTGGTGGCGATCGGGGCAGGCCTGTCGATCGTCGACATCCTCACGCACGCCGTCTCGGTCGCGAACTGGGTACCCGAGGTCGCCGTCATAGTGGCGCTCGGCGTGGGCGTGGACTACGCGCTGTTCGTCGTCAGCCGGCACCG
>JBOHCK010000370.1:0-5635 GCA_050698755.1 Streptosporangiaceae bacterium | reverse complement strand
GAGGAAGGAGCGGCGATGCCCACGGTCAGCGTCCGGTACATCGTCGAAGACGTCGACGCGGCGATCGCCTTCTACCGGGACAACCTGGGCTTCACCGAGGTGATACACCCCGCCCCGGCGTTCGCCATGATGTCGCGGGGCGACCTGCGCCTGCTGCTCAGCGCTCCGGGTGCCGGGCCGGGCGGCGGTCAGGCCATGCCGGCCGGAAGCGTCCCCGCGCCCGGCGGATGGAACAGGTTCGCGATCGAGGTGGCCGACCTGGCCGTCGCGGTCGACGGACTGCGGAAGGTCGGCGTGCGCTTCAGGAACGAGATCGTCGCCGGCGTCGGCGGCAAGCAGATTCTGGTCGAGGACCCGTCAGGCAACCCGGTGGAGTTGTTCGAGCCAGTCCTGCCCGAGGCGCGCTTGTCGCAGCCGACCTGAACGCCCGCGGGCGCCTCATTAATTAAGCCTTGACCTATATAAGTAACACTTGATATTTTCGCATGGTGCACGCGCTCGATGTACTCGGCGATCCGGTGCGCCGCCGGATTCTCGAGCTGGTCGCCGACGGCGAGATGACCTCCGGCGCGATCTGCGCGGTGATCCAGCCCGAGTTCGGGATCTCTCAGCCGGCTGTCTCGCAGCATCTCAAGGTGCTCCGTGACGGCGGCCTGGCGACCGTGCGGCCCGACGGAACCAGGCGACTGTACGCGCTGAACTCCGTGCCGTTGCAGGAACTCGACGTGTGGCTCGACCGATTCCGGCGTTTCTGGGCTCCGCACCTGGACGCGCTGGCCACTGAACTGGCCCGGGGCAGGCGCGAACGCCGCCGCGGCGGCGCAGGACCGACCGAAGGGGGAAATGCTCCATGATCGACGTGATCCAGCAGATCAATTCAGTAAGGCGCACGGTCGGCACGCGGGTTCTGGAGGCAGGCCAGGCGCGCACCGTCACCATCAGCCGGACGTACGGCGCCGCCATCGAGGACGTCTGGGATGCGTGCACCAACGCCGAGCGCATCCCCAGATGGTTCCTGCCGGTCTCGGGTGATCTGCGGCTCGGCGGCCATTACCAGCTCCAAGGCAACGCGGGCGGCACCATCGAACGGTGTGACCCGCCGAAGAGCTTCTTCGCCACCTGGGAGTTCGGCGGCCAGGTGACCTGGATCGAAGTGCGGCTGACGCCCGAGGCGGCCGAGGAGACGCGGCTCGAGATCGAGCACATCGCGCGTGCCGGCGACGAACGCTGGGCCGAATGCGGCCCCGCCGCGGTAGGTATCGGCTGGGACATGATCGTCATGGGCCTGACCCTCCACCTATCCGGCCGCTCAGCGGTAGACCCGAGGGAAAGCATATGGCGTGGGCGGCGTCCGAGGAGGGCAGGCGCTTCATGAGGCTCAGCGGCGAGCGCTGGTGCGAGGCCCATATAGCTACCGGCGACGACGAAGCCGAGGCACGCGCCATGGCCGGTCGGACCATAGCCGCCTACACCACTGCCCCAGGCGAGCCGTCCGGGTGACATCCTGGGAATCCATGATCACCGGAGGAACTGCGTGAGCACGCACACCCGTATCCGCCCGTTCAACACCCGCGACACCTACCCCGAGCAGAACCTGGACAACGACCTGTGCCAGGCCGTCGTCGCCGGCGACACCGTCTACCTGCGCGGGCAGATCGGGCAGAACCTCGACACGTCGGAGAACGTCGGCGTCGGCGACGTCACCGCGCAGGCCGAGCAGGCCATGGCCAACATCGACCTGCTGCTCCGCGAGGCAGGCTCCTCACTGCAAGACATCGTCAAGGTCACCGTCTACCTGGTCGACCCCCGCTATCGCGAGCAGGTGTACCGGGTGATGGGCCGCTGGCTGAAGGGCGTATACCCGGTCTCTACCGGACTGGTCGTCTCGGCGCTGGCCCGCCCGGAGTGGCTGGTCGAGATCGACGCCATCGCCGTCCGCTCGGCGACATCGTGACGTTCTCGCTCGCCGCCCGCTGCCCCGACACCGGAGCGTTCGGCATCGCAATTAGCTCCTCCAGCCCCGCCGTGGCCGCCCGCTGTAGCCATCTGCGCCCCGGCGTCGGCGCGTCCGCATCGCAGAACATCACCGACCCCCGCCTCGGCGAGCGACTGCTCGGTCGGCTCGCGGCCGGCGACAGCGCCGCCGGGGCAATGGCCGCGGTCGTCGCCGCCGATTCCACCGCTGACTACCGGCAACTCACCGTCGTCGACGCAGCCGGGCGGGTCGCCGGCCACTCCGGTCGGCACACGCTGGGCACACATCATCTCGTCTTCGGCGACGGTGCCGTCGCGGCGGGCAACCTGCTCGCCTCCGGCGACGTCATCGACGTCATGCTCGCTGCGTTCGAACACCATCCGGGCGACACCCTCGCCGCCCGGCTGCTGCACGCCCTGACCGCGGCGCTATCCGCCGGCGGGGAGGCGGGCCCGGTGCACTCCGCCGGGCTGGCCGTCACCCACCCCACCGCCGGCTGGGCGGAAACTGACCTGCGCGTCGACTGGCACGACGACCCGATCGGGGAGCTGGGCCGGCTCTGGGCGCTATGGCAGCCCCAACGCCTGGACTACATCACCCGCGGCCTGCACCCGGCCAGCGCGCCAGCTTACGGCGTGCCGGGCGACCAGTGACCGCCAAGGAGCAGGCCCGATCACGGATCGCTGCCGCCGCCGACGAGCTGCTTGAGCTCAGCCACCGAATCCACGCCCACCCCGAGACCGCCTGGCAGGAAGACCGCGCTGCCGGCTGGCTCACCGACGCGCTGGACGGGCTCGGCTACGCGGTCACGCGCGGCGCCTGCGAGCTGCCCACCGCGTTCACCGCCAGCATCGGCAGCGGCGAACTGCACATCGGGATCTGCGCCGAATACGACGCCCTACCCGGGCTCGGCCACGCCTGCGGACACAACATCATCGCCGCTGCCGCCATCGGCGCCGCCACGGGCCTGGCCGGAGTAGCCGACGAGCTCGGGCTCACCGTCACCGTGCTCGGCACCCCCGCCGAGGAAGGCGGCGGCGGGAAGATCTACATGATCGACCGCGGTGCCTTCGACGGGCTGCACGCGGCGATGATGATCCACCCGGGCCCGGCCGATGCCGCCCGGGCCGAGCCCTTCGCCGTCGACCATCAGCACGTCACCTACCGAGGCAAGACCGCGCACGCGGCCGCCTACCCCGAACTGGGCGTCAACGCGGCCGACGCGTTCACCGTCGCCCAGGTCGCGATCGGACTCCTCCGCCAGCAGCTGCCCGCATCGGTCCGGGTGCACGGGATCGTCACCCACGCCGGACTCGCGCCCAACGCCATCCCCGACCGTGCCGAGGGCCGCTGGTACGTTCGCGCCGCGTCGCTGGCCGAACTCGACCTGATCGAACCGCGCGTCCGTGCCTGCTTCGAAGCCGGCGCGCTGGCCACCGGCTGCGGGCTGGTGATCAAGCCGGAAAGCCCGCGTTACGCGGAGTTCCGCAACGACGATCAGCTGCTCGACCTGTTCCTGGCCAACGCTCGCGATCTCGGCCGCCCATTCACCGACCCCGGCGTCGGCGCGCGGATGACCCGTGCCTCCACCGACATGGGCAACGTCTCCCTGCGCCTACCCGCGATCCACCCCTACCTCGGCATCGACTCCCTCCCTGCGGTCAACCACCAGCCGGAGTTCGCCGCGCACTGCGCCGGGCCGGCCGCCGATCGGGCCGTCCTGGACGGCGCCGCCGCCCTGGCGGCCGTCGTCATCGACGCCGCCACCCGCGCAGGAGTCCGCGCCCGGCTCCTCCATGCATCGGCAGAACAGAACTAGAAGGCCAGAAACATCTGTTGGACACGGGTTTGCTAGCCGTGGAGCATTGATGGCAGAAGTGGAGGCTGGGATGTCGAGCCAACAGGTTGAGGTTCTCGTAGTCGGCGCAGGCCAGGCCGGGCTGGCGATGAGTGAGCACCTGAGCAACTGCGGCGTGCCGCACCTCGTCCTGGAGCGGCAGCGCATCGCTGAGCGATGGCGCTCAGAGCGATGGGACTCCCTGGTTGCGAACGGGCCTGCTTGGCACGATCGCTTTCCCGATCTGGAGTTCTCCGACGTCGATCCCGATGGGTTCGCCTCAAAGGAGCAGGTCGCGGACTACTTCGTCGCCTACGCGGAGAAGATCGCCGCACCAATCCGGTGCGGCGTCGAGGTGACGTCCGTGCAGAGGAACCCGGGCGAGTCCGGCTTCACGGTGGAAACATCGGACGGGACCATCGACGCCCGCTTCGTTGTCGCCGCGACCGGGCCCTTCCAGCGACCCGTCATCCCGCCGATTGTTCCCGGCGACGCGGGTGTGCTGCAGATCCACTCCAGCGCTTACCGCAATCCGAAGCAGCTGCCTGACGGCGCCGTCCTCGTGGTCGGAGCCGGATCGTCAGGAGTGCAGATCGCCGACGAGCTCGCGCAGTCGGGGCGGCGCGTCTTCCTCTCCGTCGGACCGCATGACCGGCCCCCGCGAAGATACCGCGAGCGCGACTACTGCTGGTGGCTCGGCGTCCTCGGCCTGTGGGACCTTGAGACTCCTCCCCAGGGCGCGGAGCACGTCACCATCGCGGTGAGTGGCGTGCACGGCGGCCACACCGTCGACTTCCGCGCGCTCGCCTCCCGCGGCATCATCCTGGTCGGCCGGACCACGTCGTTCGACCACGGCGCCATGCGCTTCGCGCCGGACGTCGGCGACAACATCGCCCACGGCGACGCCAACTACCTGGCCCTGCTCGACCAGGCCGACGCCTACATCGCGCAGAACGGCCTAGATCTCCCCGAAGAACCGTCGGCCAGAATTCTGGGTTCCGACCCGAATTACGTGACCGACCCACTCCTCGAACTCGACCTCGCGACCGCCGGAGTCACCTCGGTCATCTGGGCGACCGGCTACACCGTCGACTACAGCTGGTTGCGCGTCGACGCGTTCGACGAGAACGGCAAGCCGAAGCACCGGCGCGGCGTGTCGTCCGAGCCCGGCGTTTACTTCCTGGGCCTGCCCTGGCTATCCCGCCGCGGATCGAGCTTCATCTGGGGGGTCTGGCACGACGCCAGGTACGTGGCCGACCACATCGCGACCCAGCGTGGCTACCTCGCCTATCGGACGAGCCGCTAACCGGGGCCGAGGTGGCCGACTACACGCTGCGCCAGCTGGAGTATTTCGTCGCGGTCGCCGAGTCTGGCAGCATCACCGGCGCGGCGGCGCGCGTGCACCTGTCCCAGTCGGCGATGTCGACTGCGCTCGCCGACCTCGAGCGGGCCCTCGACGTGCAGCTGCTGCTGCGCCATCACGCCCGCGGGGTCACCCTCACCGCGGCCGGCGAGCAGCTCCTGATCGCCTGCCGGCGACTGCTGGCCGAGGCCGGGGAGCTGGCCAGCGAGGCTCACGGGCTCGGCTACGGGCTGGCCGGGGCGCTGTCGATCGGCTGCTTCGAGGTGCTCGCCCCGTACGTGCTGCCCGATCTGATCGCCACCTGCGCCGAGCGCTACCCGCAGCTGCGACTGCAGACCCACGAAGTCGACCTCGACGCGCTCGCCGAGGGGGTGCTCAGTGGCCGCTTCGAGCTCGGCCTCGGCTACGAGCTGGCTCCGGATCCGCGGCTGGTCGTGGACCGCGTGTTCACCCTCCCGCC
>JBOHCK010000369.1:0-5724 GCA_050698755.1 Streptosporangiaceae bacterium | reverse complement strand
TGGCGGCGTTGATCTGGCTGATGTAGCGGTGGTGCAGGTGCTCGGCGTCTTCGCCGCGGCCGGTGATCTCGGCGCGCTGGGCGGGGTCGTTGAGGTAGGCCAGGCTGGTGTCGTCGAACTGCAGGTAGGTGCAGCCCAGGGCGCCGAGCCGGGCGACCTCGTCGGCGTAGGCGGCGGCCAGGTCGGCCCAGAACTCCTCGATGTCGGGGTAGACGGCCGGGTCCAGCATGGCCGGGCCGCCACGGTAGTGGACCATGTTCGGCGACGGGATCGTCTGCTTGGGCACGGCCGTCGTCACCTGCGACTTCAGGAAGGTGAAGTCATCACCGAAGATCGTCTCGTCGATATGGACCCTGCTGCCGACGTGCAGCGCGGCCGGGGTCCACTCGATGGTTCCCGAGGGGTTGGTGAACTTGACCTGGATGTGACCGGGGGCCTTGGAGACGCCTCCCAGGGCGTAGATGAAGTCCATGTGCCAGGTGGCTCGGCGGAATTCCCCGTCGGTAGCCGATTGCAGGCCGACCTCCTCCTGCATGCGCACCGCCTTGCCGATCTCCTCGTCCTCGATCGTGCGCAGCTCGGCGGCCGTGATCTGGCCCGCGACGAAATCGTCGCGGGCCTCCAGCAGCCGCGGCGGGCGCAGCAGGCTGCCGACGTGGTCGGCGCGGAACGGGGGGCTGGTCCTACGGGACATGGCAAACCTCTCTCAATCAACCGCGGGGATGAACGGGCCAGGGCCTCGGGTGTTGGACTGGTTCTCCGTCAGCAGCCGGCGGCCCGCCGGGCTCGCTGGCGGGCGGGGCGCCGAGGAGCGACCGGGTGAGCGCGTTATGCTCGCCGCCCATCTCGGCCAGCACTTCGGCGAAGTGCGGGCCGCGCAGCACGGGCGGGCGCTCACCGGCGCGCAGCGATACGAGCACGGTCCGCCTGCCCGGTCGATGAACCGGATCGACGTACCGGTGAGCAGGATGACCGTGCTATCGGCCTGCCGTCTCATCAGGTAGCGCACTGTGTGCGTCTTGCCGGTCCCCGGCGGCCCGTACAGCAGCAGGCCGCGCTTGAGGTGCTGGCCTGCGCTCAGCAGGTCATGCGACCAGTCGGCCACGCCGACGACGTGCCCTTCGATGGTCGCCAGGACGCCGTCGGGGAGGATCACGTCCGCGGCCGTGACCGCCGGGCGGGGCAGGAACGAGACGAGTTCGTTGCCGTAGTGCTCACTTTCGCTGAAGCTGAGCACCTGCCCGCGGAACACGTTGTGGGTCCGGATCAGCCGGTCGATCTCGTCGCGAGTCGCGATGGCCGCCCCGCGGTCGGCTGCCAGAAGCTCGAGGCCGGTGTAGACCGGGCTGAAGTCCTGCTCGGCGCGAATCCCGATCACCACCGGTGTGCCGTCGGGTGCGGCCGTCAGGATCAGGCCGAGCACGACGGCCTCGGTGTTTTCGTCAGGCCCGACTGGGACGGTCCCGTAGTTCGCGGCGCTAAGCTGCGACGTCGAGGCGGAATTGACGAGCGAGAGCATGTTCTCGTGTGGCCGGTGGAACCCGTTCGACAGGCCGATCCATCCATCGCCACCGCCGTGAGCGGCCAGGTAGGCGTCGACCCCGCGCTGGACGTTCACGTGCTCCCAGAGCGGGAAGCGCTCGGTCACCGGGACCACGTCGGCCAGCTCGCAGTCGAGGTGGGCCATGATGCGCCGGCCCACCGCGGAAGGCCCGGCCTCGTCACTCAGCATCCGTTCCGCGAGATCGACGACCTGATACAGGCCGCGCGCCAGCCCGCGCAGGTCGTCCGGAGCAGGCGGGATCGGTACATCGGGGGTGTTCACGCGGTCAACAATGCCTCAGGGGGCTGACCCTGCCAAGTGGGTATCACGGTGCGCGGAGCGCCGTTCACGATAACAATGGCGGACAGCCTCGCGGAGGCAAGTGTTTTACCGATGCGCAACGGGCAGTGGCGACGTTCGTGGAAATGACACCTGCCCCAGCCCAGAAGAGAGCACCCCTCGTAGCTCTGTTCGCCGTAGTTTGCACCGCGCTCGCCGCCGCGGGATGCAGGCCCAAGTCCACCAACTGGTACATCCAGTACGCGGGCACCTCGATGGTCATCGCGTATAGCCCGACCAGCAAGTACGCCAGCCAGTACAAGGCCTACGCCGACGGCAGCAAGCCGCTTTCCGGACTGTTCACGCTGCTGGAGACGCCCGGCCTCAAGCTCGGCAGGACCGACCCGAACATCGACCCGCAGGGCCGCGACTTCATCTACATGCTGGAGCTCGCCCGGCCGCCATCGCGTTCGTCAAGTACACGCTGTCCGCCGCGGGACTGGCGCAGTACAAGGCGGGCGGCTTTACCATCCTGAGCCCGACCGTCGCCGGAAGCTCGAGTTCGGTGCCTTCGGCGATCTCTAGCGAGTTGGGCGGCTAGCCCGGACGCCTGTCGGAGCCCGGGCGGATCACGGGGCTCCGCTCAGGCTCCGTTCGGTGTCGCCGTAGGTGTCCGTGGCCCGGCACGAAGCGCCGTTCGGGATAAAAATGCCGTGCAACCTGCCGGAGGTATGTCTTTGTTTCTTGCGCGGTGCAACCGTCAGTAGCTATGTTCGGGGAATGACTTCTGTCCTAGCAAAGAATAGAGTGCGCTTCGTCGCCCTGCTTTTCACGGTGTGCACCGGCCTGGTCGCGGCAGCAATCACGTCGCCCCCGGCGAGCGCTGCGGCCGCGAAGCCGAAGGGCACGGTCAACGTGGCCTATGCGGCCTCGCTTACGTTCCTCAACGAGAAGGTCGTCAGCCCGGCCTTCACGGCAGCTGACGGCTATAAGTTCTCGGGGTTCGGTATGGCCTCCGGTGCCATCGAGGCCGACATCGCCGCCGGCGAGATCCACCCGAACGTGTTCGAGAGCGTCGGCGGGGACAACATCACGCCGCTTGAAAACCAGTTCACCCAGTGGTACATCCAGTACGCGGGCACCTCGATGGTCATTGCCTACAACCCGCACAGCAGGTACGCCAGCCAGTTCAAGGCCTACGCGGACGGCAAGAAGCCCCTGGCGGGCCTGTTCAAGCTGCTGGAGACCCCGGGTCTGAGGCTGGGCAGGACCGATCCCAACATCGACCCGCAGGGCCGCGACTTCATCTACATGCTGGAGCTCGCCCAGTCGTACTACCACCTGCCTTCGAACACGGTAGCTAAGATCCTGGGGACCACGAACTTCGGCACGGCCAACTCGTCCGAGATCTTCGCCGAGTCCGCGCTCGACTCGGTTCTGCAATCGGGCCAGCTTGACGCGGCCAGCGCGTTCGTCACCCAGGCGATCGAACTGCACCTGGACTACATCAAGCTGCCGACCCAGATCAACCTGGGCGACTTCTCGGACGCGGCGCTCTACCACACGGCGTCGGTGAAGATCGTGGGCGGCGTGGTCAAGCACGGATCGCCGCAGGTCATCGACATCACGATCATCGGCAAGCCGACTGCGGCCGGAATCGCGTTCGTCAGGTACACGCTGTCGGGACTGGCAGAATACAGGCGTGGTGGCTTCACCATCCTGACCCCAACGCTGACCGGAGTCGTGACCGCGGTGCCTTCACAGATCTTGAGTGCACTGGGCATCTAGCCCGGCCGCTGCCGCGGGCGGCGCTGTCCGGGGGGATTCCCTTCCTCCCGGACAGCGCCGCCCGCGTGGGGTCGCGCGGATCGGGAGGGCCCAGCTCCGGATCGGCTCGGCATCGGCGATAGTGTCGGTCGTCGGGGCGGGCGTAATCTGGGTGGCCCTGCTCGGTCCCGTGATTGTCCTGCTCGACCACATCTCGGGCAGCGCGATCGCAAGCGCGCTGACGCAGCCGGGAGCGCTCCAGCCCGTCGTGACCTCGCTTGAATCCGGGCTCGTCACGCTGGGCGTGCTGGCCCTGATCTGCACGCCTTTGTCCTGGATGCTCGCCCGCGGCAAGCTGCCGTTCCAGCGCGTGTGGGAGGCGGGCGTGCTGTGCAGCCTGCTGCTGCCGCCGCTGGTCATCGGCCTGCTGCTGGTCTTCATGGTCGGCCCGTACACGCCGATCGGCGAGATCCTCTCTGACCTGCACCAGAACGCGACTAACACGTTCCTGGCCCTGGTCATCGCGGAGGTCTACGAGTCGGCGCCGTACTACGTGCTCGGCGCGCAGGCGGCCTTCGCCAGCGTCGAGCCGCGCCTTGAGGAGCAGGCCGGCCTGCTCGGAGACCGGCCGCGCCGGGTGTTCCGCCGGGTGACGCTGCCGCTGGCCGCGCCCGGCCTGGCCATGTCGCTGGCCATCGCCTGGGCGCGCGCCATGGGCGCGTTCGGGGCGGTCATCATCATCGCCTACCACCCGTACGGGATACCGTTGGAGATCTATACGACGCTGCAGGAGACCGGCCTGCCCTCCGCGCTGCCGTATGCCCTGGTCCTGCTGGTGGTCGCGCTACCGCTGCCGCTCGCCGCCTACATCTGGAGCGCCCGTGCTGGACGCCGACGTCGAGGTTGACAGGCGCGAGTTCACCGTGCGGGCCGCGCTGCAGGTGGCGCCCGGTGAACGGCTAGCCTTGTTCGGGCCGTCCGGCGCGGGCAAGACGACGCTGCTCGAGACCATCGCCGGTCTGGTCCAGCCGCGCCGCGGCCTCATCTCGGTCAACGGCCGGGTACTCACCTCGACCGGTCCCCCGGTCCGCGCGGTACCGCCCTGGCAGCGGCGGGTCGGGCTGCTGCGTCAGAACCCGGGGCTGTTCCCGCACTTGTCGGTCCGGGCCAACCTGTGCTACGCGCCCTCTGCGACCAGCTCAGGGACCGAGCTGACCTCGCTGGCTTCCGTGCTGGGGATAGGCGACCTGCTGTCGGCGATGCCTGCCCGGCTTTCCGGCGGGCAGGCGCACCGGGTCGCCCTCGCCCGCCTGCTCCTCGCCCACTGCGACGTTCTGCTGCTCGATGAGCCTTACACCGGCCTGGACGCGAGCCTGCGGCGGACGCTCACCGACCTGGTGAGCACGCTGGTCACCGAGCGAGGCGTGCCCGCCGTGCTCGTCACCCATGAGCTCACCGACGCCCAGGCGTTCGCCGACCGGCTGGCCGTGCTCGACCACGGCGAATTGCTGCAGGTCGGCGCGCCGGACGAAGTCGTACTGCGGCCCTGTTCACGTAGGGTGGCGGAGCTGATCGGGTATCTCGGGTTCGTGCCCGCCGCAGCGCCCGGTACCGGGGAGCAGGCGGTGGCCGGGGTCCATCCCGAACGGGTGATACCGGGCTCGTCCGCGAACCGGGGCCTCGTGCTGGCCAGCGTGGTCGCGGCCACGCGCCCGGCCGGAGCAGGGTGGGAAGCCGACGTTCGGGTCGGCGACGCGCTCATCACCTGCCGCCTGCCCGACCGGCCCCCGGATCAAGGCGGCGAGGCAGTCGTCACGGTCCTTGACCCCCCGTACTTCGGGGCCGACGGGGTGGCTCTCCCCACCGTGGCCGTCGGGCCGGTCAGTCCTGAGCAGATCCGGCGGTAAACAGGCGTGCAGCGGGGGCCGGACCCGGTCCGGCCCCCGCTGCTAGAGGTGCCTACAGCTGCGTGGTGACCGCCTTGACCTCGGTGTAGGCCTCGAGAGCCTCGTGGCACCGAGATGTCGATCGTGTTGCCCTCGATCTTGGTCGCCCAGCCCGCCAGGTAGTGGAACAGGTCGGCGGCCAGCGGCACGTCGGCGGCGAGTCCCCACGCCGACGGGCTTGCCGTTGTC
>JBOHCK010000368.1:0-5724 GCA_050698755.1 Streptosporangiaceae bacterium | reverse complement strand
GCTGACCAGCTTGGACGTCCGAGGTCAGAACCCGGCCCACCGGGGTCGGCGTCGTTCGGCGAAGGCCCGGACGCCCTCGCGGGCATCGTCGGACTCCAGCATCCGCTGGTAGGCCGGCAGGTCGCCGAGCTGGACGTGAAAGCCCTCGAACACGGCGGTGCCCTCGGTCTCGCGCAGGATCTCCAGCGCGGCGGCCACGGCCAGCGGGGCGGACGCGCAGATCGTGTGGGCCAGGTCGAAGGCCGCCTGCATCAGGCCGTCGGCGCGGACGACCTGGTTGACCAGGCCCCACCGGGCGGCTTCGGCGGCGGTCATGCGTCGGCCGGTGAGCAGGAACTCCACGGCGATCGGGCGCGGCAGCCTGGCCGGCAGGCGGAGCAGGCCGCCGGCGTCGGGCACTAGCCCGAGCGTCACCTCGGTCAGCGCGAACTCCGCGTGCTCGGCGGCCACCACCAGGTCGGCGGCCAGGACCAGCTCGAAGCCGCCGCCGAGCGCCAGGCCGTTGACCGCGGCGATGACCGGCTTGCCGATGTCGTAGAACTCCGTCAGGCCGGCGAATCCGCCCGGGCCGTGGTCGGCGGTGATCCCCTCGCCCTCGGCGGCCGCCTTCAGGTCCCAGCCTGCGCTGAAGAAACGCTCGCCGGCCCCGGTGAGGATGGCGACGCGGAGCTCGGGGTCGCGGCGAAGCCGGTCGAAGGCGGCGTAAAGCGCCCGGCTGGTCGGAACGTCGATCGCGTTTGCCTTCGGCCGGTCCAGGGTGATGACCAGGACCGGTCCGTCCGCACGTACCTGCACGTCCACGGTTCTCACGCGCCGTAGGGCCGCAGCAGGGACCGGGCGATGATGTGCCGCTGGATCTCGCTGGTGCCGTCCCAGATCCGTTCAACCCGGGCGTCGCGCCACCAGCGTTCGGCGGGAAACTGCGACATCAGGCCCATGCCCCCGAAGATCTGCACGGCGGTGTCGGTCATCCGGCCCAGCATCTCCGAAGCGTACAGCTTGGCCATCGCCGCGTCGGCGTCGGTCATCGTCCCCTCGTCGCACTTCGCGGCGGCCCGCAAGGTCAGGAGCTCGGCCGCGGCTAGCTCCGTGGCGCGGTCGGCCAGCTGGAAACCGACGCCCTGGAACCGCCCGACCGGCTGGCCGAACTGCTGGCGCGTCGCCGCCCACTCGGTGACCGCGTCCAGCACCCGGCGGGCGCGGCCGATGCTGGTGGCCGCGACGGTCAGCCTGGTCGCGCCCAGCCACTGGCCCATCAGGTCGAAGCCGTGCCCCTCCTCGCCGAGCAGGTTGGCGGCCGGGACGCGGCAATCGGTGAACGACAGCTCGCACTGATGGTAGCCACGGTTCGAGACGCAGCCCGAGCCCCTGGTCACGGTCAGGCCGGGGGAGTCCTTGTCGACCAGGAAGGCCGTGATCTTCTTCTTGACCTGGCCGTTCCTGGCGGTCTCGGTCTCGACCCCGGTGGCGGCGAACAGGATTATAAAATCCGCCACGTCGGCGTGGCTGATGAAGTGCTTGGTGCCGTTGACGACGTAGTCGTCCCCGTCCCGGCTCGCCGTGGTGGACATGGAGCGGATGTCGGAGCCCGAGCCAGGTTCGGTCATCGCGACGCAGTCGTGCCGCTCGCCGCGGATGGCCGGGATCAGGTAGCGCTTCCGCTGGTCCTCGTTGCAGCCTTGCAGGATGTTGCTCGGCCGCTCGACCAGCATCTGCAGGGCGTAGCCTGCCCGCCCCAGTTCCCGTTCGACCAGGACCAGGGATACCGCGTCCAGCCCGCCGCCGCCCAGCTCGGCGGGCATGTTCGCGGCGTAGAGCCCGGCGGCGATCGCCTTGGCGCGGATCTGGCTGGCCAGTTCCTCCGGGACCTCATCGAGGCGCTCCACCTCATCCTCGTGGGGGTAGAGTTCCTTCTCCACGAACGCGCGGACGGTGTCCACGATGAGCCGCTGCTCTTCGGTGAGGGTGAAGTCCACTAGGCCTCCGGGATGCGAATCGAGCGTCCCACATACTCGGGGACCGGTAGCGCGGCGGCGTGCGCCTCGGTTATCTCGCGGAGCCTGCGGGCGATGTTCCCGGGGAAGGGCGCCGCCTTGCCCGCCCGCGTGTCCACGTGCAGGAGCATCTGCTCGGCGGTGGCGATGAGGCCGCCCGTCTCGCTGTACATCTCGTGCAGGATATGCAGCCGCTTGTCGTCGGTGCCCAGCACCTGGATGGTGAGGCCGAGGCGCTCGCCCTCACGGGCCTCGCGCAGGTTGCGCAGGTGGGTCTCCACCGTGAACAGCGAGTGGCCGCCCCGGCGGTAGTCATCGTCGACCCCGAACGTGCGGAAGAAGGCGTCCGAGCTCTCGCCCATGATCAGCAGGTACGCGGATTCGGTGAGGTGGTGGTTGTAGTCGGTCCACTCGGCCGGGACCGTCACCTCATGCAGTCTGAACGGGGTCGGGATGTGCATCAGGCGCTCTCCGCAGTCCGCTCAAACCTGATCGGCACCAGTGGTGTTCACGATACGAACGATTTGTTACTAACGCGAAGCGTATCGAGGCCGCTGGGCGACGGTCAATAGACGGTAATCGGAAGGAACGCTTCTCACTCGCCGGGGCGGCCGCGGCCGGTAACTTCGACTCCTGCTCGGTCGTCACCGCAGCCGAGGCGGCGAGCGCCCTCGGCCAGGCCGTCAGCGCGGGAATGCTCGGCAACGCCACCGTCGAGGGCGGCCTGGCCTGCGTCTTCTACGGGCCATCCGCTCCCACGCCGAGAAACCCTAATGTGGCCCAGGCCGACTCGGTGCGCGTGGTGGTGGTCCACGGCCCGAAGGCCCTCGTCTGGTACCAGAACTACAAGTCCAAGGTCCACGCCCAGCCGGTGTCCGGTTACGGCGGCCAGGCCTACTACGACGGCTACGCCTCGTTCAGCGTCCTCAAGGGCGACTACTACCTGCGCATCGCCGTCGCCCCCGCCGGCGCCCCGCCGTCCCTGACCGCCGAGGAGCAGTTGGCCACCGCCATCCTGCCGAAGCTGTAGGCACGGCGGCTGCTGCCGGGTAGCCGGGTCAGGGTGGGTCCTGGCGCATCCCGGCCATGGTGCGGGTGGTCGACGCCCGGATGATCAGGCGGGTGGGCACCACCTGGACCGTCCCGGCGGGCAGGGCGCCTTCCAGCAGGTCGTGCAGGAGGGCCGCGAGCCTCCGGCCGACCTCGTTCGGCCTGATGTCGAGCGCGGTGATGGCCGGGCTGCACGTGCGCAGGGCGGGGCTGTCGACGCAGGACGCCACCAGCAGTTCCTCTGGGACCCGTCGGCCCTGGTCGGCCGCGGCCATCAGCGCCCCGATCGCGCCGCCGTCGGTGCCGCTGACCACGGCGTCGGGGGCCGGGTCCGCGCGCAGCGCGCGCGTGGCCGCATCGCGGACTTGCTCGGGCGAGGCGGGGAAGGGGACGTCGTAGATAAGCGGACCCCGGCCGCCCGCGGCGCACCAGGCCTGGTAGGCGGTGCGCAGCTCCACCCCCCAGGCCGTTTCGGGACCCGGCGCGATCAAGGCGACCCGGTGTGCCCCCTGCGCGGCGAGGTGATCGAGGAGTTCGGTCATCGTGGACCGGTATTCTCCCTCAACCCGCCCGGCGTGATTCGCTCCGGGGGTCAGGTCGCGCTCGCAGGTCACCACCGGTATGCCGAGCCGGGAGAACTCGCGGACCAGCGGATCGCCCGCTACCGGGTCGACGGCCGCCACCCCGTCGAGGGGAAAGGCGGTCACCCGGGACGGGTCGGGGCACTGGGGGATGAGGGTGAGGGCCAGCCCGTGAGCCAGCGCCTCGCTGGCCGCGCCGGAGGCCAGCTCCAGGTAGTAGGCGAACGAGCCGGCGTCGTCCGGGAGGTACAGGCCGATGCCGCCGACCCGCTGCCTGCGCAGGGACCGCGCCGCCGGATTGGCCCGGTAGCCCAGCCGCCCGGCGACGGCGGCTACCCGCCCCCTGGTCGCCGCGGGGAGCCTGCCGTTCCCGCTCAGCGCGTCGGACACCGTCGTGGTCGAGACCCCGGCGGCGCGCGCCACATCCCGGATCGTCACGCGGCGCGCGGTCACCATCCGCCCATGCTAACCCGGCTTCCCGCGCCACCATCCGCCCGTGCCAGCCACGCAATTCCCCCGTTGACGGTGGGCGAAAAGCGCTGTTACCGTCATGTGCAGAAACGTTTCTGCACGTTTTTGGCGGGCTCGATGAGCGATACCAAGGCAGACCTGGCCTTCGTCGGCGGGAAGGTACGGACGCCCGCGCACCCGTCGGGTTTCGTGCAGGCCCTCGCCGTCCGCGGCGGGGTGATCCAGGCGCTCGGCACCGACGCGGATATCAGGGACCTGACCGGCCCGGGCACCCGCGTGGTCGACCTGCGCGGCAGGCTCGCCATCCCGGCGTTCGGTGACGCCCACGTGCACCCGGTCGGCGGCGGCCTGGAATCCCTTCGCTGCAACCTGCTCGGGCTGCGGACCCGGCCCGAGTACCTGGAGGTCATCGCCGCGTACTGCGCCGCCCTGCCCCCGGACGGGTGGGTGCTCGGCGGCGGCTGGACCATGTCGGCCTTCCCGGGCGGCACGCCGGTGGCGGCCGACCTGGACGCGGTCACCGGCGGCCGGCCGGCGTTCCTGCCGAACCGGGATCACCACAGCGCGTGGGTGAACACCGCGGCGCTGACCATCGCCGGCGTCGACGCGGGCACGCCGGACCCCGAAGACGGCCGGATCGAGCGCGACGAGGCCGGCCGGGCTACCGGCACGCTGCACGACGGGGCCATGCGCCTGGTCGCGGCCCACGTGCCGCCCGTCTCGACCGCCGAGCTCACGGCGGGCCTGCTCGCGGCCCAGGCCTACCTGCACTCGCTGGGCATCACGCGCTGGCAGGACGCCTGCGTCGGCGCGGCCGGGGAACTCGGCATCCCCGACGCGTTCGACGTCTACTGCCGGGCCGCCGCCGACGGGCTGCTCACCTGCCACGCGGTCGGCGCGCTGTGGTGGGATCGCGGCCGCGGCCTGGAGCAGATCGACGACCTGCTCGCCCGGCGCGAACGAGCCGCGGCCGGGGACGGCCGGTTCCGGGCCACCACGGTCAAGCTGATGCTCGACGGCGTGTGCGAGACGTTCACCGCCGCGATGTCCGCGCCGTACCTGGACCGCCACGGCCATCCGTCCGGAAACCGCGGGAACCTGTTCATCGAGCCCGAGGTGCTATCAGCGGCGACCAGGCGCCTGGCCGCGGCGGGCTTCCAGCTTCACTTCCACGCCATCGGCGATCGCGCGGTCGCGGTCGCCCTGGACACGCTCGAAGCGCTCCCGGCCGCGCAGCGCCAGGCCGCCCGCCACCACCTGGCGCACCTGCAGTTCATCGCGCCCGGCGACATGGGCCGGTTCAGGGCACTCGACGCGGTAGCCAACTTCCAGCCCCTGTGGGCCTGCGCGGACGAGCAGATGACCGAGCTGACTTTGCCTTTTGTCGGTGCCGAACGTGCGTCCTGGCAGTACCTGATCGGTTCACTCGCCCGCGGTGGCACGCGGCTCGCGTTCGGGAGCGACTGGCCGGTGTCAAGCGCCGATCCACTCCAGGAGATCCACGTCGCGGTGAACCGGGTCCTGTCCGAGCGCCTCGGTCACCGCGGCGAACCGGAATGCGAGGACCCGTTCCTGCCCGCGCAGGCGATCACCGTCCAGGCCGCGATCGACGCGTTCACCCGGGGCGT
>JBOHCK010000367.1:0-5812 GCA_050698755.1 Streptosporangiaceae bacterium | reverse complement strand
GCGCTCAACCTGCTCCGGCTGCAGGCCTACTGGACCGGCACGCCACTGGACCGGAGGCGAACCAGCCACCTGGCACGACTCGAACTCAACCTCGCCGCGTAGAACCCGAATTAACCACCGGGATCGGCGGTCGGGTGACGGGTGCTGCTGCCGCGGCGGCGGACGCTGCGGATGCGCGGTTCGGGCTGGAGTTCCAGGTGGCTGGCGGCGCCTGGCGGCGTGAGCCGCTTTCGTTGTGCCATGGCGTCCGGTTCGAGGATGCGCTGCCGGTCCGGCCGTTCAGGTTCGAGAAGGGCCTGCGGAATTTCGCGGGCTGGTGGTTTTTCGCCACGTCGGGTGCTCATGTCGGGTTCGAGTCGTGGCTGGAGCGTGATCACCTGATGCTGATGGACTTTGATCCGGTGGTGCGCGCGGTGTCGTCGCAGCCGTTCTGGCTGCGCTGGCGTGACGGGGAGGACCGGTCCCGGCGGCATGCGCCGGATTTCTTCGCCCGCATGGCTGACGGCACCGGGGTAGTTGTCGATGTCCGCCCGGATGACCGGATTCCTTCCCGGGATGCGGAGACGTTCGCGGTGACGGCGGCGGCATGCGAGGCTGCGGGCTGGGAGTACCGGCGGGCCGGGAATCTTGATCCGGTGCTGGTGGTGAACGTGCGGTGGCTGTCGCGTTACCGGCACCGGCGGTGCCTGGTGCCGGAGGTCGCCGCGGTGCTGCTGGAGGCCTTCGCCGGCGGGCGGGGCCTGTTCGAGGGGGCCGAGCTAGCCGGGGACCGGCTGCGGGTGCTGCCGGTGCTGTTCCACCTGATGTGGCAGCGGCAGCTGGCCGCCGACCTCACGGCGCCGCTGGGCATGTCGACCGTGGTGCAGGCGGGCGGGGCACGATGAGCGGCGCACGCCGGCGCAGGATCGGGATCGGCGACCGGATCCTGGCCGGGGGCATGCCGGCCGTTGTCATCGGCGTGACCGGGACGCGGGTCCGGCTGGCTGACGATGAGGGCACGGTGCGCACCGTCACCGCGGCCGAGCTGGCAGCCGACCCGCAGTTCGAGATCCCCTTCCCGGCTTCGCCGCAGGGGGCGCGGCCGGAGATCGGCATGGAGGGCCTGCCCGCCGCCGCCGTGGAGGAAGCGTCGCGGTGGGAGGCGCACATCGCCGAAGTCGTCTACGGGCTGCGGCCGGGCGTGCCTGCCGGGACGCGCCCGAGGCCGCAGTACGACCCGGAGCGCACCAGCCTGACCGAGCGGGAGAGAGCGAAGGCAGCTGAGCTGTCGGCGGCAGGCACGCCGGTCCCGGCCAGCACGGTCAAGCACCGCCGCCAGCGGTGGGAGGCGCACGGCCTGGCCGGACTGGTCGACCGCCGGGCGGCCCGGCGGATGAGGCCCGCGGGCCGTGCCGACGAGCGGGTCGCCGATGCGATGCGGAAGGCGATCGGGGAAGCCGCGAGGGCTTCTTCCCGGACGGCCGGCTTCGTGATCTGGCGGACAAGGGAGATCCTCGCCGAGGAGGGCTATGACGGCCCCGTGCCGTCAGAGCGGACGTTCTACCGGCTGTTCGGCACGCTGTCCCACGGCCGGCACGTGACGGGATCGGCATCGACGCGCCGGTCGCTGGCGGGACGGCCGGAAGGCATGTTCGGGTCGCTGCCGGCAGCGGCACCGGGGGAGATGGTGCAGATCGACTCCACCCCGCTGGACGTACTGGTGCTGCTGGACGACGGCGTCCCCGGCCGTGTCGAGCTGACCGGCATGATCGACGTGGCCACCAGAGTGGTGCCCGCCGCGGTGCTGCGGCCCACGACCCGGTCGGTCGACGCGAGCGTGCTGCTGGCCCGCGCCCTCACCCCCGAACCGGTCCGGCCGGGCTGGCCGGAGGCGCTGAAGATGGCGTACTCGGTGCTGCCCTATGAGCGGCTGCTGGACATCGATGCGCGGCTGGAGCAGGCCGCCGCGAGGCCGGTGATCGTGCCGGACACGATCGTGATCGACCACGGCAGCGTGTTCGTCTCGGCCGCGTTCCGGTCCGCCTGCCGGCACCTGGGCATCTCGATCCAGCCCGCCCACCTGGGCAGCGGCGCGGAGAAAGGCCACATCGAACGCTACTTCGGGTCGGTGGCCTCGCTGTTCTGCCAGTTCGCCTCCGGCTATGCCGGGCGCAACCCGGACCGTCGCGGCCGTCATGTCGAGGACCAGCCGCTGTGGTCCATGGCCGAGCTGCAAGAGCTGCTCGATGAATGGCTGGTCGCGTTCTGGCTGAACCGGCCCCATGACGGGCTCCGCGATCCCGAGCACCCCGGGCGGGCGTTCACCCCGAACGAGAAGTACGCCGCCCTGGTCGAGGCGGCCGGCTATATGCCGGTCGCGCTCGGCCCGGACGATTACGTCGAGCTTCTTCCCGCCTCCTGGCGGGCGGTCAACGCCTACGGCATCAAGCTGGGACGGCGCAGCTACGACAGCGAGGAGCTGAACCCGCTGCGGATGCAGCCATCGGGCGTGCGGGAGAAGAAGAACCTGTGGGAGGTCCGCCACGACCCCTACGACATCTCCCGCGTCCACGTCCGCGGCCTGGACGGGTGGATCACCGTGTTCTGGAAGCACCTGAACCGGGTCCCGGTCCCGTTTGGCGAGCTCGCCTGGGACCACGCCCGCCGCAGCCTGGGCCGCGAGGCCACAGAGGAGCAGATCGCCGACGCGGTCGCGGTACTGCTGCGCCGCGCGAACCGCGGGCCCGGCGGCCACGGGGAACCCAAGATGAGCAAGCGGGACCGCCGGGTGGCCGCCCGAACCAGGGCGGCCGCCCCGCCAGGCAGCATGCAGGACCAGTCCGCATCCGGTGAGCTCGCACAGCCGGGTGCCGTCGCGGAGCAGGCTGACGAGGAGGCGCCGCTGGCGAAGGTGATACCGATGCCGATCTTCGACCCCTTCGCCGAGGCCGACAAGCCATGGTGACCCCCGCCCCGGAGCCCGGCGAGGACCCCCAGTTGCGGGCGCTGACCACGCTGGCGGGCTGGCGGCAGTTCGCCGGCGAGGTGCCCGCAGTTCCCCAGCTGCTTGACGGCAAGGTCTGGCAGGACCTGGAGCCGGACAAGCGTGCCGCCTACGACGATGACCGGATCGCCCATCACTCGCGCCTGCTGACCGTGCAGACCCCGGCAGTCCGCGACGTCGTCACCACCGGGCGGCGGCTGGCCCACCTGAACCGGTCCGCTCATTACGGCCGGTCCGGCCTGATCGTCTCCGGTCCCGCCCGGACCGGCAAGACCACCGCGATCACCCAGCTCGGCAAGACGATCGAGGTGTTCCACCGGCGGCGGCACCCCCGGTCCTGCGATGACATCCCGGTCGTCTACATCACCGTGCCACCCGCCGCCACCCCCAAGATGATCGCGGCCGAGTTCGCCCGGTTCCTCGGCCTGCCGGTGACCCACCGGGCCAACATCACCGACATCATCGAGGCGGTCTGCGGTGTCTGCACCGACACGAAGACCAGCGTCATCTGCGTCGATGAGATCCACAATCTCAACATCGCCACCCGCGTCGGCGCAGAGGCATCCGACACCCTGAAGTACTTCTCTGAGCGCATCCCGGCCACGTTCGTGCTCGCCGGGATCAACGTCGAGCGTGCCGGGCTGCTGTCCGGCACCCGCGGCGAGCAGATCGCCGGCCGGTTCTCCATGGTCCGCACCGGCCCCTTCAGCTGCGGCGAACAGTGGGCCACCCTCATCGCAGCCCTGGAAGGCAGCCTCCGGCTGCACCGCCACAAGCCGGGCACCCTGCCGCAGATGGCCGGCTACCTGCGCCAGCGGACCAGCGGGATGATCGGCAGCCTGCTGTGGCTCATCCGCAGCGTCGCCATCCAAGCAGTCATCGACGGCACCGAGCAGGTCACTCGCAAGGCCATGGACGCTGTCCCGATCGACATCGCCTCGCAGTCCGCCGCCAGCGCGGGAAGGCAGCTCATGCCATGACCGGCCATGATGCCAGCCGGGTCTTTCCCCTGCCTATCCGGCTGCGGCCGACCGCCGGGGAGCCAGTCAGCTCCTACGTCCGGCGGCTGGCCCGCGCCAATCACCTGCGGCCCAGCTACCTGCACGGCTACCTCGCCGGCCCGCCAGACTACCTGCACGCCATCAGCCCGGAGCGGCTCGCCGTCCTGTCCGGCCGCACGGCCGCTGTCCTGGAACGCACCCTCACCGGCCTGACCCGGCCCGGCCACGACGCCCCGGGCCAGCCGTCCCGCCGCGTGACCCGGGCAGCGGACAAGCCGGGCCTGTTCACCGCGATCCGGCATGACGCCCAAGACGGGCACTCCATCCGAGCACTCGCCGCCCGGCACCGGGTGCACCGCCGAACGATACGCCAGGCCCTGGCCGGCCCGGTGCCACCGCCACGGAAAACCCCGCACAGGACCTCGGCCCTCGACCGGCTGCACGACCCGATCGCGGCCATGCTCACCGCCGGACCCGGCCTGCCCATCCGGCAGGTCTGGGAACGGCTCCTGGACGAGCACGACGCCGGCATCTCCTACGCGACCGTCCGGGACTATGTCATCCGCCTCCGGGCAGGCATCCCCGGCCAGGGAACATGATCGCCAGCCCGCCCATCGCCGAGGAAGGCATCGACCGGCAGGCAAGGACCGAGGTGTTCCGGGGCCGCCAGATCGAGCTGGTCACCGGACGGGTAGTGCTGCATGCGCTGGGCAGCGACGGGCGTCCGCTCTGCGGCTGCCACCGGGAGCAGCTGACACCGATCGGGCAGCCGTGGAATGCCGGCTACCTTCCGCACCTGCCCCGCTGCCACGGCTGCGCGCAACTTGCAGACGCGACCGCGCATACCCAGCCCGGCCCAGACAGCGATCTTCCTGCTCCCGCAAGCGGCGTGGACATCCGCACCGCCCACGGGACGCCGGGCGAGAACGTGGCCAGGGACGCGCTACGCGCCGTGCTGGCCGAACACGACCTGCGGCGCTGGATGTTCACCGACCTCGTCATCATCGATGAGACCATCAGCGGCGGCTTCAGCCACCCGCTGACCATCAGCCCCGCCCTGCTAGTGCAACGTCCCGCCCTGGCGCTGACCACGTTCTTGCATGAACAGCTGCACTGGACGGAAGGACCCGGCACCGAAACCGCAACGGCAGAGGCCAGCAGACGATGGCCTGACCCGCCGCCCCTCCCCGCGGGCGGGACCGACCCTTCGTCCACCTGGCTGCATATGAGCGTCTGCGCCCTGGAATACCACAGCCTGCGCGAGATCCTCGGCCCCTCCGCCGCGACCAGCGAACTCGCGCAGCACACGGGCTACGCCTGGATCTACGGCCAGATTCTCGCCGACCCGCGGTGGTTCGCCGGCTACCTCCGCCAGCACGGCCTCCAAGTGCCCAGGCAGCCCCCGGTTCCCCGCCGCTATCTCGGGGAAACGTGGTGGGCCGCCCGTGGCTGACCAACCGGCTCCCAGCACCCAGCCAAAGGCGCGGAGAACAACCACCCGCCGGGCCGGAATCAATGACAAACCACCCCCGGCAACCCCGCCGGGCCAACTTGGATGGCAGACCACAGACCCACCGTCTGCCACTTAAAAAGGCCCGCCCAGCTCAGCGCCACCCCACCGGGCCGAGGTGCGTGTCACCGGACAGTCGGCTTAAGATTCCCAGCAGAACACGCCGCCACAACCCTGATCCTGGAGTCTGAAGGAGGGTATCACTCTAGGTGTGTAAAGGAGTCACTCAGGGTAATCATATGACGGGTGAGGACACCCGGCGAACTGGGGGGAGAACAACGGTGAAGTCCGTGAACAGGGGAAACGCGGGGCCTGGTG
>JBOHCK010000366.1:0-5813 GCA_050698755.1 Streptosporangiaceae bacterium | reverse complement strand
GCTGCCCTCCTGGCGGTGCTGCCCTCCTAGAAGCCGAAGCCCAGCACGGACCGGCGCGGGGCGCCGAAGGCGGCGAGATCGAGATCCTGCTGCAGGTCGGTGTAGGCCGGTTTGGGGTTCAGGTTCACGTCGTAGAGCGTGGCGTAGCCCTCACCGGTGAAGGTGCCGGGCACCCAGGAGTACGCGTCGCTGACGCCCCAGACCGTGAACGACAGGCACTGGCGCACCGCCAGGCAGGCCTTGAGCATCTGCGAGAGCTCGTACGGCTGCGCGTACTGCGCGAGGCTATCGGTGGGCACCTGGTCGGTCGCGTTGTTCACGAACGTGCGGACGTCGGCCTGGGTGATCGCCACCTTGAGGCCGAGGCTGGCGAACCGCTGCAGGTCCTGGGTAATCCGCGCGCCGCTGAACCCGAACTGGGTGTCCAGGTGTCCCTCGTCGCCGACGCAGTTGATCGGCACGCCCTGGGCCAGCTCCTGCTGGAGCCACGCGTACACGGCGTCGCTCTTGGCGTTGCTGCCGTCCTCGCCGGCGATGTTGTAGTCGTTGTAGCACAGCAGCGCGTGCGGGTCCGCCGCGTGCGCCCAGCGGAACGCGTCGGCGATGACGCCCGGCCCGAGCTTGGCGACCCAGAAGTCGTCCGGGTTGATCTGGGAGGGATTGCTGTCGGTGAAGAACTCGTTCGCGACGTCCCACTCCCAGATCTTGCCCCTATAGCGCGAAACGGCGGTGGTGATCCACTGCTGCAGCAGTTGCATCAGCTGGGTGTTGGTGATGGTTCCGTTCGCCACGCCCGTGGTGAGCCAGGTCGGCAGCCGGTTGTGCCACAGCAACGGGAACCCGCGCACCAGCTGCCCGTTCTGCTCGGCGAAGTTCACCACGGCATCAGCGCCCGACCAGTCGAACACGCCTTGCGTCGGCTCCACCGTCTCCCACGCCATCTGGGTTTCTGGGGTCACCGACGAGAACTGGCTAGCCGCGACGGCGGCGTAGGCGGGGGTGTTCAGGTCGGACGGCAGGATTCCCACGCCGACGCGCAGGCCGATCCTCCCGGCCAGCGCCCGCAGCGAGTTCGGCGCGGGCTGCGCATCGCGCGCGACTGATTGGCTGGCGGCTGAGCCGTCTGCATGGGTTCCCGGCGCCGCCAGGGCGGCGGTGGTAATGCCGAGCACCGCGGCTGTGCCTGCCACGCCGATGGCAAGAAGTCGGCCAAGTCTCATGATTGTCCCTCCCAGGTACGACAGTGCGGTTCGAGATTTACGGGGTTATATCGGCCTGGCGGAGCACGCCGGTGGCCGGATCGACGACCACGGACAGGACGGGCCTGGCGTGCTCGCCGGCCAGTTCCACCCCGACGGCGGAGGTGCCGTCGCCGGTCTTGTACGCGCCGAGGTGGCACCGGCCGGCCCAGGCTGCGGCCATGCGGAGGCGGCGGGCCAGCAGGTCAGCGTCCACGGTGGCGGCGGCCGGGATGGACGGCGGCCAGTCGCGGTCGGTGCCGTTCAGCCACGCGAGGATGTCGTCGAGGGTGTCTTCCAGCCGCGAGCCGGGGGCGGGTGGCACGGCCAGCGTGAGGGACTGGACGCGGGGCGGCAGTTCCGGATTGAGCTGGATCTGCACCTGGACCACGCCGCGCTCGCCCGCGAGCCACCAGCGGCAGTGCGCGGGCGTGTCGAACTCCGGGCGCCGGCCTGGATCGTCGCGGAAAGCTCCGATGCGCTCGCGGATCAGGGCCAGGGCGTGCCGGCGTTCGGCGAAGGGCATGTCCTGCGCCACGTTGGGCGTGAACAGGCGCGCCGCCTGGTCATCGTCCCACGCCTGGAGGAGTTCGCCGACCTCCCGCTGAGCCGCGAGGGTCGCGGGCCAGGGACCGGCGTCGCGCGTCTCGCCCACCGGGGCGAGCGCTACGAGGTACCCGTGCGCGGGGGGCTCGGCCTGCCGCAGGACGATGTCCAGGAGCCGGGCCGCGAGCGGCTGCATGGCGGAGTAGGTGCTGTTGCCGAGCGCGATCACGCCGGTCCCCGAGGCCGGGTGCCACCGCATGTTGCTCCCGAACCCCGGGTACCCGCCGCTGTGGCTGACGATCCGGCCGTAGAACGGGTGCTCCTCCACGAACAGCCCGTAGCCGTAGGCGGACAGCGCGGGCGCCACCGAGCCGGGGAAACCCTCCCCGGCGTCCCACCCGGTCAGGACCTGCGGCAGCTGCATCTCCCGCCGGGTGGCACGGCGGACCGGGTGCGCGCCGCCGGCGGCGGCGGGGTCCCAGGCCGGGAACGCGGCGGCGAACCCGGCCACCCAGCGGGTGAGGTCACGCACGCAGCTGAACACTCCGCCCATGGGGGCGAACGCGCCACACGGGTCGAGGGGGACCTCGGACCACCCGTCGGGCGCCCGCCGGTACCCGCGGGCGAGGTCAGGCTCGGCGAACTCGCCCGCCTCGAACCCGGTGCGGGTCATGCCCAGCGGGCGCAGCAGCCGGTCGCGGATGAAGTCCTGGTAGGCGGTCCCGGTGACGGCGGTGATGACCAGGCCGAGGATCGCGTAGCCCATGTTAGAGTACTCGAACCGGGTACCTGGCGCCCAGTTGATGCCCACCCCGCCCGCGAGGAAGGCGGCGAACTCGTCGAGCGGGAGGCCCTGCTGCCGGTCCCCCCACGGGTCGTCCGTCGGGAAGCCCGCGGTCATCGTCAGCAGGTGCCTGATGGACACGCGCGGCGCGTCCGCGGCCGCCGTCGGCCAGCGGCGCAGCTCGGGAACGTACGCCTCGGCCGCGTCGTCCAGCCGCAGCCTGCCCTCGTCGCGCAGCGCGAGCACCGCGGACGCGGTGAAGCTCTTGGTCATGGAGGCGATCCTGAAAACCGTGCCGTCGTCCGGTGCCGGTCCCCCGGCGAACCGCTCACCGAGCCCGGCCGCGTGCACGAACTCGCCGCCCAGCACGATCCCGTAAGCCATCCCAGGCTGCCCGGCGCGCTCCTGCCAGCCCGCGGCCAGGGCGTCAACGTCCCCGAAGTCGGTCACCGGGTCATCCTTCCAGACCAGACGGGCATTCCGCCTAGCCTTCGCGGCGTGCCATCATGAATGTGTCCGGGTACGCCGCGAGGGCGACACGAGACGTGGAGGTAACACAGATGTCAGAGCATGCTGACGTGGCCGCGACAGGGCAGCGGACCACCACCCAGGCCGAACCGCTGTACGGAGGGTCAGGCACCGGCCGCCGCGTGACCGTCCGCGACATCGCCGCCGCCAAGGCGCGCGGCGAGAAGTGGCCGATGCTCACCGCGTACGACGCGCTCACCGCCGCGATCTTCGACCAGGCCGGGATTCCCGTCCTGCTGGTCGGCGACTCGGCGGCGATGGTGGTCTACGGGCACGACACCACCATCCCGGTCACCGTCGACGAGCTGATCCCGCTCACCGCGGCCGTGGTCCGCGGGACCAGCCGGGCCCTGGTCGTGGCCGACCTGCCATTCGGCTCCTACCAGGCCTCCCCCGGCGCGGCGCTGGCCGCGGCGACACGATTCCTGAAGGAGGCCGGGGCCCACGCGGTCAAGCTCGAGGGCGGCCAGCGCGTCGCGCACCAGGTCGAGGAGCTGGTCGCGGCGGGCATCCCGGTGATGGCGCACCTCGGGCTGACCCCGCAGTCGGTGAACGCCTTCGGCGGTTACCGCGTCCAGGGCCGCGGCGAGGACGGCGAGCGCCTGCTGCACGACGCCAAGATGATGCAGGCGGCCGGCGCGTTCTCCGTCGTGCTCGAGTGCGTGCCCGCCTCGCTGGCCGCGCAGGTCACGCAGACCCTGAGCATCCCGACGATCGGCATCGGCGCCGGGCCGGATTGCGACGCGCAGGTCCTGGTCTGGCAGGACATGGCGGGCCTTTCGCCTCGTACGGCCAAGTTCGTGAAGAGGTACGCCGACGTGGCGACCGTCCTGCGCGACGCCGCTACCGCCTTCGCCGCCGACGTCACCGGTGGCGTATTCCCCGACGCGGAGCATTCTTACCGCTGAAGCTGAAGGGGCGCATTTCCCGCAGGCCAAAATAGAGCGAGGCCCCCTCCATGTATGAGATGGAGGGAGCCTCGCCCGGCCTCGCCGCACCGGCCGGCCAGTTACCTGGCCATTCCGGCTCCGCGCGCCGCCTGCCGGGGCCAGACGCCCGCGTGAGGTACCGGTTTCCCGATTCCCCGCACGTTCCCCGGGTTGCCCCTGGGTGGTGCCCGTTTCCGGCGGTGAGCTATTTCTAATGCCTCAGCGGTCTGTCGCGCAAGAGCTTTCCGCAAAGTAATTGGGCAGACTTTCTCTCCACACTTTATCCACAGGAAATACCGGCGTTATCCGCATATGATGGTGGTTACCCACTGCTTTATTAACACCATATCCACAGATCGCTCGGGTAATTCCCTTAATACGGCGACAGTGGTTACCCTGTGTAATCGAACCTTCTTTGATGGCGTTTTCGCCGGAACCGCCCGGGTGCGGAAAACGGGGCGGCCGCCGCGGCGGCAGGGTACGGGCGAATTGCCGCGAAGGTCCCGTTATCGCTTATGCGCTCGGTGCCTATGGCAGGATCCTGACCGTGCCGCTGGACGATCTGCCGGGCTGGCTGCCGGCTTGGTGCCTGGCTCATCTGGGTGGCGAACCCGCCGGTGTGCTGTTCCAGCGGCAGCAGATCTCGATGGTGTTCGGTCTGCGGTTGGCCGATGGTAGCGACGTCGTGGTCAAGGCGCGCGCCGACGACGGCCGGGCCTCCTCGTGTGTCGCGGCGCAGGCCCGCTTGGCCGAGCGCGGGTTTCCGTGTGCCCGCCCGCTCACGCCGGTGACCAGTGCCGGTCCGCTGGCCGTGCACGCGGAGGAGTTCCGGCCTGACGGCGAGGTGCTGCCCGGGGACTCACCAGACGTGGCCGCGCGCTACGCGGAGGTGTTCGCCTGGCTGATGGCCGAACTGGCCGGCGTGACCGTCGCGCCGCCGCTGCCGAATCCGCCCTGGGTGCGCTGGGACCACACCGATTCGGGGGCGTGGCCGGAGATCGGCGGCCTTGGCCACCGGGACCAGAGCGTCGTGCCCGCCTACGTCGTTGAGGTGGCCGAGCGGGCCCGGGCGCGGATACTGGCCGCCGGCCTGCCATGCGTGCTGGGCTACGCCGACTTCGAGGCCCAGAACCTCCGGTGGCACGGTCAGCAGGTGTGGGCGGTACACGACTGGGACAGCCTGGCGTGGCAGCCGGAGGCGGCGCTGGCGGGCGCGGCGAGCGGGTCGTTCGCCAGTGCCGGGCCGCCCACGATGGCCCCGATAGAGAGCTCCGAGGCGTTCCTAGCGGCCTATCAGGACCTTCGCGGGCGCAGATTCACGACCGTGGAGCTGGAGGTCGCGTGGGCGGCCAGCTTGTGGATAGCGGCGTACAACGCCAGGGAGGAAGCACTGCTCGGCCGTACGCCGACCTCCGGCGAGGCGCTCCGGGCCCAGGCCGTCGAACGCCTCCACCGGGCCAATGCCTAGCCCCGCAGGAACGTCCGAGCCCAAAGACTAAGTCGCCAACCTCTCCGCGGCTCGCGCGAGCATCGGGCACCTGGGCTGGGCGCATTAAATAGATGACATGCGCCTGTTGCTCGCGGTCCTGCTCGCGGCCCTGTTGCTAACCGGGTGCGCGAGCGCCGAGACGTCCTCCCCGAGCGCGGCCGGCGTCCGGGCGGCCGGCGCCCCGGCGGCTAGCGCCCCGGCGCCCGGCGCCCCGGCGGCCGACGCGCCGTTCTACCTGGAGGCGGGCTGGGACACCGTGAGCGTGATCAACGGATTCACCGGCCGGACCGAGGCAGCCA
>JBOHCK010000365.1:0-5839 GCA_050698755.1 Streptosporangiaceae bacterium | reverse complement strand
GCAGTGCCTCGAAGGTGTCGTGCAGGGTGTCGTTGAAGACGAATGCGCCGGTGATGAAGGCGACGCCGAGCACGATTGCCAGCGAGGTGAGCGCTAGCCGGAGCTTGTGGGCCCACAGTCCCCTAAGAGTCACGGTGGTCATCTCAGGCCGCCAGTTCCCGCATCCGCTCCAGCACGGATCCGGAGGTCGGCTCGTCGAGTTCGTCGACCATGTCCCCGTCGGCCAGGAACACGACCCTGTCGGCGAAAGCCGCCGCGGCCGGGTCATGGGTCACCATGACGACCGACTGGCCCAGCTCGGTCACCGACTGGCGGAGAAAGCCGAGCATCTCGGCTGAGGCGCTGGAGTCGAGGTTGCCCGTCGGCTCGTCGGCAAAGACCAGCTCGGGACGGTTGATCAATGCCCGGGCGCACGCCACTCGCTGCTGCTCACCGCCGGACATCTCGGCGGGGCGGTGCGCCAGCCGGCCGGCGAGCCCGAGCTGTGCCACTAGCTGGCCGAACCACTCCGGGTCTGCTTTGCGGCCGGCGAGGTCGGCCGGCAGGGTGATGTTCTCGGCTGCGGTGAGGGTCGGGATGAGGTTGAAGGACTGGAAAACGAAACCGAGCCTGTCTCGGCGGAGGCGGGTCAGTGCCCTGTCGCCGAGGTGGCCGATCTCGGCGTCGCCGATGAAGGCCTGCCCGGAAGTCGGTTGGTCCAGGCCGGCCATGCAGTGCAGCAACGTCGACTTGCCGGAGCCCGACGGGCCCATGACCGCGGTGAACCGGCCGCGTTCGAAGGCCACGCTGATGCCAGCGAGGGCGTGCACGGTAGCCGAACCGTCGCCGTAGACCTTGGCCAGTCCGACGGCGCGGGCCGCTGGCGACCCTGGCCGCTCTTCGATTGAGTCTCGCGGTTCCGCTGGCATCTCATCCTCCAATGGTGACGCTGCCCCGAGGTCGCCTCCGGGCCCGGGCTCTTCGTTGCGCCCGGTGCGAGTGTCGAACACAGGCCGGTACGGAGTCATCGCCTCTGGGGTTGGGTTTCTGCGCAGCTGGCGGTACGAGAGCAGGTATGAGAGCAGGACGCCGGTTCATACCGTCGGCCTACCGCCGGTTCGATGTAGCCGCCGAGTTCCGCGCTATACCGTGGACGGCAGCGCCACCGGAGATTTCGCGCCGACCGTCGAGGAATGGCTTATGAGCACAGGATCGAATCCGCCCGCCGAGGCGACGGCGGTCGCGCAGCCCCAGGCCATGCCCTTCGGCAGCCGCTTCCGGCCGCCGATCAGATTCCGGGCAGTGCCCGGGACGGGCGCCGTGGTCACGATGCGGAGGCTCTGGCGGGTGGGGCTGCTGGCCGTCATCGTCGTGGTGGGCACCTCGACGTTCACCGTCTCGCCCGATGGGACCGGGAACCTGGTCGCCGAGGTCATCGCCTTCGTCGTGGGCGTGCTCACGATCGGGCTCTGGATGGCCGCAGACCGATCCCCGAACTCGAAAGTGCGGCTGTCCCGGATCCTGCACCCCCTCGCCGCTGGTGCCATGGCGGTGACGGCGGGGTGGGCCGCGCTCACTCCCAGCGGCGGCCCCTACAGCCTCTTTTGCTCCATGGCCACGATGTGGGCAGGAGACACGTTGGGCCTGGCAGCCGCCACCGCCATCACCGGGACCGCCGTCGTCGCCGTCGCGTCCGCCGGCCTGGCCTACGGAAGAGGCACCTGGGACGTGCTGGGGTACCCGCTTGTCCTGGTCCTCGGCCTCCTCCTCGGCCGCCTGGTGCGCGGCTTCCGCCTTCGGGCCGCCCAGTCTGCCGCCCTGCTCGCCAACGCCGAGCAGCTCCGCCAGGAACACAGCCGAGCTGCCACCCTCGACGAGCGCAATCGGATCGCCAGGGAGATCCACGACGTCCTGGCCCACTCCCTAGGCGCCCTCGGTGTGCAGCTCCAGGCCGTCGAAGCCGTTCTCACCGAGCAACACGACATAGACCGGGCCGTGGTACTGGTCGGTCAGGCCCGCCGCATGGCCACCGAAGGGCTCGGCGAAACCCGCCGGGCACTTCAGGCATTGCGCGCCGACACCCCGCCGTTGCCCGGCGCACTGGGCCAGCTCGCCGCCGGCCACCAGCGGCGCTACCGGGCGGCGGTCAACTATGAAGTGACCGGCACGCCCCGCCCATTGTCGCCGGACGCCAGCCTCGCGCTCACCCGCACGGCACAGGAGTCCCTGGTCAACACAGCAAAGCATGCCCCGCGCCAGCCGGTCGATGTGCGGCTCGACTACCAGCCCGGCCGCACCATCCTCACCGTCGTCAGCCCCTATTCCAACCATGGTGGCGGCCGCCCAAACCTCGAGACTGCTAACGGCGGCTACGGGCTCGCCGGAATGCGAGAACGGCTCCTGCTCATCGACGGCCTCCTTCATGCGGGCGCCGCGGACGGCACCTGGGTTGTCACCGCCGAGATCCCCCAATGAGCGGCCAGAACCAGACCCTGCGGGTCGTGGTCGCCGACGACCAGGCAAGCGTCCGCGAGGGCCTCGTGCTGCTGCTCGGACTCATCCCCGACATCGAAGTGGTCGCCGCCGCCGCCAACGGCCAGGAAGCGATCGACCTCGTCGCCGAACACCAGCCCGACGCCATCCTTCTCGACCTGCACATGCCAGTCCTCGACGGCATCGAAGCCACCCGTCAGATCACCGAGCTGCATCCGGGTGTCGCCATCGTGGTGCTCACCACATACGCAGACGACGTTTCCGTCCTCACTGCGCTCGGCGCCGGGGCCCGCAGCTACCTGACCAAAGACGCCGACAGGAGCGACATCGCCAGCGCACTCCGCAGCACCGCGGCCGGCCTTGCCGTCCTCGACCCCACCATCCAGGCGGCCCTCGTCGACTCCGCGACCCGCAGCGGCCCGTCCGGAGCGCCACCCCGCAGCCTCCCCCGGGACCTTCCGGACGGGCTCACCCGCAGAGAGGCAGAGATCCTGGCGATGCTGGCGCGAGGCATGACCAATCCCGACATCGCCGCCGAGCTTTTCCTCAGCTCGAACACCGTCAAGAGCCACGTCAACCGGATCTTCGCCAAGACCGGTTCCGCGGACCGCGCCGCCGCTATGCAATACGCGCACGACCACGGCCTCGCCTAGCTCAAGGCCTCTCTCATCCATCTTGGTATCAGCCATAAGGAGCACTAAATGGCCACTATCACGGTCCCCCGAACTGGCGTCAGCACCGAGGACGTCAGCAAGGTACTGCGCCAGGGACTCAGTTCGAGATACAAGGTGCTTCCCGACGAAGCCGTGACCCTGAACGCCGTCGGGAAGCCACAACCAAATCATCCCGACACGATCATCGTCGGAATCGGCTCCGCCCGGTTGCTGCGAGCCCAGGTGAAGATCTCATCGGGCCCCGACGCGACGACCCTTCACGTCACACCGGGCGGCCTCACTGTCTTGTGGCGAATGACCAACCGACTCTGGTTCGTCCGCAAAGTGCGCCGCGTCCTGGCAGCTTCAGCCAGTCTTCACTGACGAGCCGATGAGCTAGCTACACGTTGCGGCCGACGGGACCGCAAGGGAACGCGTGTGAGCGCTACAGCGACGCGAATAGCCACTACGCAATCGACACCGAAAGGACGCCAGACGATGGAATCCGAAAAGATGGAAACCCGGCTCGGCCCGCTGGCCTGGCGGTCGTCCGGCCGGGGGCCGGCGCTCGTCTTCTTCGCCGGCGCGCTCGCCAACGGGGACCTATGGCGTGACGTCGTCGCCGAACTCCAGGACCGTTACCGCTGCATCACCGTCGACCTCCCGCTGGGAGCGCATCCCTGGCCGCTGTCGCCGGGAGCAGACCGGTCGGCCACATCGCTTGCCCGGCTGCTGCTCGACTGCCTCGAGCTGCTCAACGTCGACGATGCCGCCGTCGTCGCCAACGACTCGGCGGGCGGACTGCTGCTGCTGTCACTGGCTACTAGCCATCCGGCGCTCGGGCGAGTCGGGCGCCTCGTCCTGACGAACTGCGAAAACTACGAACAGTTCCCGCCGGACAAGCTCAAAAAGGCCGTGGCCGCGTGCCGCATGACACCCTGGCTCGCCCGGGCAATGATTCGGCTACAGCAAAGATCACCAGCCGCCCGGCGCCGGGCCATCTCCGCCGTCGCCGCCAGCGGGCTGGACGACGCGCGTGCCGAGTCGTTTTCCGGGCCAGCCCGACGTGATCATCGGGTGGTCGCCGATCTGGTCGCGGCCCTCGCTGGTGAACGACCCCAGATCCTCATCAATGCCGCCGCGGCGATCCCGCGGTTTGACCGGCCGGTCCTGGTGATCTGGGGCGAGTCGTGCGAGTTCTTCCCGATGACAGGCGCGCGGCGACTCGCCGCCGACTTCCCCCGCGCCACGCTGGTCTCGGTGCCCGGGGCCAAGACATGGGTCCCGGTCGACGACCCGGCCACAGTAGCCAACGCCATCGCCAAATTCGTGCCGACCCCGGTGCCCCCGTGACGCCATGCGCCGAGGGCAGCGACTCTGCGAACTTAGACACGATCTAGGGGTCAGCACCAACTCAGTCTTTAGGCCTTGACGGCGTGGGGTTCCCGCGAAACGTGGGGTTGCCGGCTGGTACCGGTGGTGGTCACGGGCCGGCGTGTCTGGCGGTGGGTTGTGCTGCCCGTGCGCCGGCCGGCACCGTGACCGGTTCCAGCGTGGCCGAGGATGCGCGCTGGTGTCCGGTCCGGCGGCGGGTGGCGGCTGGTTTCGCGCTGCCGGGGTCGCGGCGGGCCGCCGCGCGGGATGATCGCGGCGTGCTGCCTGCGACGCCGTTATGTGCCTGGTGCTTCGTGCCCGGAACTCAGTCTGGCGCTGGGGGCGATCATGCGGGCTAGGTACTGTCGCTGCGAGCACGCCGATCAGATTTCGGTTCATCCTGCGCCGCCCCTCAGGTAGCCGCGTCCCTGCCGGTACACGATGAAAGGCGAGGCGGCGATGACCGCGAGGAAGAACAGCGCGAAGAAGGACACGAACAAAGACGGGAGGAAGGACGCCGCGGCGGGGTCGCCGGCCGCGTCGTCCCGGCCAGCCGATGACGGCGCGGAGGTGGCCGAGGAACGCGTCGAGGTCGTAACGTACGCGGCCGCGATCGATGTCGCCAAGGGATTCGGGATGGTGTGCACCCGGGTGCCGGGGAGCCGGCCCGACCGAAAGCGGCAGAAGGTGTGGCGGGTGGAGGCCACCTACGGCTCGGTGGTCACGCTGATGGACCACCTGCGGTGCGAGGGCATCCAGCGGCTGGTGCTCGAGAGCACGTCGGATTACTGGCGCATCTGGCTGCGCCGCGAGGCGCCCTGTTGTATTCCCGGCTTAGCCGGGAGGAATTTGGAGGATATTCCTGGGTCTGATGGCTTACTCAAGATCCGAAAGGTGAAGGGGACAATAGCATGCCAGGAAACCAGCGGCCGTGCCGACGCGTACGGGCGGCGCGCTGGGAAGACCCGCGTGATATGGCCAAAGCTATACTGCCTGAACCCTAATCTCCAGAAGGGGTAAACGCCACCCCCGCCGGAAAGACGCATGAAACCGGCGCCGGCCCTGCACCCGCATGACCAGATGACGGATGCACCTCCAGGGACAGGAGCGATGCCCAGCGAGGGCATTGAAGGAGATGAGTGGGGAGCCTAAGTCGCGCTATCACGTATGACAGGGACGAACGCGGGATCACCGTTAAGGGGCGCGAGCCCTACGGCACTGGCGTTCGGTTGAGGGCAGGGCGGCCGACGTGGTTTCTGGTGCCGGTGCCCGGATTATGTAACTGTCGGTAGTTCCGATGCTGGTGCGCTGGCACCGCTGGCCGGGTCGGCTGTGACGCT
>JBOHCK010000364.1:0-5874 GCA_050698755.1 Streptosporangiaceae bacterium | reverse complement strand
ACCTACATGGCCACAGTGACGCCGCCCACCACCCCGCGCATCGCGAACCCGCCGGACTACACCAGATCGGCACCGTCAACGGCACCACGCACCCGCCCCACAGCCACCCTCAACGGCGCGTGACAACTGGGAGGTCCGCGATCGGGACGTCCGCCGGGTCGGCCGCGGCCACGCTGCCGTCCTCCGCGGGCAGCCAGAGCCAGCGAGACCGGGTCATGGCCGCCTCCCCCCGCCCGTCGGCCAGCACCTCCGCGCAGCACGCCCGGAGTCGGCCGTGCCCGTCACCCAGTCCCGTCCACCCCTGGGTGATCACGCGCAGGCGCACCTGGGCGCCCGGCCAGTCCCCCGTCACGAGCAGCACGCCCCGACGGCGCCGCAGCGTCGCCTCCAGGCGCTGCCGGACCTGGGCCGGCGCCTGCGCGGGCGGCCGCAGCAAGACGAGCTCGCACCCGTCGAGGAGCGACGCCACGACCTGCGGCCAGCTCTCACCCGGGTCGGGGACCAGCAGGGTCCGCTCCGGGTCCAGGCCTAGGTCCGCCGCGGCCAGCACCCCAGCCTCGGGTACCCCCGCGATCCCGCACCAGGCCCCGCCCGCAGAAGCGCCCGCCGCGAGCGCCAGGGCCAGCAAGCCGAACTCCGCCACGGACACCACCGACCCGCGCGCCAGCCCGCCTCGCGGCAGCAGTTCCCGCAGCGCGGGCAGCACCGGCAGCGTTCCAGACCCCGGTAGCCCGGGCGCCCCGGGTTCAGATCCAGGTTCTCCATGTTCCCCGGCGACCGCCGATAGCGCAGGCGGCCAGGCCAACATGCGCCTGACTTCCGCAGGCGTGCTCCCCATTCCGTCTAATATCGAACACAGGTTCGTTCATGTCAAGATCATCTCTGGTGAGACACTGGATCCATGGCGGGCAGCGGATGGACGACACCGCGCCAGAGCATCGCGGCGGAGTGCCAGCGGCGGGGCAAGCCGGCGGTGGTCTCCGGGTGCGTCGACCTGCTGGCGGGCCGCGAGGTCGATGACGGCCTCATCCTGGCGCTCGGCGGGCCTCCGGCCGAGTACGTGCTGACCGGATACGAAGGCGGCCGGGAGGGCTACTGGCCGCGGGTGTGGGCGGCGCGTGGTCTCCTGCACGCCTGGGATGACAGCGCGACGGCGGCGATCATCCTGGCCACCGCCGACGACGCCTGGCGGGTGCGGGAGATGGCGGCCAAGGTCATCGCGCGGTACCGCGTGGGCGACGCTCTGCCGGCGGTGGCCGGGCTCCGGGATGACGGCGTGCCGAGGGTCCGGCTCGCGGCTGGGCGAGCCGTGGCCGCGCTCACGGCCAGCCGCGCCTGAGCGTCCTGGAGGACGATAATGCGGGGGTGGTGGGACGCGAGCGCTCGGCCGGGAGCCGGACGGGCGGCGGGCTGGAACGAGGGACGCTGGACATCGCGGGAGTCCGGCGTAGCTACTGGCTGGCGCGAGCCGCGGGCGAACCGCGGCCGGGCGGGCCGGCGCCGCTGCTCATGGTGCTGCACGGCTCAGGGACGACCGGCCAGGACGTGGCGACGACCCTCACCTCCCTGGCGGCCCGGGGCCCGGCCGCCGGGTTGACCGTCGTGTTTCCCGACGGGTGGGAGGGCGTCTGGCACATCGCGCGGGCGCCGGGGGGTGAGCCCGCGCTCGACGACGCCGCCTTCCTGGTGGACCTCGCGCGGCACCTGCAACCGGGGGACGCCGACGGCCCGACGCGGCCGGTGTTCCTGGCGGGCCTCTCCAACGGCGGCGGGTTCGCGGAGCACGTGGCCAGGCACGGGCTGCTGCCGGTGGCCGGGCTGTTCCTGGTCGTGGCGACGATCAGGGAGTTCAGCAGGCAGGCCGAACCGCTTCCGCGGCAGCGGGCCCCGGTGACGATCATGGCCGGGACGGGTGACCCGACGGTGCCCTACGACGGCGGCGCGCTCGGGGCCAAAGGGGTGATCGGCCTTATCCTGCGCCGACGGGCCGCCCGGCACGGCGACCGGCCGGCCGAGCGCCGCGTCGCGCCCGTGGAGACGGTCGCAAGGGACTGGGCCGCGGGGAACGGAATCACCGGCGAGCCCGCCGTGGCGCACCTGCCCGAGGCGGCGGGCGATCCGCCGGTGACGCGCCTGACCTGGTCCGCTCCGGGCTGCGCGCCGGTGGTGCTGTACCGGATCGAGGGCGGCGGGCATGGCTGGCCAGGCGGGCCGCAGTTCGTGCCGACCCGGGTCATCGGCCCGATCCCCCGCCACCTCGACGCGACCGGGATCCTGCTGGACACGGTGACCGTGCTGACCTGACCGATGGACCACGTATCGGTGTATCAGGTGGCGCTCGGCCGCCCTCCGGGTTAGAAAGAGGTAACGCCACCGACCGAGGCGCTGATCGTGGAGAAGACGAGCCGCCCAGGAGCGACCAAGCGTGATGACCCGTCCGTCATCGCGATGGTGACCCGTGCGGCCGGGAGCGACCAGAGCGCGTGGAACGAGATCGTGGAACGGTACGCGCCACTGGTGTGGTCGATCTGCTCCCGGTTCCGGCTGAGCAATCACGACAGCGAGGACGTTGGGCAGACCGTGTGGCTGCTGCTGGTCGAGCACCTCGGGGACCTGCGCGAGCCGGCCGCGCTGCCCGGATGGCTGGCCAAGACCACCGCGCGCGAGTGCCTTCGCGTGGTGACGGCGGTGTCCAGGTCCGAACGACTCGCGACGAGGCTGGATGATGCGGAGCAATTCGTGGATGGGGCAGTAATCGAGGAGGAAATCCTGCTGGGCGAGCGGAACGCCGGCCTTCGCACGGCCTTCGCCGAGCTCCCGCCCCGATGCCGGCAGCTACTGGCCATGCTCCTGTCGGATCCGCCTCCCTCCTACACGGAAATCAGCACGGCGCTGGACATACCGGTCGGAAGCATCGGGCCGCAGCGAGGCCGCTGCCTGGGACGGCTGCGCAGGTCCCCCGTCCTCGTCGCGCTCGTTGAGGGTGACCTCAGGGTCACCGTTCCTGGAGGCGAGTCAGGTGTATGACGACTGGGACGACGAGCGGCTGATGGCGGCCCTGCGCGAGTCGATGAGGGCCCGCCAGGCCGTACCTGACGGGTTCGTCGAAATGGGTAGGAGCGCCTACGCCTGGCACAACATCGACGCCGAACTGGCGCAGCTAACCTACGACTCCAGCCGTGATACGGAGCGCGCGGCGGTCACGCGGTCGGAGAATGCGTCGATCCGGGCCCTCACCTTCGCCTCGCCCCATCTCAGGCTGGAACTCGAGGTTTCCGGGCACTCGCTGCTCGGCCAGATCATCCCGCCGCAGGCCGGGACGCTCGAGACGCATACCAGGGCAGGCGTGACCACGTCGCAAGTGGACGAGATCGGCTGCTTCGCGGTCGACCCCATTCCGGACAGCCCGTTCCGCCTGCGCTGCCGCATGGGGGACGGGACGGACGTGCTCACGGGATGGATCACGCTCTGAACCTCCGGATTCAGCCTGCGCCCAGCGTCACCAGGGACGCGGCGGTGGCCTGCTGGACCGGATCGTCGGTCAGACCGCGCCGGACATGGTACATCGACTCGGCCAGGGTCCGGCCCGCGCGCAGGTGCCGGTGCAGGTCCACCATCAGGGGCACCACGGCCTGATCATTAAGCGGCCCGAGAGCGGCGATTATCCCCGCCGTTCCGAGCGGCAGCAAGCTGCTGACCAGGCCGAGCAGCTCATTGGCTCCGGCGGGGGCCAGCACGCCGGAGTCGCAGCTGGGCAGAACCAGCAGGTACGGCGCGCGGTGCAACCGCTCGAAGTCGTACACGGTCAGCTGCCCGTCATACATCCGCAGCGAAGAGAACAGCGGACTGTCGGCCCGGAAGATCCCGTGCGCGGCGATGTGTGCCAGCCACACCCCGTCCAAGGCGGACAGCACCTTGTCGGCCGTGGCCGCGCTGTCGTCCAGGATGGTGACGTCTTCGTACAGCTGTGCGATAAGGGGCACCTCGGCACCGTCCGTGGCCAGGGCTGGCCCGCGGGCCAACGTGACGTGGCGGTGTTCGGGTGGTGGCGCGCGGTGGGCGCGCATCCAGGCGCTAGCGGACGGGGCGATGCTGACCACCCGGTCTTTCAGCGCGGGCATGGTGGTCCAGGGAATGGCGTGCAAGGTACCGGGCGGGACGATGACGACGGGTCCGTCGCCCAGGTGGCGGACGGCTGGTCCGAGCAGAGCCTGCTGGAGGGCTGGTCCCTGCTTATCCAGGATGGCCAGCGCACTGGCCGGGCCTGCTGACCCGTCGCCCAGCCGGCTATTGGCCAGGCGGCGCAGGGCGAAGCGGGCGAAGTCCGCAGCCTTCATGGCGTCGCTGGCATGCCCCGCCGCGAACTGTCTCATGCGGCCCGCTCCGCAGGTCAGGACGTACAGGTCGCCGTCGACATCGACGATCTCGACCAGGCGGACCTGGCCAAGCTCGTCGAGCAGGTCGGCGGGGCTGAACGGGGGTCTCCCCGTACCGGCGGCTCCCTTGGTTCGCAGCGCATTAGCGCGCACTGAGCTCTCTAGGCCCTTTTGTTCCCGCTGGAGAGACGGGCTCGGCTTACCCTGGCTTTGCGCCGCCTCCAGCTTCCTCGTCACGCGGCGCAGCGCAGTCAGGAGGGTGCTGAGTTCCGGGTCGGTAGGCGGCCGCACGGGGGGAACCGCCAGCGCTGTAGCCCGCCAGCGCTCGCTCCAGGTCAGCAGGAGCCGCGGGCGGTGCGCTTGCGCGGCGTAGCGCAGGGCGGGCGCGGCCAATTCGGTGCCGTGCACGGTGGCCTGGGCCCGAAGCTCCGAGGCGCCCAGGGTAAAGCGGTGCTCATCCAGGGCGTCCAGCCCCTGGCGGCAGGCGGCCAGCATCCGGTCCGGACGCCCGGCGGCCTCGGCTCGCAGTGCCTCGCCGAGCCAGCCCGCGACCCGGGATAGCGCGGGGCCACGCCACCTGGTCCGCGCGGCGGCGACCAGGTGACGGTCGGCTTCGTCGCGGCGGCCGAGGTCCAGCGCGATCCGCCCGGCCATGAGATGCGCTTGCGCCGCGTCGCCGGAACCGAGGGCATCCAGCAGGGCGACGGCCCGGTTCGCCTCGCGGAGCAGCGCGGGCGATACCGGGCCGAGCTGGTATCGAGCCTGGACGAGCACGCGTGCCGCGTGGGCCTGCCACCAGGCACTTCGCTGCGACCGAAACAAGCGGTAGGCGGCCTGCGCCCAGTCCCTGGCCGCCTGCGGATGCGCCGCCGCGAGCGCACAGTTAGCGGCCATGAGCAGGAGTTTTGCCTTCTTCGGGACTTGGCCGCGGCCCTCCTCCATTTCATGCACCGCAGCCTCCGCCTCGGCCAGGGCATCGCCCGGCAGCCCGGCCGCCAGCAGCACCTCACACCGGTCGAGGCTCAGCCAGGTGGTGGTCGGCACCTCCAGCCGCCGGAAGCTGAGGATGGCCGCATCGAGGTAGGCCAGCGCAGCCGGGAGATCTCCCGATGTCCAGGCGGTCAGCGCGCGATTGTGTACGTTATACGCGGCCTCCAGTTCCTGTCCTATTTCGGAAAACAGCCGGCCGGCGGAAACGAAACCACTATCTGCTTCTTTGGTCCGCCCCATCGCCAGGTCGACTAGCGCGCGGCCATTTAGCACGCGAGCCACATAGAGCAGGTCACCCGCGCGCTCTAGCTCGTCGGACGCGTTCTTCCAGCATTCCAGGGCCGCCTGATAATCGCCCAGGGCCAGGTGAGCGATCCCGCGCCGGACCAGCACTCGCGCCAACACGACGCCACTGGACTGATGCACGGCCTGATCGAAGGCGGCCAGTCCGTCAGCGGTCCGGCCCGCGTAGACGAACGCCACTCCCAGAGTGGCGAGTACATCGGCC
>JBOHCK010000363.1:0-5887 GCA_050698755.1 Streptosporangiaceae bacterium | reverse complement strand
GCCGGGCGCTTCGCCGGCCGGGGCGAACTGGTGTAGTGTGCACCCGTTGCCGGGGCGGTAGCTCAGCCGGTCAGAGCAGCGGACTCATAATCCGCCGGTCGTGGGTTCGAGCCCCACCCGCCCCACCGCTGCTGAGTTGCGCAGACGTTCGAAATGATCCGACTGCCGGGGCTGGCGGACGTCCGGAATATCCGGCCTCACTCCGACGCCATCCAGATGATCATCGACCCGAGGGGACACCGGATGAGCGGGAAGTGGGTCGGCTACGGGCAGGTCGTTCGACATCAACACCAGCCCGTGGACCTGGACCTCATGTCATCCGACACCTATTCGGCGCACATGATGCGGACAGGACAGACGAACCGCTTGCTAGGAGGCGTTGCGGCGCTGCTGACTCGATGATCAGGTAATCAGGAGCGGAGAATCCTGGCGGGTGCGGTGTTGACCGCGGCCTGGTCGAACGGCTCCGGTTCCTCCGGTTCGTCCTCGGACGGGTACTCTGCCGGGGAGTCGCCGCCGAACGCGACGCACACCGGATAGTCCTGGCCGGGTTCGAGCGTGATCATCTTCTGCCGGGTGATCTCGTGAACCCAGTCGGCCCCGAAGTCGTACACGTACGTGATCTTCGGCCCGCCCGGGGGAAACACGTCGCGGAGCCGGGCGTCCTCTTCGTCTTCGGTCTCTTCCAGCTCGTAGTACGGGTCGCTGTAGTGGACGCCGCCCGCGTGGAACACGTGCAGGTGATCCCCGTCCAGCCGAATAGGACCTGGATCGCTGCGTGGAGGTCGCCGAGCGTCGCCGTGAGCGGAAGCTGCACGCTGCCCCAGACCGGCGGCTTCGCGCACTTGAGCGCGACCTTCAGCTGGACGCCCTGCCGGATCGTGAGCGGCGCGCCCGCCGCGTACGCTTTCCCTCATGCCGGAACTGAGCGGCGAGAAACTGGACGCGCTGGTCGAAGAGGCCACGGTCGACGCGTACGGCGATGACGAGCAACTGGGCGGCTTCGCCGTGATGATCGAGGACAGCCTGGAGGTCCCCTTCGAGACCACGGTCCTGGGCGTGGCGGTGACGGTCCAGAAAGTCACCCAGACGGAGTCCGGCATCGTCGCCGACTGCGTCCGTGCCGGCCACCACCAGGCGATCTTCGTCCTCGACCTGCCGCTGCCCGAGCCGCCGCCGAAAGGCGCGCAGTGGATCGCCGCCTACCGGCACTGGGCGGGTGGCTTGTGAGGGAGTACCAGGGCGTGCAGATGTCCTGGGTCGAACTGGACCGGATCGTCTCGAAGGAGATTCTCCGCGACGACTACATCCGGCGCCGCGTAGCGGAAAGCGGCAGGCCGCTGCGATCGCACGCCACGGGCATGAGCGAAGACGACCTGCTCGCGAAGCTCCGTGGTCTCGGGGTGGACGCGGACCGCGAGAAGCTGGCGGAGCTATGCGACGGAGCTCTGTCCGCCGAGCAAGTCGTCAGCGAGCGGCTCAGGCTGCACGAATGGGACGCCGACTGGGCCTGGATCTGTCTGACCGAACTCTGGCAGCGCTGGTGGCCGGAGAAGGCATGCCTGGAACTCCTGGACGACAAGGTCCAGGAGGGCTACGACGCCGACCAGCGCAACGACTTCGTCGCCAGCGGCAGGACATGGCTCGGTGCCTGGTCGGACGTGCTGCGGATGTGCGATGCCATCGGCGCCAGGTCGATCAGGGAGTTCGACGACCGTTTCCCCATGACGCACTCGCTGTTCAACTGGTGCCAGGACCTCGAGATGGCGCTGCAGAATGGCGGGGAACATGACCCGGAGCTGCGGACGGCACGGCTTGAGATGGTCGCGGAGTGGCTCCGGAGGTTCCCCACTGAAGACGCGCTGACCACCGGGAACTTCCGCAGGGCGCTGGCCGGCTCCTATTTCGAGACCGGGCAACAGCAGAAGGCGGACGAGTTGTACCAGTCGTGGCTTGACGACGATCCCGCCTGGGGATGGGGATGGATCGGCTGGGCCGACTGTTACACGCCCTACGGTCCCGGCAAGACACAGAACAATGCACGGGCGGAAGAGATCCTGCGCCGTGGCTACGCCGTTACCGGAGTACGGGAAGCCGAGCACGTCGCGGGACGGCTGGCGGACATCTGCGGCAGGACCGGCCGTCCCGCCGAGGCCAGGGAATTCCGGCAGCAGGCGGAAAAGGATCGGCAGCGCGCCGGGCAGCGGGTGCCACGCGCCACGGCCTGGGCGGCGCCGACCGCACCGGCAGGCGAGTCGCGTGCCGGGAAGAAGCAGCACCCGGCCGGGAAGACCGGACGGAACCAGGCGTGCCCCTGCGGAAGCGGGAAGAAGTTCAAGAAGTGCTGTGGTGCCCCCGCGCCGGCATGAGCGGGCAGGTGCGACCTGCGCGCTTCGCCGGCCCGTCGCTCAGCATTTCATCCGGCACCGGCATTCCGCGTGTTGAATAACCAGCCAGCCAGCCAGGCAAGCGCCGCGCCGCCAGGCTGTACACCGGACGGCGGAGAGTGTTGCCCTTGGCGAGGGTTTCGGGAACCCGGGAATGGTTTGGGCATTGTGCGGCGATGCGTCGTATCCGGAGCATGATGGCGGCGGATGGCGTGACTTTGCCTGGCCCTGCGGGAGTCGGCCGTCTAGCCCTACGATCGGGTGCCATGCCAGCGAACCGGATGAACCGTGACGAGTTTTACGCCGCGATGGCGCCTCACGACGATGCGCGTCTCCGCAGGATCTTGTGGACCGTCTACTGGCGCGGGAACGCTCAGCTCCGCGAGCGCATCGAGGACGAGCTGCGCCCGCAGGATCAGCCGAAGGTGAAGCCGAAGAAGGAGCTGCCAGACCCGGTCGATGTCTTGGATGAGGTGACGACCTTCGTCGAGTTGGCCAAGGACGGCGCCTATATGGCGGGGGACCGCCGGGTGCATCACACCGAGCGGTCGAAGTGGCGGTATACGTTCCGTCGGCTGGTAGCCGACGCGCTGGCGGCGCTGGCGGCCGACGACCCCGGTCCAGCGCAGCAGGCCGTCGCGAAGATCGTCGATCTGGCCTGCGATATGAAGAGATACGACTATTTCCACTCCGACGATCCGGTAGAGGCCGCCAAGTTCGTGGTATCGGAGGCCGTGGCCGCGTTGTGGGAGTCGGTACTCCGGCATGACGGTTTCGCGGCGTTCGCGGGCCGCGCGCCGGAGCAGCTCATCCGCTGGGAGGCAGACTACGGCTGGACCCGCCGGGGTGACGGTCAGGTGGCGGAAAAGGAGACGCCCCTGGCCGTTCCACTTGCCCGGTTGCTCGCCACGCCGGATATGTGGCGGGCGTTCGCCGAGTCCTACCTGGAGGCGCTGGAGGTGGCCGGACGTGCGGACCCCAAGCGGCCGCGCACGGTGTACGGAACCTTCGATGAGACCAGCTCCCGGCGCAAGGAGCGGGCGGGCGACCTCGCCGCGTGGCACGAGATGCTCCTCGACCGGTTCGCGGGCACCCCCGAGGACGAACTGCTGGACCGGCTCGTCGCCAGCCCCGCACTCGCCGGACCGGAACTCAACTTCCAGCGCGCGAGGCTCGCCGAGCGCCGCGGTGACGTTTCCCAGGCCGCCGCGCTCGTCACCAAATGCCTGAAGGAGATGCCCGGCCACCAGGCGTACCTGGACTTCGCCGTCGAGGTCGGCGCTGAACTGCCGTCCCGTGCCCGCGAGATAGCGACCGAGCGCGCCCGGGCAGCGAAATACGCCGGGACGACCTGACCAGATCTCTGCCGCCCCGCTGCGCTGCCAGGTCTCCGGCCGCATTCTCTCGCTGTCCTCGCGCTGCGCAGCAGCTAATCCGCTCAGCGGAGCCGGACGCGGTGCAGATCGTCCCGTCCTCCCAACTCAGGCCGGTAACCTGGCTGAACTCGGACGTATTCGCCGTGACCACTGTCAGGCCGCGCCGGAGTGCCTGGCCAGCGCTGCGGGAGTACATGCGGTCAGCACGCTGGGCGAGTAAGAAAGGCATCGGATGTCTACGGCGCGGCAAGTCCACCACGCTGCGCGTCATCCTCCGCCTGGACGCGCCCGACGAGGGCACCGCGCTGTTCACCGAGGGTCACATGGCCAGCCGGGGCGATGCCCTCATCCGCGGCGAGCTGTGTGACATGTCATCGGTCTCGCCCGCGCCGTCGTCGGCTTGCTGCCCGGCGAGTCCGAGGCAACAGGGCTCCTGGCACTGTTCTCGCTGACCGACGCGCGGCGGGCGGCACGCACCGACGACCTGGGAGAGCTCGTCCTCCTGGAGGACCAGGACCGCTCGCTGTGGCATGCGGCGATGATCGCTGAAGGTGAAGTATTGCTCGAGGCAGCGCTCGGCCAGAGTCGGCCCGGCCCCTTTCAGCTGTACGCCGCCACCGCCGCCTGCCACCCGGCCGCGGTCAGCGCCCGCGACAGCGACTGGCAGCAGATCGCGCTGCTATACGCCGAACTGATCTGGTACGAACCACCCCAGTCGTGTAGGCCAACCGGGCCGTCGCCGTCGCCATGGCCGCGGGCCCGGCCGCCGGGCTGGTCATCCTGGATGCCCTCGCCCATCGCCCGCAGCTCCTGCGGTGGCCACAGCTGCACATCGCCAGGGCCGAACTGCTGCGCCGCGCCAGGCACGACGACGAAGCCAGGGCCGCCTACCACAAGGCGCTGGAACTGGAGCCAGCCCAGGCCTCCCGTGCCTTCATCGCCAGGAGAATCCGCGAACTCAGCGCCAGCTGAAAACACCGGCCGGGCATAGCCGGTAATGATCCGGACTATGCGGCTGAGTACGGTTCAGGGCGGCCGTATGCGGCTCGCCACGGCAAATACGCGCCAAATTTTAAGATCCTTGCCAGCCGCGAGGCGGGCTCACAGGGAGGCCTCGCTATGATGCCGGGCGCTCAGCTGGCGGGCTGGCCATGTGCGGGCTGGCTGTCAGAGGGTCCGCCTAGGTTTGGCTTCATGCCGCCACTGCCTCGGATTACTGGCCGGGAACTGGCACGAGCGCTCGGCAAGCTAGGCTGGGTGGTCGTAGCCCAGAAAGGGTCGCACGCCCAGCTTAAGCACCCAAGCCGCGGCGGCCGGGTGACTGTGCCGCTGCACGCGGGGGAGACAATCGGGCCTGGGCTGCTCCGGTCGATATTGAGCCAGGCGGGCGTCACCGTGGAAGAACTACGGGCGGTGTTGTGACAAGATGAATCCGATGCGCACGTACACAATCGTTGTGGAGCCCGAGGACGGCGGCGGCTACTTCGTGACCGTCCCAGCCCTTCCTGGATGCTTCACCCGCGGGAGCACAATCGACGAATGCCGGGAGCGAGCGATCGAAGCCATCGAGGTTCACATCGCTGGCCTGCATGCCGATGGCGAGCCGGTTCCCGAGGAGGTTGGGGTACCCCAACTGCTGGCCGTCACAGTCGCGGCGTGACAACATCGCGTGTCAGACCTGGCGCAGCGCCGCGCTGATACGGCGCCTGGCGAGCTCGTCCTGGCCCACGACACACCTGGCGTAAGCATCCTGTCCGGGGCCTCCGAGGCAGCGATGCGGTGGGACTGGGCCGACCGGAACCCGGCCGAGTCGGCCAAGCCTCCCACCCTCAGCCGTCAGACCATTCTGGCTATCTCGCCGGAAGATGTCGCCAAGGTGATAGCCGAGGCCCGGGCGCGCAGCGCCCGCCCTGGGGCTGTACTTGTGGCTAGTCGTGGTCACCGGTGTGCGCCGCGGTGAGCTGTGCGGCCTGCAGATCCGTGACGTCGGCGAGATCGCTGCGATCCTGTGCATCAGCGGGGGCCGTGGCAACCACGGCCCCCGCACGCTCATCGCACTCGCCCGTCCGCTCCGGGAGGAATCATGAGAAGCCTGGAAGACGAGCTCCGCGAGGCGTACGGCGC
>JBOHCK010000362.1:0-5906 GCA_050698755.1 Streptosporangiaceae bacterium | reverse complement strand
GCTGCAGGCGGGTAAGTACGCGGCCGCGGTGATGAGCCAGATTCCCAGCCGTAACGGGTGGACGATCGCCGCGCAGGCCGGGGACCGGGCGCCGGATAAGACCCAGCGGCTGCTCAGCCGCGCGGTGTGGGACACCGGCGCGGCGATGGGGGTGGTGCGCCGGTTCGCCGTGGCCGGGCTGGATGAGGCCGCCGGCAAGGCCGGGCGGCGGCGCGGCCTGGCGGTGGGAGCGCTCGACGAAACCGGGCAGGTCAAGGCCGGCATCCGCACCGCCGGGGTGAAGCGGCAGTACCTGGGCTGCGCGGGCAAGGTGGCCAACGGGATCAACACGGTGCATCTGGCCTATGTGCGGGAAGGCACCGGGCACGCGCTGATCGGCGCCCGGGAATGGATCCCGGCCGCCCAGATCGGCGATCCCGCCAGGTCGGCGGTCATGGGCCTGCCGCAGAACCTGGTCTTCCGCACCAAGGGACAGCTGGCCATCGACCTGCTCACCGAGGCCGCCGCCGACGGCGTGCAGCTGGACTTCGTGTGCGGCGATGAGGTGTACGGCTCGTGCACCCAGCTGCGCGCGTACTGCGAAGGCCACGGCCAGGCCTACGTGCTGCGGATCCCGTCCAGCTCCCGGCTCACCCTGGCCGGCGGGATCACGCTGACCTGCAGGCAGGCCGCCGCCCGGCTAGGCCGCGGGCGCGGCTGGGAAATCCGCTCGGCCGGGACCGGATCCAAAGGCGAGCGCTGGTACGCCTGGGCATGGCTGGGCACCGCCTCGGCCCGGCATCACCTGCTGATCCGCCGTCACCTGGGCACCGGCGAGCTGGCCTTTCACTACTGCTACCGGCCCGAAGGCCGGCCGGCCGCCCCGTCCCGGCCCGTCCGCGCGGCCGGGCTACGCTGGCCGGCCGAAGAAGATTTCGAGTTCGGGAAGGACTGTTTCGGGCTCGACCAGTCCCAGGTCCGCCTCTACACCGCGATCGCCCGGCACACCGTCCTGGTCATGGCGGCCCTGGCCATCTGCGCCGTCACCGCCGCCCTGCTCCGCCGCCGCACCAGCACCGCCGCACCCGCCCCAGCGCTCCCAGACCAGCCCCGGCCAGCCGAGTTCGGGATGATCCCGCTCACCGTCCCCGAAACCGGCCGCCTGCCCGCCCGCCCGCCCGCCCCCACCCGGCAGCACCGCGCACTGGCTGGACTGGCGCCGAAGCCACCAGGCCCAGTCACGCTGGTACCACCAGCGAACACGCCTCGCCCGCGACACCTCAATTGTCCTGGTCAGCTAGTGAATGGCTGCTGCCGTACTAGGTTGCCGACAAGTACCCGGCGCCTGCGAACCGGGCGGTACCGCGTCTTTTACGCGATCGATGAAGAACGGCAGGTAGTCCAGATCGATCACGTCGCCCGGCTGCCGTAACCCTGGCTGCCGACGGTAACGTTCTGTAGCTGGCATCCGTGATCGTCATGACCTAGCGTGGACCGGTTCGTGGACCGAGCCACCGGTGTAACCGGTGCAATCAGGGCCATCGGCGACACAGCTCCGTGCCATCTGTGCAGGTAGTGTACCCGATGCATGAGGCCGGACTTCTCATAATCCGCCGGTCGTGGGTTCGAGCCCCACCCGCCCCACGTTGTAGTATCTGAATAAAGATTCCAAAAAGTCCAACTAGCAAGACGGCGATATGGTGGGTGCTGGAGTCTCGGCGGCAGCGCCCCTTGCGTGATCGTGAAGTCCAAGCCGAACTTTCCGCCATCTCGTCCTGCTACTTCACCATCAGACCTGGCGGACAAACGATCATGACCCGCTTCGCGGCGCGCAGCGACAGTTCCAGTGCTACTGGGCCAGCCCGATCGTCTGTCGAGACCCACGTCGTCGGCGAGCAGCAAGTTGACCTGGATGCCTCGATCGCGCGGGCGATGGCTAGCGATCGTAGACCTGGCTCCGGTGACCGATCTGGATAACCAGCACCACCAGTTCGCTGTCGCGCACTTCGTACACGATGCGGTAGTCCCCGACCCGGATGCGCAGCCAGCCATGCTGACCGGTCAGCGCTTTGACACCAGGCGGGCGCGGCTCGACGCACAGCGCTTCGGTAGCACCCTTGATCCGCCGCGCGATCTGGGTGTCAAGCTTGCGAAGCTGCCGTAGCGCCGCCGGGCGAAACCGCAGCTCGTAGCGCCGGTCGGTCACTCGTCGTCGACAATGCCCAGTTCGGCCCAGACCGCCTCGGCCGGGACGTCTTCACCGGGTTCGGCCATGGCTGCCTCGGCCGCGGCGATGTCGGCGGCATCCTCGGCCGCCTCGATCTCCGCAGCGACCTCGACGGGCACGATCGCGGCTAGGCGGCGCCCGTTGCGGGTCAGGTAGATCACCTCGCCCGTCGCAGCGCTCTCGTTAGCGACCTCGTCCAGATGACCGCTGGCCTCCGAGATCGGCATCTCGCTCATGTCTTCAGCGTACGGTGTCACGGATGCGACGGCCACCGATCCCATCGGTGGCGCTGCGCTCTGGGACACTGTTGGCTGGCTCGCCGATGAGCCGCGGCCGCCGGAGTCGTTCCCTTGGGGGTCGCCGGATCTGCGGCGCCTGCGGGCCGGGCGGTACCGCGTCTTCTTCACGATCGATGAAGAACGGGCGGGTAGTCCAGATCGACCATGTCGCCCGCCTGCCGTAGCCCTGGCATATTAAGCCCTTGCCCACGGTGACGTTCTGTAGCTGGCATCCGGTGATCGTCATGACCTAGCGTGGACCGGTTCGTGGACCGAGCCATCCGTGCGAACGGTGCAATTAGCGCTACCGGCGGCGCGACTCCGTGGTATCCGTGCAGGCAGCGCGTCCGGAGCGCCGGGCCGTGCTTCTCATAATCCGCCGGTCGTGGGTTCGAGCCCCACCCGCCCCACCGAGTATTTCTTGTGGAAGAGTTCGAAATTATTTGATGCGACGGGATCTCACCCTCATGGACCATGTCAGAAAGGACGGTTGAGCGCGGGGAACATGGGATAGTGGCGCACGTTCAGCGTGGCGAGCTCTAGCCCTTCGGTCAGCGCGGTCGCGGCGATAAGGTAGTCGCCGAGGCCAATCCCGGAATGGGAGCGGCGATACTCGCGCATGAGGGTCGCGGCCCGCCACGCCACCTGTTCAGTGACTTCGAAGCGCTGCATGCTGCGGAGGAGACGCATAACCTCGCGGCGCTCCGGCGACCGCATCCCGCCAGCGATCTCAGTCAAGCTGATGACGCTCATGGCCAGCGGTCCGGATGTGCCCCGGGCCTGGACTAGCCAGTCTCGCGCGTCGGTGTTGCCGCGCAAATGCTCAATCAGCACATCGCTGTCAATCAGGATCACGCGTCGGCCAGTCGGTCCAGGTAGTCCATCCGTTCGTCCCGCCCGCGGGCGAACAGCTCATCCCCCGCGAGAATCCCGAAGGACCCGTTGATAGCAGCAAGGTCGGCGGCGAGATCCGCCCCGGGGTTCCCGCCCACTGCCCGGTCGATCAGTTCTCGGATCAGTTCAGCTCGGGACACGCCCTCGGCCTGCGCGATTCGGTCCAGCGCGGCCGCCTGACCCTCCGCGAGGTAGATGTTGGTGCGCTTCATACACCACATCATACATCACCACTAGGGGGTCGTGCTGAGCTCAGGCCGCCCGGTTGCCCCGACGCTCTTGGCGATGTTACGCACGGTAATACTATGGGCGGACATGGGCGCCGCGGCCGTGGACCGGTTCGTGGACCGGACCATCGGTGCAACCTCTGCAATTAGCGCCACGAGTGGCGCGACTCCGTGATATCCGTGCAGCTAGCGCCCACGATGCGTGGGGCCGTACTTCTCATAATCCGCCGGTCGTGGGTTCGAGCCCCACCCGCCCCACCAGCCAGTTCAGTGCTAGATCGGGCGATGGCCGTGGACCGACCTCGGTATTGCGATTCACTGTGCCGTCAAAGCCGCCCGGTTACATAGAGTAGTTTCCGAGAGGGGTCTGTCGTGCCACCGGGAAGGACTGGACGGGCTGCTTGCCTGAATCGGCAAGCGTGAGCGACGCGTATCGTCGCCAGTTGGCTGGCCTGGTATGACATGACGCGAAAGGTCCCGACCTCGGGTTCCGTGAAGCGGGCTAGCACACGAGTAACATGTGATACCGGGAAAGGACTCGTTGTGCCAGGTCCACCACAGCAGGAACGGTCGCCCGATCTCGGGTCTCTTCGGGCGGTTCGGAGGCAGATTCTTGAGGCCGCGTCCGAGCGCGGCCTGCGTGACGTGCGTGTGTTCGGTTCGGTAGCTCGCGGGGATGCGGTCGAGACGAGTGACATAGATCTCCTGGTAGCTCCGGGTCCGGACACCACGCTGTTCGACCTCAGCGGTTTCGCGCTTGACGTAGAGGAGATAGTCGGGCGTCATGTGGACGTGGCCACGCCGCGCGGCCTGAAGGCACGCATTCGGGACCGGGTCTTGGCGGAGGCCGTTGCCCTGTGAGAGGCGACCGTGAGCGTCTGGCGGACGTCTTGGTCGCGATCGATAGGATCAGGCGCCACGTCCAGGACGACCGGGCGCGCTTCGACACCGACGAACTGCTGCAGAGCGCGGTCCTTCACTGGATAGAGATCATCGGCGAAGCGGCACGAGGCGTCAGCGATAAGGTTCGCGCCGCGCATCCTGAAGTGCCCTGGCGCGTGGTCACCGATATGCGCAATCGGGTGAGCCACGGCTACTTTGATATCGATCTCGACGTCGTGTGGAACACGGTGACGCGACCTACCGAAACTCCAGGAATCTGTCACCCGGATCCTTGCCGAGCTTGACTCGGAAGCAGAAGGCTCACGATGAATTGCCTTCCGGTCCGGCGCTAGCTGATGGGACTTTGCGCCCGTCGACTTGACGAGCACCGGTTATGCACGGATAGCCGACCTGGTGAATACGCATGAGAGCCTTCCGCCGGGAGTCGCCGATGCCTCGGATGTCGCTATCGCCGAACCGCCTGGGCTACCGACTTGGTGGCGTTGGACCGCCGTCACCTCACGGTGGTCCGGCCGAGCACTCGGATGCGCAGATCCTTCTGCCCTGAAGTTCGTAACGACAGCGCTCCTCGCAGTTGCGTAGCGTGAGATGCGAAGCATTGTTATTGGTTCGAACAATTTCAGATCGATGCCGAATAGGCGCGGCGGGGGAGCTGTGACTTCCGCTCGCCTGTCCGGCGCAGATCCGCCGGTTCTGGCCATCTCCGGTCCGCGGGTCTGGTGAGGCGGGCCGGTTCGTGCGGCTGGGCGGGGCCGCGTGGTTGTTGTCGTCACGGTCCGTCGGCATCGCCCTGGCGATGAGCGGGGGCCGGGGACTCCGCTGTGCGCCCAGCCGCGCCGGTGCCTGGCGCCGGGCCGGGTGGCTGGTCGTGCGGTTTCGGGGTGAGCAGGATGATCCGGTCGCCGGGGCTGAGGGTCAGGGCGGGGTCGGGGTCGCGGATTCTGCGGTTGTGCAGCACGGAGACCATGGTGGCGCCGGGCGGCCAGGTGATGGTCCGCAGCGCCCGGCCCGCGGCGGGGGAGCCGGCTTCGATGGTGACTTCCAGGATCTGGTATCCGCGCAGCGGGGTGGGCGGCTCGCGCAGCGCGGACTCGGGGTCGGGCAGTGCCCATTCGGCGGCGAGCTGGGCCTGGGCGGTCTGTTCCTGGGCGGTGTTGATCTTCTGGGCGACGGTGTGCAGGACGCGGTTGTTGGTCACCCAGCCCAGGACCTGCCGGCCGTCTTCGGATAGCACTGGCAGGCCGTCGCGGCCGTAGACGACCAGCTGGCGTAGCGCCTGGCCCAGGGATTCTCCGGCGAACAGTGCCTGCGGGTCGCGGCGGCCGGTGACCGGCCCGGGGAGCGGGGTCACGGCCCGGGCGCGCCGGCCATCGGGGCTGGCGGGCTCGGCTGCCGCGG
>JBOHCK010000361.1:0-5930 GCA_050698755.1 Streptosporangiaceae bacterium | reverse complement strand
CCGGCTCCACGATGCCACCGTAGCGGGTCAGCTCATCGCCCGCCCCGGCTGCCACATGCCACCCCGCCAGCGAAATAACACAACAACCCGGCGGCCATCAAGCCGTCATCCACCTGAATAGCTACGCGCGAGGTGCTGGAGATTAGCTACCCGTGCGACATGGAACTCATCGTCGTGGACGATGGCAGCACGGACGGCACGGGCAGGCTGATCGGGCAGATCAGCGATCCCCGGGTGACCGTGAGGCATCATCCGCGCAATCGCGGCAAGGGCGCTGCGCTCATGACCGCGACCTCTATCGCGACCGGCACGTATATCCTGCCATTTGATGCCGACCTTGAGTATGCGCCGGAAGACATACCTAAGATGCTGTCTCCCGTGCTGCAGGGGCGCACGCACGTGGTTTACGGTGCCCGTCTTTTCGGGCGCCGCGCGGTTTATCAATCCTATCGCTACGTCATCGGCAACCGGCTGCTCACCACGATAGCCAACCTGCTATTCAATGCGAACCTGAGCGACCTGCACACCTGCCTGAAGCTGATGCCGCTCGACATGTTTAAGCGCATGGGCCTGCGCGAAAGCGGCTTCGGCCTGGACACCGAACTAACCGCATCGTTGTTGCGGGCCGGTATCCGTCCCTTCGAGGTCCCGGTCAGCTATCACGGCCGGTCGCGCATCGCGGGTAAGAAGATCACCTGGAGGGACGCCCTGCGGTGCGTGTGGATCCTGCTCCGGGTCCGGGCCGTGCCGAGCAGCCGGCTGCCGTCCGTGGCCGTGGCTGCCGCTGAGCCGCTCCGGGCTTCGTCGGGCGAGACGGCCCGGGGCGATCTGGCCCGCGTCTCTGCCTTCGATCCCGTCGGCAGCGACGATGCGGTCGTGGCGGCAGCAGGCCAGTTGCGGGCGGTCCGATCGTGAGGGTGCGCTCATCAGCGGTGGTGGCCATGGTCCTGGCCATGGCGGCCGGACTGGCCCAGACCGGCACGGGTCACACCCTGATGCGGTTGGCGGGCCTGACCAGTGCACCCGCCGCGTACACCGCGCTCTACTTCACGGATCCGCAGTCGCTGCCGACCGGGGTGCGCTCCGGGTCCTTCGCCCTCACGGTCCCGTTCACGCTGCACAACCTCTCGGCCACGGCACGCACCTACCAGTGGTCGGTCTCGGCCGTGCAGGGCACGCGGATCCGGGCCGCGGTCAGGGGGCGCCTCACGATGGCCCCAGACCAGGCCGAGAACCTGATCCTGCCGGTATCCGGGTTCTGCCGCGCAGGATCCCGCGCAGGATCACTGCAGGTCGTGATCCGGCTGGCCGCCCCGCAGGAATCAATCGACTTCTGGGCCGCCTGCGGTGCCTAGCCGGGGCCGCTCCGGACCTGAGCACCGACCTTTCGTGGTGGCCATGGTCAGCGATGCCATTCATCCCTATCACCGCGGGGGCAAGGAACTTCGCTACCGAGAACTCACTCGCCGGCTGGCCGATCGCGCCGAGGTGCACGTGTACACCATGCGCTGGTGGAGCGGCCCGCGCGTGCGAACCGAAGATGGCGTGTCATTGCACGCCATCTCGCGACTGCTCCCGCTGTATGCGAACGAACGCCGGTCGGTGCGGCAGGCCATCGTGTTCGCGCTGTCCTGCCTGCGCCTGCTGCGCTACAGCTTCGACGTTCTCGAGGCCGACCACATCCCCTTCCTGCAGGTGTTCGTGCTGCGCCTGGTGGCCACGGTCAAACGCAAGCGCCTGGTCGTGACCTGGCACGAGGTCTGGGGGAGGGCCTACTGGCGTGAGTACCTCGGCGCGGCCGGGCTGGTGGCCTGGCTGATCGAGGCGATGGCGATGCGCCTGCCCGACCACATACTCGCCGCGTCCCCGCAGACCGCCGACCGGCTGCGCGCGCACCTCGGTCCCCGGCACCGGGTCAGCGTGGCCGTGAACGGCATAGACCTGGCCGAGGTGGCATGTGCGCACGCCGATCCGGCGCCCTCCGACGTCGCCGTGGTCGGCAGGCTCGTGGCGCACAAGCGGGTGGACCTGCTCCTGGATGCGATCGCCCTGCTGCACGCGCAGGGACGGCCCGCGACGTGCCGGGTGATCGGCGACGGGCCGCAGGCCTCGGCGCTGCTCGAGCAGGCCGAGGCGCTCGGCATCGCCGGCGCGGTCGAATTCCGCCGCGACGTGACCGAGCAGAAGGATATGTACAGCCTGCTGAAGGCGGCCAGGGCCTGTGTCTTCCCCTCGGCCCGCGAGGGATTCGGGGTGGCGGTCCTCGAGGCCCTCGCCTGCGGCGTGCCGGTGATCACGACCTCGGCGCCGGACAACCTGGCCCGGCACCTGGTCGCGCGCTCGCGGCGCGGCATCGTCTGTGACCCTTCGGCTCCGGCTCTCGCCGCCGCGATCAAGGCGGTGCTCGCTGAGACCGGCCCCGGTGATGGCCCGGGCGCCGCCGAACCGTGGCTCAGCGAGTACACCTGGGACGCCCTGACGGATCAGGTACTCGAGGCGTTGCGGACATGAGGAACCCGTTCCGCAGGCCGCATCCTCCGGCGCGCAGGCCGGCTGACCTCAGCGTCGTCATCTGTTCCCTGAACGGCGCCGCTGGCGTCGACCGGTGCCTGCGCGCGCTGGCCGCGCAGCCGAACCGGTCGCGCCTGGAGATCATCGTCGTCGACGACGGCTCGGCCGACGGCACCGCTGCGGTCGCGAGGGCCCGCGGCGTGACCGTCATCAGCCATCCCCGTAACCTCGGGCTCGCGGCGGCGCGCAACACCGGGGTGAGCGTCGCGACCGCGGACATCGTCGCCTTCCTCGACGATGACTGCGAGCCCGAGCCCGGCTGGGCGGAACACCTGCTGGCCGCCTACGCCGATGACGTCGCGGGGGTCGGCGGCGCGATCGTGCCGGGGACGCCGCCCAGCTACCTCGCCGGGTACCTCGACCGCAACAACCCGCTTTCCCCGCTCGAACTCGACCTCGCGCACGGCCACGGCATCGGTTACCGCTTCGCGTTGTACCTGCGGCGCCAGTGGTCGGGCCGCGACCCGACGGGTCGGCGCGACGTGTACTCGTTCGCGGGCGCCAACATGTCATTCCGCCGCAAGGCGATCTTCGACATTGGCCTGTTCGACGAGCGATTCCGCTTCGGCGCCGAAGAACTGGACGTGTGCCTGCGCCTTTCCCTGTGCCGCCCGCCAGGCCGGCTGGTGTTCGTCCCGCAGTCCCGGGTGATCCACCACTTCAAGCCCGAGCTGCGGGACACGCTGCGCCGCAGCCGCCGGTACGGCATCGGGGCCGCGCGGTTGCGCCGGAAGTGGCCGATGCTGCCGCCGACCGTATACCCCGGACCAGCGCTGGTGCTCATGCTGGTCGCCGCGGCCGCCCGGGTGCCCGCGCTCGCCGTCGCCGCCCTCCTCGTACCCCACGTGCTCTACCCCAGGGGGCTCCGCCACGCCGTACGCCACCGGCGCCCGGCCGCGATGCTCGACGCCTACGTCCAGCTCGCGCAGGAGGCCTGCGGGAACGCGGGGTTCGTCGTTGGTGCCTGGCGGTTCCGCCGGCTGACGCCGGAGTGCCAGCCTGCCGCCCGGCCCGTGCGGGAGCCAAAGACGTGACGACGAAAGAACTGACCGCCCGCCCCAGCGCTCCCGCTCCCGCCCCCGCTCCCCGGAAGGGCGGACGGCACGCCGCCCGCCCGTCGATCACGCCGATCCTGACGTACGGTGCGTTCCTGGTCCTCATCGAGGTTTTGGTCCCGCTGGACCGCGTGTGGGCCGCCCAGTTCCTCCTGGTCATCCTCCTGCTGGTCGTTCCCGGTGTGCTCCTGCTGCGCGCGCTGCGCGTCCCGGGCGCCGCCGTGGCGTCCTTCCCGGTCTACGTACCGGCCGCGTCCCTCGCGGTGCTGCTGGCCTCCGGCCTCATGGTGGACGCCGCTGGCCCGCTCGTGGGGATCAGCCAGCCGCTGCGCCCGGCTCCGGCGCTGGTGGGCATCGAGGCGGTGTGCGCAGCGCTGCTGGCCGCGTCTACGCGAGCGCCGTCCTGGACCGCGATCCCGTGGGATCGCCTCACCCGCCGGCCGGCGGGGCTGGGCTGGCCGCTGTTCCTGCCCGTGCTGGCCGCGGCAGGCGCGCTGCGGCTGAACAACGGCCACGGTCCCGGGCTCGCGGCGGCGGCGGTCTGCGCCTGCGCGTGCGTGCTGGTCTGGGCCATGGCCGCCGCGCCGCGGCTGCACGAGATGACCATCGGGGTTGTCCTGTATTCCATCGCGCTCGCGATGATGTGGTCGTTCTCGCTGCGCGGGAACCTGGTGTACGGCTTCGACATCTCGACCGAGTACCACGACATGCAAGCGACGCTCCAGGCTGGCGTCTGGCACTTTGCCCATCCAGGTGACGCGTACGGTGCGATGCTCTCCATCACCGTCCTGCCGGGTCAGCTGCACGCCTTGTCCGGGGTCTCCGGCCTGCTGATCCTGAAGATGGTGTACCCGGCCCTTAACGCCCTGTTCCCTGTGGCCATCTTCAGCCTCGGCCGCAGGATCCTGTCTCGCCGCTGGGCGTTCGCCGCGCCGGCGTTCATCATCATCCAATTGCCGTTCAGCCAGGAGATGCCGGCTCTCGCCCGGCAGGAGATCGCCCTGATCTTCTTCGTCGCGCTGGTCGGCGCGCTGTTCGATACCCGGCTGGCGCGCCCCCGCCAGCGGGCGATGGTTATCGTGTTCGGCCTGGGCATGGTGGTGTCGCACTACTCGACGACCTACTTCACGGTGGCGCTGCTGGCCCCCATGCTGGTCCTGCCCCGGGCGCTCTCCCGGCTCCGCGGCGTCCCGCGCATGACCGGTTCCGTGGCCGTCGCGTTCGCTGTGTGCCTCGCCGGCGCCACCGTCTGGTACGGGCCGGTGACCCACTCGGCCGGCAATGTATCGCAATTCGTGCACGAGGCGGCCGACGACGGCTTCGATTTCCTCCCCAACCGCACGGCCGGGGAAAACCTGCTGCTGAGCTACCTGGAGGGCAACAACCAGGCGACGCTGAGCGCGGCCAGGTACCAGCAGCTGGTGGACCAGTATTACGAACAGCGGCGTCCGTTTGTCCACGCCTTGCCCGACTCAGCGCAGGCCCGATTCGAACTGCGCGGCGTAGCCGCACCAGTACCGACGGTGCGGCTGAGCTACGTGCGCGACGCGATCAGCCTGGTCGGCCTGCTGGTCACCCAGCTGGCCTACCTGCTCGCCGGACTCGGCACCGTTCTCGCCGCGCTGCGCCGCAAGACACCTCCGCTCGCCCGGCAGCTGGCCCTGCTGAGCGCTGGTTCCCTGGTGCTGCTCGGGCTTATCCGGATGAGCGGGACGATAGCCAACGCCTATAACCAGGAACGGGCCTTCGTCCAGGCCATGGCGGTCGTGTCGGTCACGATGTGCTGGGGGCTGCAAGGCGCAGCCGCCTGGCTCAGGCAACGCTCCGCGGTCCTCGCGATCGCCGCCACCGTGGCGCTCGGCGTCATCTTCATCAACGTGAGCGGGCTCGCGAACGCTGTTCTGGGCGGCGGGACAGCCACCAACCTGGCCGATAGCGGCGAGGACTTCGAGCGCTTTTACATGACCGCGCCCGAGCTCACGGCGGCCGCGTGGCTCGGCCAGCAGGTCCGCCCCGGCCAGCTGGTCTACGCCGACCGTTACGCGTCGCTGCGACTGGCCGCGGTGAACGGGATGGCCCAGGGGGTGCTGGCCGATATCACGCCCAGGACCCTGAACCGGCACGCCTGGGTCTACGCCAGCCAGACCAACGTCATCGACCGTAGCGCCCGCAACGAGTTCGAGAACGAGACCGTCGTGTACGCGTTCCCGATCGGGTTCCTCGAGGCCAACTTCGACACCGTGTACACGGACGGCTTTTCTGAGGTGTTCCGCCGGTGATCTCCGTCGTCATCGTCAGTAAGGA
>JBOHCK010000360.1:0-5934 GCA_050698755.1 Streptosporangiaceae bacterium | reverse complement strand
CCGCCCCGCCAGTCACATTGGCAACGCCTCGCTCACTTGTTCGGTCCTGCCTCGATTTTGCGGCCCATCTTTATGCTCGGCCGGGGCCGATAGGCAAGGGGCCGCGGTCGAGGACCTCGGCGAGGCGGCGGGCGGTAGCGGCGAGGTTGGCCTGGTCCTTGACCCAGACGTTCCACCCCAGGTGAATGAAGCCGATGTGCAGCTCGTAGCAGTGGTGGCGGGCCGCGGCGTCGAGCAGGGCGCCGGGCTCGGCCCGCAAGCTCGGGGCCCGGAGCAGCCCGGACAGCGGGTCGGCGGCGGCGATCCCCGGGTGGAACGGCGCCGCCCAGAAGCTGCACCAGGCGGCGTCATAGAGGAAGTCGCCGCGCACCGAACACTTCCAGGAGAGCACCGCCTCGGCCCGGCGGGCGTCCGGGCTCACCAGCACGTTGCCGTGCAGGAGATCGCCGTGGACCAGGTCCCGGCGCTCCGGGCAGGCGTCCGCCAGGTCTCGCACCCGCTCGGCGACCGCCGCAGAAAGGGCAGCCAGTTCCCGGTCGGCCGCCAGGGCGGCGCTCCATCCGTGGACCAGCTTGGCGGGGTCGTCGACCAGGCCATCCAGGAGGAACTCCCGCCAGCTCCCGACGGGCGGGCCGCCCTGGTGCCAGACGACCGCGGCGTTGGGGGCCGCCGGCACGCGGTACAGGGCCAGGAGCAGGCGGGTCAGGGTGGGGGCGATGGCAGCGGCCTGCTCCACCGGGGTGTCCTCAAGGAACCGCCCGTGGTGCCGCACCGAGATGGCGTAGGCCCGCCCGGAGCCGGTGGTGCCCACCTCCCTGACCTCCGGCACGGGCAGGTCAGGGCCGCCGAACGCCCTGGCCATCCGGTCGGCCTCGTACCAGGACGCCTCAGGGCCGAACCGGACGACCAGCTCCTCGCCGCCCGCCCGGTAGGCCCACGCCGATGACCACGCCCCGCCCGTGAGCGGTTCCAGGTCCTCATAGGTGCCCGGCCGTCCGCGCAGGAACGCGGCGGCTTCCTCCCGACTCAGCGGCCCGGCGTTCACCACGCCAGTATCGGGGTCAGGAGCGGTCGCTGGTGGCGCGGTGCAGGGACCAGGCCAGGGCGGCGAAGGCGGCCAGCGGGACCAGCCACCAGGCGCTGACGTGGGCCGCGCGGGTGAGCAGCGCGGTCAGGCCGAGCGCGACGACGACGATGACGGCGACGTGCCAGTCGTCGCCGATCACGAAGTCGTACCAGAAGGCCCCGAAGGATTTCAGCGCGCGCAGCATCAGCCCGTCACCCCTCTCGATTCCGCCACCGGGGTTCTGGCCGGCTCGGCCAGGCGCCCGCCCGGACGGTAGCGCCGGATCCAGGCGGTGTAGGCGAGCGACACCACCGCGACCACGGGGACGATCACGAGCAGGGCGGCATCGCCGCCGGGCCAGGTGACCCCGGCTCCCTCGGCCCCCCAGAAGGAGCCGAACGAGGTCAGCATGATCCCCACGGCGAACTTCAGCGCGTTCTCAGGCACCTTGGCCAGCGGCGCCCGGACCGCGATCCCGGTCACGGTCACCACGACCACGGCGATGGCGGCGCCGATCACGGCGGCGCCCAGGTTGCGCTGGTTGTCCCCGAACGTGATCACGATGAACACGACCTCGAGGCCCTCGAGCAGGACGCCCTTGAACGACAGGGTGAACGCGTACCAGTCGCTTATCCCGCGCTTCGCGACCTCGGGCGCGGCCTGCGCGGCGGCCACCTCGCGCAGGTAGGCGCTGGCCTCATCGTGCAGCGCCTTGTGACCGCTGGCGCGCAGGATGGCCTTGCGCAGCCACTGCAGCCCGAAGATGGCCAGCAGGGCGCCGACGACCAGCCTGAGCGCCCCGAGCGGGAGCAGCGTGATGGTCGGCCCGAGGACGCCCACCACGGCGGCCAGCACGACCAGGGCGGCGGCCATGCCCTGGAACGTGGACCGCCACTGCCTGGTCAGGCCCGCGGCGAGCACGATCGTGAGGGCCTCGATGGCCTCGACCGCGCACGCGACGAACACGGTCAGAATGAGCGGAAGCGCGGTCAAGAGACCTCCTCCAGGCCAGGGGTCTTGCCTCGGTCAGCGACAATGTTCGCGTGACCGAGAAGACTGCCGATAAGGCTGCTAGCACGAACTGGCTGCTCCTTGTCTACCGCGTACCGCCCGAGCCAACCAGGCTCCGCTCCACCGTATGGCGGCGCATCAAGAGCCTGGGTGCCATTTACCTGCAGAACTCGGCCGCGGCGCTGCCGGCCAGCGCGGCCAGCGAGCGCGCGCTGCGCAAGCTCAGGAGGGAGATCCTCGACATGTCCGGGACGGCCGTCCTGCTGTCGTGCGAGGTGCTGGCGGGCGAGTCGGACGTGCACGACGCGTTCCAGGCGGCGCGGAACGACGAGTACGAGGAGATCGTCGACCGCTGCGAGGACTTCCTCCAGCAGGTTAAGAAGGAGTACGCGGACAGCCACTTCACCTACGCGGAGCTTGAGGAGAACGAGGTCGACCTGGTCAAGCTGCGCAACTGGTTCGCCAAGGTGCGGGAGCGCGACGCGTTCGACGCCGACGGCCGGAACGCCGCGGAAAAGGCGCTCGAGGCGTGCGCGGAGTCGCTCGAGGCCTACGCCGCCCGGGTCTACGCCGAGGAAGCGGAAAGCCGGTGACCACCGGCCCCGTACCGCCCCCACAACCGTCTCCTCCGCCAGATTGCAACCGCTGTTAGGTTATAGCACTAACCGTGGTCATGGCCAATCTGTGACCGTTGCTTCATCTGGACGTCAACTTCTGGACAGCCTGCGTACGGATGGCCTCGTCACACTCTCATCCATGATCCGCAAAGACCGGCGCATCGGCATGCGCCTGATGGCTGGGCTGGCGAGCGCGTGCCTGCTGGCGCTGGCCGCCTGCTCCTCCTCGAGCTCCAGCAGCTCAAGCTCCGCGTCTAGCTCGACCTCGGCTCCGGCCTCGACCGCCGCCCAGGTCACGCTGGTCGTTTACTCGGCCCAGGGCACGACCAGGCCGAGGCGTTCGCCCTGGCCGACCAGGTCGGCGTGCTCTCCAAGGGCCGCCTGGTCCAGGCGGGCACGCCGGAGCAGATCTGCACTCGGCCGGCCACCCCGTTCGTGGCCAGGTTCACCGGGCTGGCGGGCGAGATGACGGTCCGCGTCCGCGAGCGCCACCCGGACGGGATGGTGCTGGTGGCGCCCCTACTCGGCGGCGGCGCCGTCGACGAGTTCGCCGCGGGCCTGCCCGACCGCGCCACCGGCAGCTTCCGCGTCCGCGCGCCAGCCGAGGGCTTGCCCGGCGAGACGGCGCTGATGATGGTCCGCCCGACCGGGGTCCGGCTGAGCCAGGATGGTTCGGCCGAACCTCACCTGGCGGGCCGCGTCACGGACGTCGCCTTCCGCGGACGAGGCTACGAGCACGCGATCGACCTGGACGGCAGCACCGGCCTGACCGGTGTCTTCGCGGAGTTCCGGGTTCCGCGCGGGGAGGTCGTCGGGCTGCGGATGGACCCGGCCGGCTGCCATCTGTACCCCGCCGAACCGTCAGATACTCAAGACCATTTGCCCGAACGAGCGGTGGTAGGGGCACCAGAAAGCTGAGCCGTTCCAGAGTTCACGTTCGCACGAGCAGGAACACGGTCAGGCCTTCCACGTGCGCGACGGACGCCAGCCGGTAGTACGGTCGCAGGGCTTCCGCCTGGGCGGGCGTGGCGGCCTGGCCGGGATTGGTGATGTCGCGCCAGCCCACGACCCAGATCCTGGGCGCGTCGCCCGCGCACATGTCCGGGTGCCTGCACTGGACCGGGTACAGGACGTCGGCCTGCGCGGCTGACTCCCTGATGAACAGCTCGCGCGGCACCGGTGCGCCCGGCCGCAGGTCGCGGGTGAGGAAATACCGCACGCCGGTGCCGATCAGCATCGGCCGGGCCCGGCCCTTGAACTGGTAGACGATGCCGTCACCGGGCCTGGCCTGACGGGCGATGACGGCCGCCGCGCCCGCGTAGTCCAGGTAGGAAGCGCCGCTCCCGACCGGGTATTCCGGCCAGCTGTGCGCACCTGGGGACCTGATCTCCTGCTGGTCACCCGCACCCAGGATGGCGATGACGAGCAGGGCCGCGACCGCGATCCGCACGTCCAGCCTGCTCAGCGCGATTCCGGCCAGGATCGCCCAGGCGCCGACGGTGAGCAGCAGGTATCTGGGGAAGAAGTACGAGTGCGGGCCCTGCGAGACCAGCCACACCACGGCCACGGGGATGATCGCGATGGCGGTCGCGAACGCGGCTTCCCGCCGGGCGACCGCCCAGGCCAGGACGGCCAGCACGATGAGGGCGGCGGCCACCGAGGCGGAGTAGAACAGGTTACTGAAGAAGAAGGAGAACGCGGTCAGGTCCAGGCCCGGCCTCGGTATCCAGCCCACCTGGTCGGCCGCCTGGGACCAGCCGATCGCGGCCAGCGGCGCGCAGGCCGCCAGCCCGGCGGCCGCGGCGGGGGCGAACCAGAGCTGGCGGCGGTCCCGATCGTGCCGGAAGCGCAGCGCGACTCCTGCAGCGTGTCCGGCGAGCACCGACAGCGCGACCAGGTCGACGTAGCCGAGCAGCGCCACTCCGGCGCCGTAGGCCAGCCAGCGCCGCCAGGTTGGCCGTTCGAGCGCCCGCAGCAGGAGCAGCGTGCACGCGGTGGCGACCAGGATCTCGAGCGCGTAGAAGCGGACCTCCTGGGCGAACCGTGACGCGCTCGGCACCAGGGCGAAGACCAGCCCGGAAGCCAGGCCCGCCCGGGGTCCGGCCAGCTTGCGGCCGACCAGTGTCACGCACGCCGCGGCGCCCGCCATGGCCAGCACGGACAGGCTGCGCATGGCGTCGGCCGAGCTTCCGAACGCCGTGATCCAGAAGTGCAGCAGCAGGTAGTAGGCCAGCTGGGTGGCGCCGGTGTTGCGCGCGGTCGCGATCAGGCCGGATACCGGGCGCGCGGCGAACGACCAGCTTGACAGCTCGTCGCGCCACAGCTCGGGCCGGCCGATCTGGTACCAGCCGAGCGCCAGGGTCAGCAGCGCGGGTGCGGCCCAGGGCGCGCGCGCGGCCAGGTCGGCCACGCCGTCCAAGGGTGTCCTGGTGGCTCCAGTGTCCACTCCCCCGCCCACGCCCGCGTCCGGGTCCGGGTCCGAGCGGAAGGCAGCCGGGCTGCCGCGCACGTAACCCGCCGCGGTCATCGCGCATCTCCTGGCCGATCGAAGATTCCTGTATGTCTCGTGGCGGCGACCTTCCCGAGCGGCCGCCGCCTTACAGACGACTATGGCCCACAAGGCGTTCCCGGTCCGCCGGGTCCCGGCGCCCGTAATCGAGTCGTCAGACACCGCGCCTTCGGGACCCGGGTGGCCTGTTGCGCGGAGCTTTCCGTGGGACGGCCGCAGGCTCGCTGATGCCCTACGATCAGCAGGATGACGGTCACACTGCTTACCAGCCAGTCAGCGCCGACTGCGACCGATGCGGATGCCCTCATCATCGGGGTGTTCCAGGGCGCGGATGGCCCGGTCCCCACTCCCCACATCGACGAATTCGACCTGATGGGCGCGCTGACCGCGCTCGGCGCGACGGGCAAGCCCGAGGAGGTAACCAAGATCCACACGGCGGGACAGCTGGCGACCCCGGTCATCGCCGCCGTGGGCCTGGGCGAACCGGCCGGGACGGATGGCGACGGGCGGCCGGCCTACCTGGAGCGGCTGCGCCGCGCGGCCGGGGCCGCCGCGCGCGAGCTGTCGTCCGGGCGGCCCGCGCGCGTTGCGATCGCCCTGCCCGCCGACGAGCCGGACGAGGCCGAGGCGGTCGCGCTCGGCGCGCTGCTCGGCGGCTACGCCTTCAGCAAGTACCGGACGACAGGTAACCCTCCGACCGACACCGAGCAGATCGTGCACACGGCGCACAC
>JBOHCK010000359.1:0-5958 GCA_050698755.1 Streptosporangiaceae bacterium | reverse complement strand
GTCGATCTTCCGGGACAACTAACCCGTTGGCGTTGCTCTGGGCAGCAGCCCCGCCTCGGCGGCGCACGCGCGCCGGCCTTGTCTAGGTGTGGGGATAGTATGACGATCATGGCTGGTCGTGCGCCTCGCCCCGGGTACGCGCCGCTGAGCGTGGCAGCTCTGGGTCGATTGATGGCTGGGGGCGATGAGTCACGGCGGTGGCGGCTGGTTGCGGAATTCCTGGAGGACTACCGATGGGAGCCGAGCGAGACCCGGTTCGAGCTTCTCGAAGAAGAGCCGCACGGGACCGGTGATGAGCGCTGGGATGTCTTCCTCGCTGCGCTCGCCGAGCACCTAGCGGCTCCGGACGAGCGCGCCGCCCCTCATTGGGCGGAGCGGCGCTCGCTGCGCCAGTTCTGGTTCCCCTTTAACACCCGGGCAGCTCGGGTGGATGCTCTCGTTCACGCGCCTGCGGCGTTTCGTAGGCGAGGCGTTTACGTGGCGCCGCAGGAACTGGACGTTGCATGAGCGAGTCTGATGATCCCCTCCTCGATCGTGGCGCCATCCAGGAAGCTTTTCGTCGGCTCGGTGAGCGTCTCGCGCGTCGCGGCGTTGTTGCGGACATCTATGTAGTTGATGGCGCAGCCATGGCGCTGGCCTATGACTCACGTAGGTCTACTCGTGACATTGATGCTGTATTCCAGCCGCACGGCGTGGTCCTGGAGGAGGCGCGGGCCGTAGCTGCTGAGCTTGGGCTGCCTTCTTGGTGGCTCAACGATCAGGCAAGTGTGTATGTAGCGTCTGGCGGCGATGCGGGCGCGCCGCATGTGTTTGACCATCCTGGGCTTCGAGTGTCGGCGGCCTCGCCCGAACACTTGCTCGCGATGAAGGTGCTCGCAGCCCGCCGGCGCGATGTAGAAGACATCAGTTACCTGGTTAAGCGCCTTGGACTTTCCAGCACCGCAGAAGTTCTTGCGGTCAGCGCGGCGGTCTTCCCAGATGAACAAGTACCCGACCGCGCCAGGATGATCCTTGAGGACTTCTTCGAGGAGAGCTGATCCATCGGCTTCTCCCGCCGGGCCATTAGCGGGCCATTAGCCAGGGTGACGAGGGGTCAGCCAGGGTAACTCGGGACCGCCAGGGACGCCTGGTCAGGGCCCCTGGCAGCCGTAATCGCTGAACTTCCCAAGCTGACTCGGCGTGAGGTCAGCTGCCCTCCACCCAGTACCGCTGCAGCCGGGCTATTGCTTCGTCCTTCGTGAGTGCCGCGATCTCAGAGTCACTCAACCGCACCCGCTCGCGCAGTAGATACGCCACCTCCGCGGGCAGCGCTTCAGCTGGCTGCTCTGCATCACCCCGATTAGGGAGAGCCTCGCCCCTTACGCAGGCCCAGAAGACCGCAGCGTCAACATCCAGCTGATCGCGAAGGATGTGCGCCCATATGTCGGCGCCGTATCCGCTGCGATTCACCGGATGCGAGATCCGCGTCCGCAGGATTCGACCGTCCGCCAGTTCCAACTCGTAGATGACGTGATCGCCTATCGCGCTCCGCGCGTTCTTTTGGAGCTTCCAGCCCTCCGCCTTGCAGAATGCTTCATGATCTTTTCGTGTTGGCGCTGGCCAGCTCACCGTGGGACACCCTGGAGCCAGGTTCTCAGCTCATCGTCAGTGCTAAGTTCCACCAGTTGCACCAAGCCCCAGTTGTCGCGGTGGTTCGGCGCGTTTAGCAGCCGGTCCTGCCAGTCCTGCGCGTACTCGCGGAGAACTTCGACCATGTCTGCGATTGCCTCGTCCAGTGTGTCCCCGTCGGCAGCGAGAGGCAGGCCGGGTATGAACACAGACCACCCGCCAGCCTCGGCCACTACCTTGGCTCGTGATGGCACTACTGCAGCCAGGAAATGCCGTAGGCGCGAAGCATCAAGCACAGCTGCGGTACCCGAATCGCGTCGGACCGTGGCTACCTGCCCCTTACCTGCCGCGTCCAGCAGATCCTTGAAGTTTGCGCGGGCAGCACTAGAGCTGTCGTAGTGGGCAGCGGGCATGGCCAGGCCTTCCATGTTCATGATCGTTATCTGACTCTTGATCGTCATCCGCACTTGTACCTAGTGTACATCATGTACATCGAGTGTTCGTTCTCGACTCTCGCGTCCGCCGAGGGTTGACAAGGCCGCTCTAGTTGAGCCAGCTGGCTCGGGAGCTGGGCATCAGCCGCGCCCTGCTCCAGGTTCACCTGCGGAAGCTGGAGGCGGCCGGGCTGGTGTCGGCTGCCATCGAAGTCTCAGAGGACGGGAAGGCGATGAAGTTCTACGAGGTAACGCCCTTCGTGCTGCAGCTGACACCTGAGGCGATCATGGTCGCGGCGCGGACGCTAGGTGCGGGTAGCGATCTCGACTCAGAGGTCCTGCGATGAAGCCGGGTGACTATATAGAGCTGTTCATTCCACTGATGACCGCGATCGTGCTTTCGGTATGGCTGGTAGCCCGGCACCTCAGCGCCTCACGGGAGGCTCAAGCTGAGCTGACCACTGGCAGGCAATATCGCGATCTCATCGACGAGTATCGGCGGCTCAGCGACATGGCGATCACCGCCCAGGAACACGCCGACCTCAGGCTCACCGACATCAGCGTGCGACTCGACGATCTGCGTGACCAAGTGGGGAAGATGCAGCACATCCTCAAGGAAGTCGAGTAGGCCAGCTGTTGGGCTACAGCATCTTGGAACGGGCACTAGGGCGTAGCAAGCACGCGTGCCCGACGGCGATGCTGTATCGCGGGTACTTGGGCCGCCGGGACGGTGGTTCGCCCAAGATCACCGTGCCATCGCTCTTCCTCAGCCCTCGGTGAACCCGGCCCCGGGCGGGTCACCAACCCATGTCACGCGAGACCGCGACCCGCGCGGCGATGGCTGGGTCGCCCCTCTATGGTGGACCGATGACGTCGGTCAAGCAGATCCAAGTCACCTTCGACTGCGCAGAACCTGAGCGCGTCGCTCGTTTCTGGTGCGAGGTGTTGGGGTACGTCGTACCGCCGCCACCGGAGGGGTTTGCTACCTGGGACGATTTCGATGGCGCACTGCCGCCCGAGCATCAGGGTTCAGCGTTCGCATGCATTGATCCCTCAGGTGTGGGCCCGCGACTGTTCTTCCAGCGCGTTCCCGAAGGCAAGGTCGTCAAGAATCGGCTGCATCTTGACGTGCGGGTCGGCACCGGGCTCGTGGGTGAAGAGCGCCTGGCCGCACTTGAGGCCGAATGCGCACGACTGGCCGCGCTCGGCGCGGTACGCGTGCGGCTACTGCTTGCCGATGGCGACAACGAGTCGTGCCTCGTGATGCAGGACATCGAGGGCAACGAGTTCGATCTCGACTGAGTAGCCGCGAACATGTCCTCGCCGCCCTTGGCGGCTATGAGCAGGACGGGGGGAGCAGGGCGCGGCGAGGTTGCGATCACCTGGGCTGCACCTCACTGCTGCCGAGGATCCAGCCGGGCGGACCCTCGTCAGCCTGCGTCCAGATGGTGGCGGGTCCGGCCACCGTCAGCGTGTCGGTGAGCCAATAGGTCTGGTCAGGGTCCCACCCAGCCAGCACGGTGCATGAGTCGCCCACCGGCAAGGCCCGGCCAGCCGTGGCCAGGTAGCCCGCGATGCTGAGGTGAACCGCGTCGTAGTCTTCAGCGACAGCGGCGAAGTCGGGAATCAGCCACGTGCCGGTCCAGCGGGTCACTCTCCACCAGTCATGCCGCCGCGATTTGCTGACATCTAAGGGGTAGCGGCCCACCAGATCTGTCCACTGGCCGGGCCCGGAGATCTCATAGATCCGCGCGTCGGACCGCTGTGCCACAGGCCAGCAGCGCGCCTTGTCCCAGCCGAGCCCGTCCTCGACCAAGGCCAGCCCGACCGCCCCAATGCCCGGGACCGATCTCGTGGTTGACGGCAGCCGTGAAGGGGTCGGGGTAGACCACCAGTAGCCACTCCAGGAGGCAGACGGGTCCTTCGGTCGTTTCCGGGCCGATCGCTCGTCTTCTGCCACGTCGCTCTGCCAGGCGGCAAGTTCCGCAGCAGTTCCCGTCAAAGTGGGCGAGTAGTCGTGCTCGCTGAGCCACTCCACGTACTGCTGGCGATCTGTTGCGACTGGGGTCGACCACCATCGCGCCGCCGGAGCGACGGCTACCGCTTGGGCAATCGGCAGCAATACTTCCCGCACGGCCGGGTCGGCCAGCGCAAGGTCCTCGTCGTCCGGTTCCTGCCAGTACGCGGCGATCTCCACCGGCTGTGCAAGGGCAGCCAGGAGAGCCAGTTCGCCAGCATGCGTCACGATGGAGTCGAGGTCCGTGCGGGCCACGCAGGCCGCGAGTTCGTCCGTGAGGCCGGTCAGATCGGCCGCGCCTGCGCCGTCCCAGACCCGATCCCATCCGGCATACTCGCCAGGATCCAGGAGTGACCACAAGAGGCGCCGTCCGCGCGGGCCCGCGAGCAAGTCCTCGGCATCAGGCCAATCCATTGTGCAACCTTAGAGTCAGTGGCCCGAACGTAGCCAGCGAGTATCTGACTCGTGCCGTGCTCACGGTGATGTACGGTCGGGACCTCGTAGACCGGGCACGGTGAAACGGCACGAGACAGAGGCCGAATCTGCCGGTCGCAGGGGCCTAAGCTTGCCGTCATGCTGGTCACTCGCGGCGGCTACGAAATCGACGACGATCCAGGCCGGCTTGACGTGGACGCCATCCACGCCTTTCTCGCCCGGGACGCCTACTGGTCGCCGGGCATCCCGCGCGACGTGCTGGGCAGAGCGATCGCAGGTTCGTTGAACTTCGGCCTCTACCGTGACGGAGCCCAGGTTGGCTTCGCCCGGGTCATCAGCGACAAGGCCACGTTCGCGTGGCTCACCGACGTCTACGTCCTGGCTGACCACCGCGGTCACGGACTCGGTCACTGGCTCGTGCAGGCCACGCTGGACCATCCCGACCTTCAGGGGCTCAGCCGCATCGCGCTGGCCACCACGGACGCCCACCGGATCTACGCCGACTGCGGCTTCGTGCCGCTGCCCGATCCCCAGCGCTGGATGGCCATCACCACCCCCGCCGCGGAACTTTACCGAGCCGCCCGCGCGACGTGATCGCCGGGCCATTCAAGCCGGGTCACGTATTCATTGGCCCTCGCGGGTGTCGGCACCTTTCCTGGTCATCAGCGTTCCGCGGTCCTCACCGAGCAGGCCATTCTCCTCCCACTCCCGCCGCAGCCACCGAGTGTCCTGCCAGCCATGCCACTCGTGTTCCCCGCTAACCCCAACGCCTATGCCAACGCTGGTGGCCTGGCCGTTTACTACAGGTCGTAGTAATATGTTGCGTGACTGCGCCGGGCGTAGGGAGAAGCTAAGTGGCTGGTCATCTGACCGCGACCGTAGTGGGTGGCGGGATCGCGGGCCTTGCTTCGGCGGTGTCGCTGGCCCAGGCGGGGTGGTCGGTCACGGTTCTGGAACAGGCTGCGGCTTTCGGGGAGGTCGGTGCAGGCCTGGCCCTCACCGGCAATGGGATGACCGCCCTGGAGGCTCTCGGAGTCGGCCAGGAGGCCCGCGCCGCCGGGCACGAGGGCCGCACCGCGGGTTTCCAAGATCCCATGGGACGCTGGCTGCTGCGGATCCCCGATTCCCGGGCTGACATGCGGTCGCTCACCACCATTTGGGGCATTCACCGGCAGCGCCTGCATTCGGTCTTGCGGCAGGCAGCCGGGATGGCCGAGCTGATCACCAATGCCCAGGTCACATCGGTCCGTCCAGGCGTCGCCGGCGCCGACCGCGCCATGGTGACGTACCGGACCGCCACGGGCGAGCGCAGCATTGAGTCTGACCTGGTGGTGGCCGCCGACGGTGTTCGCAGCACGGTGCGGTCGCAGCTGTTTCCCGATGCCCGGCCGCGATACAGCGGCAGCACCAGCTGGCGGGCGGTCATCCCGGGCGCCGACCCGGATGACCGCCTGGTCGAGGTAT
>JBOHCK010000358.1:0-6012 GCA_050698755.1 Streptosporangiaceae bacterium | reverse complement strand
GCAGGCGCCGAGTCCCACCTGATGGGATCAGCAGCATAGGGACAGCTTCGCGCAAGCAGATACCAATCCGACCCGCAACGGATGCCCGGCCGCCATGAGCTTGATACCTCCCGTTCGTCTTGACTAGTCATCATCTCGACTTGTCTAGCCAAGCTCCGGCGTATTGGTCCTACCAGGGACCGCAGTTTGGGAGGGAACTTTGCGCGCAAGGCACGCGATAGCGGCGGTGGCCGCGGTCGCTTCAGGCCTGCTGCTTACCGCTGCATGCTCATCGAGCTCCGGCAGTAGCAGCAGCACTACTTCCACGAGCAGCACAACCAGTGTCAACTGGGCGAACGAGACCTCCGCCGCAGCCGGCGGTGGCATGAACGCCCTGGTCGCGGCGGCCGAGAAGGAAGGTCAGCTCAACGTCATCACGCTGCCGTCCAACTGGGCCAACTACGGCGCGATCATGTCCGCCTTCTCCGCCAAGTACCACATCCACATCACCGACGCGAACCCCGACGGGTCCAGCCAGGACGAGCTCAACGCCGTCAACCAGCTCAAGGGCCAATCCCGCGCCCCCGACGTCCTGGACGTGGGCACGGCGTTCGCGGTCAAGGGCGATCAGGAAGGCATCCTGGCCCCGTACCAGGTGACGACCTACAGTGACATCCCGTCCGACGCCAAGGCGTCCGACGCTACCTGGTACGCCGACTACGGCGGGTACGTAGCGATCGGGTACAACTCGGCGACGGTGAAGACCCCGCCGACCTCGTTCAAGTCCCTCTTGAACCCCATCTACAAGAACCAGATCGCCATCAACGGCAACCCGACCCTGCCTGCTGCTCCTGTTCGGCAGCTCGCTGTCTGCCTACGCCACCGCCGAAGCCCTGACGAACGGGGCCCTCCCGCTGACCTCCATCCAGATCGGGTCGTTCCTGAACGGGAACGTCATCGCCGGCCAGACGAACGTCGGCAAGGCGCTCGGCCTGGGGATGGTCGTCGTCATCGCGATCGCCATGCTGATCTATGTCGTGCTCCAGCGGAGGGCCGCCAAATGGCTGCAGTAGGCCAGGGGGGCCCCGGGGGTCTGGGGGGCCGGGTAGGCCCCCCAGGATCGGGGGGATCCCGGGGGGTCGTCCCCCCGGGGCTAGCAGCGCGCTGGGTGGTCCTCATCCTGGCCGGTGTGTACTTCCTCCTCCCGCTGTGGTCCGCGCTGCGGTTCGCCGGGATCAGCGCCTTCGGCTCGGTGATCGGCTTCGCCGGCTTCGCGTCGTCCCTCTGGCTGTCGGTCAAGCTCGCGATCATCACGACCTTGATCGCGATCGCGCTCATGCTGCCCACGGCCGTCTACGTCCACCTGCGCCTGCCAAAGGTCCGACGGCTCCTCGAAGGGATCACGATCCTGCCCATCGTCATCCCGCCGGTGGTGCTGATCGTCGACGGCAGTGCAGATCGACAAGTCGAGTTCTCAGGCTGCCGCTCTGGCTCCGGGCACGTCGGTCGCGGTGAGCCTCTCCACAGACCCGGTTCTCATCGCACCTAGGTCGTAGGGCCTTACCCGCCGGACAAGGTCTTCAGCGGGAAGGGCGGGGCGACGCGCAATTCGACGTTCCTGTCACCGACGTCGCCCGCCAGCGCCGAGATCGGCCATGGGACGTTGGCGGCGAGTTCACGATGTAGAGCGGCGAGGTCGTCGGTGGTCTCCAGCGACATGGGTGCGAGCGGAGTGTCGTGGTCGACCATCGTGGTCACAATGGACAGGTACTCACCGTGGTCGAGGAGTTCGAGCACCCGGGTCTGGCACGGCCAGTCCACCACGGCGCAGGTGGTGACCTCCCAGAACCCGCGCGACGGGTCGGCCGGGTGGCGGCGCGGGCGAACCGTATTGGTGTGCGTGTGACCATTCAGCCACAGGATGATGTTGGGGAATCGATGCAGCAGGGCGAGAAGTTCGGCACCGTCTAGCATCGGCTCGCCACCCGGATCCGCGTGGGCGAGGCGGTCGTTGTTCAAGGTGTCGGTCCCGTGGTGCGAGAGCAGGATCACGAGCCGGTCATCGTGGCCGGTCCGGACGTCGCTTCCGTCGGGTCCGCGGTAGGCCGAGTGCACCTCGCTGAGCCTGGCTTCCAGCCATCGGGCCTGCTCCCGGTCGAGGCACCCAGCCGCGCCGCCGGCGAGGCAGTTGGTATCAAGAGCGATGAACCGTGCGGCCGGCGTGTCGTAGACGTAGTACGCGGTACCATCCAGCCGGTTACGCTCGGTAAAACCATGCCCGAACGGACGTGAGCCAGCGCGGAGGTGAGCATCGACGAAGTCCCGCCTGCTAACCGGCCTGCGGAACGGATCCGGCGTGACCTGCTTGGACGGACCGGCCATGAACGCCTCGGGGTGCTCCGCGAAGAGCTCGAGCGCGTGGTCATGATCGAAATTGTCCGGCAGCCCGGACGGCTTCCAGCTCCCGGTCAGCGCGGCGGCCAGGCCCGGGGTCTGAGTGCCCACGCCCTGGTTGAGTGCCTCGTGATTGCCGAAGCAGGCCAGCCACGGGACGCCCAGCCCGGTGGCGTGGAACTCGCGCAACGCATGCCGCAGCAGCCCCGGATGATGCGGGTAGCCGAATTCGCGCCGGAAGAGGTCCGGGCCGTCCGCGCCCGGTCCATCAGGTCGCCAGAAGATGTCACCCGGCCACTCAAGCGACTGCACCCCCTCATAATCAGGCCCGCCGGAGTCCAGGCTCACCGAGCCGCCATCGAACAGCGCGAGGAACGCCTGTAGCTCGTTCCACTGCGCGTTATCGATCGCGTCGCCCGTGGTCACGGCCAGCCGCAACGGCAGACCGGTGGCCGGGCCGTGCACCGCATTGAGCGTGCGCAGGGTGGCGTCGACGGCGTGTGCCGTGAGCGCCTCCTGGGGGCGTTGGACGGGCACGATCGCGGCGTACCTGGGGTCGGCGAAATAGGCATTGAGGAACTCGAATCGCGTGGGCGATTGAGCGTCAGCGAGCTGCAGATCGGTGATGTGAGCCAGGCAGAGCAGTGCACGGCCGCGGCCCGGCCAGGAATCCGGCCCGGCGACCCCGAAGTCATCACGGATGGAATGCGGCTCACCAGGGCCGATCTCGACGGTGCGGTAAGCATCCGAGGATCCGGTCCGGATGACGGCGCCGCGACCGAGCCGGCGATGCGTGGTCAGCGGTGGATGGACGCCGCTCACTCTTCTTCCTCGGCCACCGGACCGTCGGCTGATGAGCTGCTGGACACGAGCACAGGGTCGGGACGGATCGTCAGCGCGACCCGGCTGCCCGCCGGCAGCGCGCTCGCATCCGAAGTCTGCAGCTGAGCCATGATCGTGGTGTCGCCGAGGTCGACCGTGACGCGGCTGGTCGCGCCGAGGAAGGTAACGGCGATCACGGTCCCGACCAGCGGGCCGGACTCCACCGAGGTGTGCGAGGCCAGCGTCACCGCCTCCGGCCGCACCAGCGCCACCACCTGGCCGTCGGGCACGCCGGCTTCCATCAGCGGCAGCGTGCAGCCGCGGACGGTAACCTGGCCGCCTGAGACCTCGCCGGTCAGCCGGTTGCTGAGGCCGACGAACTCCGCCACGAACGACGTGGCCGGCCGCGAGTAGACGTCGGTGGGCGGCGCGAGCTGCTCAAGCCGGCCCTCCTTCATGACCCCGACCCGGTCCGCGATGGCCAGCGCCTCCTCCTGGTCGTGGGTGACGAACAACGTGGTGATGCCCACCTCGAGCTGGATCCGGCGGATCTGGTCGCGCAGCTGCGCCCGAACCTTGGCGTCGAGCGCCGACAGCGGCTCGTCCAGCAGCAGCACCTGCGGCTCGATGGCCAGCGCGCGGGCCAGCGCGACGCGCTGCTGCTGACCGCCGGAGATCTGGTTCGGATACCTGTCCGCCTGCGCGGAGAGCCCGACCAGCTCCAGCATCTCCAGCGCGCGCTTGTCTCGCTGGGTGGCGGCGACCCGGCGCAGCCGCAGCCCGAAGGCCACGTTCTGCCGCACGGTCATGTGCGGGAACAGCGAGTAGGCCTGGAACACCATCCCCATGTCGCGCTTGCTGGACGGCAGCCGGGTGATGTCCTTGCCGCCCACGATGATGTGGCCGGTGTCGGTGTCCTCCAGCCCGGCGAGCAGGCGCAGCGTGGTGGTCTTGCCGCAGCCCGAGGGGCCGAGCAGCGCGACGAGCTCGCCGGGCTGCAGGGTCAGGTCGAGGTGGTCGAGCGCGACCACGGGGCCGTAGCGGCGGCTCAGGCCGTCCAGCCGGACTTCCACGGCGGTCCTGGCCGCGTCGTCCCGCGTTCTGGTCATCGGTGAAGTCATCAGCGTTACCTCATAACCGGATGCCGCGGCGCAAGCGGCCGGCAAAGGACAGGATCAACAGCAGCACGAAGGCGAACAGCAGCGCGGCGACCGACGTGGAGAAGATCACGCCGGCATTCGGCGTATTCCGGCTGATGGAATACAGCTCCACCTGCAGGTTGACGTACAGCAGCAGGAAGGCGATGGTGAACTCGCCGAGCACGAGGGCAGCGGTCAGCAGCAGCGCGTTCAGGATCCCGTCCCACATGTTGGGCACGATCACCCGGACGATCACGGTGAACCAGCTCGCCCCGAGGCTGCGAGCGGCTTCGGACAAGGTGATGGCGTCCATCGCGTTCAGGCCGGCGGCCAGCGCCCGGTAGGCGTACGGCAGCGCCAGGACCACGTAGACCCAGAACAGCATGAGCGCGGACAGGCTGAGGTGCGCGATCTTGTTGTAGATCGGGCCGAGTCCGACCACGAGGACGATCGCGGGGATCGTCAGCGGCAGCAGGCAGAGGAATTCCATGGTGCGCGCCAGCCACCGCACCCGAAGCCGGATCCAGATCATGGTCGGCACCACTAGCACCAGCATGACCGCGCTGGTGATGACGGCCAGCTCCAGGGTGATCTCGACCGCGCTGATCAGCGGAGGGATCCCCTCGTTGGAGTTGTAGGAGGCGATCTGCCGCCAGGCCGTGACCGACCAGCTGCCGAGCTTGACCCCTTCCAGGGACCACCGGGCCATCGCCAGCAGCGGCAGCACGAAGAACAGCCCGAACACGGTGAAGACCACGTAGCGGAACAGGTTCAGCCGCCTGCGCCGACGGGCCTGCATGCCGACCGGGCGCTTGGCCGGCGCCTCCAGGGGCGTCTCGCCGAGCGAGGTTACCGCAGCCATCGCGCCGCCCTCCGCTGCATCAACGCGTATCCCGTCATGACGATGGCGACCAGGACCACCATGCCGAGCGCCAGGGCGTCGGCGTAGTTGATGTTGGCCAGCCCTACCTCGCTGGACATCGAGGTACTGATCTGCTGCGGGACCGTGTAGGCGATCTGGTCCTCCCAGGCCTGGATGGTGGCGAAGGCCGAGAGGGCGTTGGCGAACAGCAGCAGCAGCGCGCCGAGGAAGGCGGGAAGTAGCAGCGGGCCGCCGATGTACCGCCAGTATTGCCAGGCGGAGGAACCCAGGCTCTCGGACGCCTCACGCCACTGGATCCTCAGCCCGTCGATCGCGGGCAGGAAGACCAGCACCATCAGCGGAATCTGGAAGTAGGCGTAGATCAGCGTGATGCCCCACGGGAAGCTGTAGTACCAGCTGGCGTGGAGCAGAAGGCCGGCCGGGCCGATGAGCACGAGGAAGGCGAACGCGAGCGTGACCCCGCCGAACTGGGCGAGGACGCCCGAGGCGGATAGGTAGAGCCTGCGGATCACGCCATCGGGGTTCCCCGACGCTATGGCGTAGGCCAGGATCGCGCCGCCGACGGCCCCGACCACCGCCGAGATCAGCGACAGCTTGAACGAGCCGATGAAGAATCCGCGCACCTGCGCGTTGCCGAGCGCGGTGAGGCCGGACAGGGTGAACTTGCCTGCCGTGTTCTTGAACGCGTCCCACACCACGATCCCGGTCGGCAACAGCAGGAAGATCCCGACGTAGCCGAAGAACGGGACGGTGCCGACCCAGGAGGGAACCGACGGCCGGCGCCCGGCCCGTGAG
>JBOHCK010000357.1:0-6015 GCA_050698755.1 Streptosporangiaceae bacterium | reverse complement strand
GCCAGCGAGGCCATCACCGGGCGGCTGCTCGGCAAGTTCTTCCGCCGCGACGAGGTGGTGGTGGCCACCAAGGTCTTCCTCCCGACCGGTCCAGGCCAGAACGACCGTGGCCTGTCCCGTAAGCACGTCTTCGCGGCGATCGACGCCTCGCTGGCGCGGCTCGGGATGGACTTCGTGGACCTGTACCAGATCCACCGGTGGGACGACCGGACCCCGATCGAGGAGACCATGGCGGCGCTGCACGACGTGGTCCGCGCCGGGAAGGCCCGCTACATCGGCGCCAGCAGCATGTTCGCCTGGCAGTTCGCCAAGGCCCAGTACACCGCCGACCGGCACGGCTGGACCCGCTTCGTGTCCATGCAGGACCACTACAACCTGATCTACCGCGAGGAAGAGCGGGAGATGATCCCGCAGTGCATCGACCAGGGCGTGGCGGTCCTGCCGTGGAGCCCGCTGGCCCGCGGCCTGCTCGCCGGCAGCCGGACCCGAGACGGCGAGCAGCGCACCAGCCGGTCGGGCACGGACTCGTTCCTCGACTCGCTGTACGGCCATCCCGCCGACTTCGACGTGGTGGACCGGGCCGCCGAGGTGGCCTCGGCCCGGGGCGTCCCGCCTGCGCAGGTCGCGCTGGCCTGGCTGCTCCACAAGCCGGGCGTGACCGCGCCGATCGTCGGCGCCACCCGGACCGGACACGTCGAGGACGCGCTGGCCGCCGAACGGCTGGAACTCACCGACCAGGAGATCCGGACCCTGGAGGAGCCCTACGTCGCGCACCCCGTACGCGGCCACCAGTGACCCGGCCGGTCCGGGGTCCGCGGTTACCGCAGCAGGACGGTGGTGATGGCGGTGCCCAGGGCAGGGTGGGTGGCCGTGACGGTGACGAGGCCCGGCGAGCCGGGGAGCGAGCGGAGCCAGGCGGCGCCGGCTCCGCCCGCGGCGGCGAAGTCGAAGGGATTGTCGCCGAGGAGGACACCCGGGCCGTCGAGGGCGAGCGTGACCTGGCCGGTGACGTAGGGGCGGGGGGCGCCGTAGCGGTCCACGGCGCGGAACCACAGGCGGGTGGCGTCCGTGCCGTCGGCTTCGATTTCGGCGTCGTCGGCGTCCATCCTCAGCACGTCGCCGGACGGGTCGGCGGAGAACGAGCGGGAGGCGACCAGATCGTCGCCCAGGTAGCCGTCGATGCGCAGGTCGGGGAGGGTCGAGCCGTCGACGGCGGTGAAGTCGGCGAACGAGGGCGGGTAGGCGAGGCCGGGGTAGGCGGCGACGTCCGGGGTGAGGGTCGCGAAGTGCTCGCCGGCGACGTAGAGCTCGAGGCGGTCCAGGTTGGCGCAGATCATGGCGTCCGGGAGGCTGGTGACCGGGGAGGCCGGGCCGAAGTCCCAGTAGAACGCGGGCGCGATAACCGGGGTGACGCGCGGGTCGGCCTGCGCCTGGTAGATGGCGGCTCCCGGCTTCGGCACGCGGAACTCATCGACCACGCCGGTGTACTTCACGCCCTGGAACTGGTTGCCGCTGCCGGAGGGGTAGTCGATCCCGGTCCAGGCGAGCAGGCCGCAGTAGCGATCGTCGGAGGCGGCCAGGTCGTGCACCCGCCCGTGGGCCGTGGCCTGCCCCTGCTGGACGGCCTGGGAGTCGGTGCGCCGGTAGTAGATGGCCGGGCCGGACAGCGTGCCGACGGCCTCGCTGACCAGGTACGGCCGGCCGGCCGCGTCCACCGGGGGCTGGAGAATCGGCTCCTTGGTGCCCGCCGCGTCCTTGACGGACGAATAGTCGTCCTCGCCGAACACGTCCTGCTCGAAGTCCAGGGTGTCGCGCATCCCAGGCATCGCGCCCGCCGTCTGGCGCGAGTCGTCCAGGGCGTGCGCGAGTTCGTTCGTGCTGGTGTAGAACGGGACGTTGTTCGGGGTCTCGTTGAGGCGGGCGCCCCAGACGATGATCGACGGGTGGTTGCGGTCGCGGACGATCATGTCGCCGATGTCGCGGTACGCGAGCGCCAGCCAGGCGTCGTCGCCGAGGTAGCCCCACCCGGGGGCCTCCTCCCAGGCCATGAGCCCCACCTCGTCGCAGGCGTCGTAGAAGTCCTCCGACTGCGGGTAGTGCGCGCAGCGGACCATGGTGCAGTTCAGCTCGTGCCGGATGATCCTGGCGTCCCTGGCCTGGACCCGGGCGGGCATCGCGCCCCCGGCGAACGGGAAGAACTGGTGCCGGTTGACCCCGAACAGCTTCACCTTGCGGCCGTTGAGGTAGAACCCGTCGAGGGTGAACGCGGCCTCGCGGAAGCCGATCCGCACCCGGTACCGGTGCACGGGGACCGAGTCCACCAGCAGCGTCGCGGTCACGTGGTACAGCTTCGGGTGGTCGGTGTCCCACAGCGTGATGCCGCCGAGCCCGGATAGGGTCGCGGTCACCGCCACCTGGCCGGCCTCGGTGATCGTCACGGGCACCAGGGCGGAGGCGATCGGCTCGGCCTCATCGAGCAGTTCGACGGCGACCTGGGCGGTACCCGCCGGGACGGCGGCGGCGTCCGCCGTGACCTGGACGACGACCTGCCTGGCTTGCGGATCCAGGACGTTGACCGGCTTGGCGAACACGTCGGCGAGGAAGACCTGGGGTACCGGGCGCAGCCGCACGTCACGGTAGATCCCCCCCGGCTGCCAGTAGTCCACGGACGTGGTGGGGTACGGCGCGGGCCGGTCCGGCGGGACGTTGAGGTTGAAGGTGGAGTCGAGCCGCACCGCCAGGACGTTCCCGGCCGGCCGGAGCGTGCTCGTGATCTCGGCACTGAACGGCAGGTAACCCCCGAGGTGTTCGGCGACCTGGGTCCCGTTCAGCGTGACCGTGGCGTGGGTCATGGCGGCCGAGAAGTCGAGGAAAACACGCAAGCCTTCCGTGCCCCTAGGCGCGTCGAAGTGCTTGCGGTACGCCCATACCCGCTCCCAGGCGGACGGGTCCCAGTTCTGCCAGGACAGGGGCGTCACGGTGTGCGGCAGCGTCACCGCAGTGAACGCGCCGTCGTCGAAACCAGGCTGGCTGCTGTCCGCCGAAGCGGGACCGAAGAGCCAGCCGGCGTTGAACGAGAGACCTTCGCCCCGGTCCATGCTCGCCAAGGCTACCGCTTGAGCCAGCGCCGCAATGCGGGCTCGGCGGCATGCCCTCTGCCCGCGTGGGTATGAGTCACCATTAAGGCATCCATGTCGGTGAATGTTCATTCACGTGAACGTTCACGGGACTGACGCCGGAGGTTACATGGGCGACCGGGAGGATCCTCGACCGGACGGGGGTGAGGGGTTCGCGCTCAACGGCACGCGAGCCGATACCGGGCTGTCGGCGCGCGAGGCGGAGGTCATGTCGCTCATCGCGGACGGGCAGACCAACGGCGAAATCGCCGCCCGCCTGTTCCTCGCCGAGAAGACCGTGAAGAATCACGTCCGGCGGATCTACTCCAAGCTCGGCGTGGGTTCTCGCCCGGCCGCCATCGCTTACTGGCGCGACGCGAGGAAACACGCGCACCCGTGACGCCGCGTGCACCCCGCCCCTCACACGGGCCGCAGGCCCTCTCCAGCGGGCGTTCAGGTTATCCTCAGCGTGGCGGGTGACAATGCAGAACATGGACACGCTGACCGATGCGCGGCAGCGACCGGATGCCCGGCTGCTCGTCGTCGAGGACGAGCCGAACATCCTTGAGTTGCTGTCCGCCAGCCTGCGCTACGCGGGTTTCGACGTCGTCACGGCGGCAGCCGGAACCGAGGCGGTGCAGGCCGCTCAGCGTCACCGTCCGGACCTCATCGTGCTCGACGTGATGCTGCCGGACATGGACGGGTTCGACGTCATCAGGCGCCTTCGCGGGGGCGGCGCCCGCATCCCGGTGGTCTTCCTGACCGCCCGCGACGCCACCGAGGACAAGATCCGCGGCCTCACCCTCGGCGGCGACGACTACGTCACCAAGCCGTTCAGCCTGGAAGAGGTCATCGCCCGGATCCGGGCCGTCCTTCGCCGCACCAGGGGCGACGGGGTCGAGCCGACGCCCAGGCTCACGTTCGCCGACCTCGAACTTGACGAGGAGAGCCACGAAGTGTGGCGGGCCGGAGACCAGATCCAGCTCTCCCCCACCGAGTTCAAGCTGCTGAGGTACTTCATGAGCAACGCGAACCGGGTCCTGTCGAAGATGCAGATCCTCGATCACGTCTGGGACTATGACTTCCGCGGTGACACCGGGATCGTGGAGTCGTACGTGTCGGTCCTGCGCCGCAAGGTGGACACGAAGGAACCCAGGCTGATCCACACCCTGCGCGGCGTGGGGTATGTGCTGCGGCTTCCGTCGTCGTAGGCGCGGTGTCCGGTTATGACAGCTGACGAGGCAGACCTCCAGGCGGGCCACTGGGCGGCGCGGTCGTGGCAGGCCATGCGCGCCCTGTCGGACCGCACCTCGCTGCGGACCAAGCTCATCACCGGGCTGCTCGCCCTGGTCATCGCCGCGGTCGCGGCCATCAGCGTCAGCAGCGTCTGGGTGCTGCGGTCTTACCTGACCTCTCAGGAAGACAGCCAGCTGCGGAACGTCTACAACACCCTCATCGACAGCGGCCAGGCGGTCACCCTGACGCCCGGAACGGCCTTTCCTGTGCGCGGCAGCGACAACATGGTGGCCGGGGTCCAGGAGCAGGGAACCACGCTCGCCCCGTACGGCTCGGACGGCGGCCTGCCGTACGGCGGCTTCGGCCAGGTGCAATCGCTCCCCGAGGTGCCCACGAACCAGCTCTGGGCCTTCCTGAACAGCAACAAGCTCCTGACGGTCCCGGCCAGGTCGGGCAATGACACGTGGCGGGTCATCACGGAGCCGATCCAGTATCAGCTGACCACCAGCACGGGCGGCACGGAGCAGGTGAACGGAACGCTGATCGTCGGCGCCGACCTCGGTAACGTCAACGCGACGATCGGCCGCCTGGCCGCTACCGTGCTGATCATCGGCCTCATCATCGTGTGCATCCTGGCGATGGCCATCGTCGTGGTGGTGCGGACCAGCCTGCGGCCGCTCGTGGACATCGAGGAGACCGCGGGAGAGATCGCGACCGGGCACCTCAACCGGCGGGTGCCGGAACGGGACCCGCGAACCGAGATCGGCAGCCTGGGCCGGTCGCTCAACACCATGCTGAGCCAGATCGAGACCGCGTTCCACGCGCAGGAGGAATCCGAGGCGGCGGCCCACCAGTCAGAGGAACGGATGCGCCGCTTCATCGCGGACGCCAGCCACGAGCTGCGCACGCCGCTGACCGCCATCCGGGGCTTCGCCGAGTACTACCGCCAGCGCGGCGGCCTGGTCCGGGGCCACGGTAACGGGGAAGCGGCCGGCGACGCGGACGGGCTCACGCCCGCTGACCTGGACCGGATCATGCGGCGGGTAGAGAAGGAAGCCGCCCGGACGGGCCTGCTCGTCGAGGACCTGCTGCTGCTAGCCCGGCTCGACCAGCAGCGGCCGCTGGCCCGGCAACCGGTTGACCTGCTCATGCTGGCCGCCGACGCGGTGGGCGACGCCCGGGTGCTCGCGCCGGGCCGGGATATCGACCTGACGGTCCAGCCGGGCGCGGCGTTCCTGGTCATCGGCGACGAGCTGAAGCTGCGGCAGGTCATCGGGAACCTCATGAGCAACGCCCTGACGCATACCCCGGAGGGGACCTCGATCCAGGTGTCGATCAGCTCCGGGGTCCTGGACCCGCGGGCCAGTGATCCGACGCCGGCCGTGCTGCTCGACGTGATCGACCACGGGCCCGGCATGTCCCCGGAGCAGGCCGACCGGGTGTTCGAGCGCTTCTACCGGGCGGATCAGGCCAGGACGCGGGCCACCGGCGGCAGCGGGCTCGGCCTGGCCATCGTCGACGCGCTGGTGACCGCCCAGGGCGGCATCGCCTCGGTGCACACGGCCGAGGGGCAGGGCGCGAGGTTCAGGATCGCCCTCCCGCTCGATCCCGATGCGCTGGGCAGCCACCCTGATGACGAGCCTGACGTGATGCCGGCCCAGGC
>JBOHCK010000356.1:0-6063 GCA_050698755.1 Streptosporangiaceae bacterium | reverse complement strand
TCGGCCTCGCAGATGGCCCGCACGGCGGCGACGTCATCGGCGCTCGCGGCGCTCTGGTGCTCACTGAGCTGATCCATGCCGATGACGATCACGCCGGGCAGGCCGGCGACCGCCGGTTCCACGTCGCGCGGCATCGCGAGGTCCAGGAACACCAGCGGGCCGGATCGGGCGCGCGCGGCCTCCGACACGATCTCCTGGGTGACGACCGGGCCGACCGCGCCCGTGCAGCAGATGACGACATCCGCGGCCGCCATGGCGCCTGCCAGGTCCGCCAGCGCGGCCACAGTGGCGCCCGCCTGGGCCGCGAGCCGCTCCGCGGGCCTGCGGGTCCGGTTGGCGATGACGATGCTAGCCGCCTGGCTCCGGGCGGCCGTCGCGGCCGCGAGCGCGCTCATCGAGCCGGCGCCGACGATGAGCACCGCGCGCCCCGCAAGCGCGGGGGCGCCCGGCGGCGCGCCGAGGCGGGCGGCGGCGAGCTCGACCGCGACGTTCACCAGGCTGCGGCCCGCCCGGTCGATCCCGGTCTCGGCGCGGGCCCGCTTGCCGGCCCGCAGGGCGAGCTGGCCAAGCTCGCCGAGGACCCGGCCCATGGTGCCCTGCTCGGCCGCGAGCCTGAGCGCCGAGCGCACCTGGCCGAGGATCTGATCCTCGCCGACCACCACGGAATCGAGCCCGCAGGCCACGGTGAGCAGGTGAGATACCGCACTGTCCTGGTAGTGCACGTACAGATGCGGGGTGAGATCGCGGGCGTGGACGCCGCAGTGCCGGGCGAGCAGTTCGCAGATCGCCGTCACGCCGGCGTGGAAGCGGTCCACGTCGGCGTAGACCTCGACCCGGTTGCAGGTGGAGATCACGAAGGTCTCGGCCACCGACTCCGCCAGCGCGACGTCGCGCAGCAGCTTGGCGAGCGCGTCCCCGGTCACCGCGGCCTGCTCCAGCGTCGCCACCGGCGCGCTCTTGTGGCTGAGGCCGACGACCAGCACGCTCACCGGTTCACCGCCTAGGCCCTGGCCGACAGTTCCGGCGGCGCCGGGAGCCCCGGATCCGCGGCGACCAGGCCGTTGACCATCCCCGGGACCGACGCGGATCTGCGCTGAGCGTGGAAGGCGAGGATCTGCAGCTCGATCGAGAGATCGACCTTCCGCACGTCTACGCCTTCCGGCACGCCCAGCACGACTGGAGCGAAGTTGAGGATGCTCGTGACCCCGGCCGAGACGAGGCGGGCGCAGACCCCCCGGGCGGACCCGGCCGTAGTGGCGATCACGCCGATCGCCACCTTGTGCGCGGCCACCACCGCCTCGAGCTCATCGACGTGGCGGACGGTCAGCCTCGCGATCTTGCTCCCCACGATGGCCGCGTCGGAGTCGAGCATCGCCGCGATCGTGAAGCCGCGGGAGACGAACCCGCCGTAGTTCGCCAGCGCGCGGCCGAGGTTCCCCGCCCCGACGATGACGACCGGCCAGTCCTGCGTCAGCCCGAGCGTCCTGGAGACCTGGTAGACGAGATAGTCGACGTCGTAGCCCACGCCCCTGATCCCGTAGGAGCCGAGGTGTGACAGGTCCTTGCGCAGCTTGGCCGAGTTGACCCCCGCGACGGCCGCTAGCTCCTCGCTGGCGACGGTGCTGATCCCCCGCTCGGCCAGACCATAGAGCGCGCGCAGGTAGATAGGCAGCCGCGCCACGGTGGCCTCGGGTATCCCGCCGGCCGGGCCGCTGACCTCAGGCGGGATAACGTTACTGTGCATCGCGGCAGTGCTCCTGGTTCGCTCCTGGATTGGCGGCATACAGGGCTAGCGTCAGCCGACGTCGATCCCCACGGTACGCCTTTGTGCACCGCTTCACAAAGTCTATCCCCGGCTGGCCGGACCGCGTTCGGCCGCCGAGCCCAGCGCCGCCCGCAGGCGGGTCTCGCTCACCCGCCAGAAGTCCACCTGGACCCCGTCGACCAGCGTGACCGGGATCTTGTCCCAGTAGTCGCGCATGTCCCCGGGCGAGGCGGTGATGTCGCGTTCTTCCCATTCGATGTCAAGCTCGGCCGCCACCCGCTCGATCACCGCACGCGCATCGTCGCAGAGGTGGCAGCCCGGCCGGGACAGCAAGGTGATCCGGCTCCCGGCAGGCGCTGGCTCGCCAGCCGCGTTAGGCACCGCCACGCTAGGCACCGTCGTAGCGCCGGCCGGCCGAAGGCAGCCGGCGCCGGTCGGGTCCGGGCGGCAATGGCTCCAGGGTCTGGACCTGACCCGGCGACCAGGCCGCCGACTGGCCGGGCGGCAGGGACGGCGGGGACCCCAGGGCCGCGGGCGGACGCGCCGCCGGGCTGGCCGCCAGCGGCCCCGCCTGGGTGTCGGGGTCGGCCGACTGCAAGTGGGGCAGCGGAGCGACCTTGGCGAATTTCAGCCTCAGTTCGATGACGTTGGTCGCCAGCACGCACGATCTGCGCTCAGCCGCGAAACGCTGCATATATGACTGGTTCTCATGGCTGTCAAATGCATCGCGGTCCCGGTAAATCTCGTAGAAGATCCGCTGCATTGGCGCGTTCGGCACGAGATGAATAACGTAAACCAGGGTGTCGGGCTCGGCGATCCTGACCTCTTCCGCCGTTTGCTCGGCGAGCCGGTCGAAATCCGCGACCCGGTCCTCTAGCAGCGTGAATATCACGAGCCGGCCATAGGGCCTGGACGGTTTGGCGCCCGCGGCTGCGGCTGCGGCTGCGGCTGCGGCTGCGGCGAGCTTGCCGTACTGGCCGAATTCGCTTTCGGCGCCGCCCAGCCCCGCGGCTGCGCCCAGCCCCACGGCCGCTCCGACGGCGCCGGGCGGCGGGGCCATCGGCGCTTCAGCCGGGCCCGGCGGGCGGCTTTCCGGATCCGGGTCGGCAGGCCAGCCGTCGTACGGGCGGCCAGGTTCGCCGGGCCAGTCGTCGTACCGGCGGCCAGGTTGGGCGGGGCCGCCCGGAGCGTCAGCCCAGCCCGGGCCGTCAGCCCAGCCCGAGCCGTCGGGTCCGCCCGGTCCGCCGGGCCCGTCGGCCGCCCGGGGATCCCGGCGGCGGCCGTGGCCGTTGGCTTCGTACCGGTCCCTGCGCGCGTGGCCGTCCCCGCCTCGCCCGGCCCAGCCGACCCCGTCCGCTCGCGAGCCCCGCGCGCCCCGGCGGTCCCGGTCGCCTCGCGCGGCTGGCCGGACCTGGCCCGGCAGATCCTGGAGCCTGGTCACGCCGAACCAGACCAGCCCGGCCGCCAGCATGGCCAGCAGCGGGTAGGCCGACCTGGCGGGCAGCGTGAAGCGCAGCGCCACGGTGATGAGCACGGCCAGGCCGGCCGGCGCGAGGCCGGTCAGCGTAGCGAGCCACCGCGGGTCGTGCCTGGCCCGCACCGCCACCAGGCCGATGCTGGCCACCGCGGTGATGACCGCCAGGAGCTGGACCAGGTCGAGCGCATAGTGCGAGGGCGACTGGTAGTGCAGCCCGGCCTCGGGCCAGGACGTGCCGAACGGCTGCGCCGTGAGCGGGTCGGTGGCCAGGATCACCGTCCCGACGGCGGTCAGCGCGCCCGCCGCCAGCCTGAAGGCGAACCGGCCCGTGCCGCTCTGGGCGACCATCTCCACCAGGCCCCAGGCGAGCCACAGCGGGGCGAGCAGCAGCGCGAAAAGCTGAACCGCCCGGAAGGTGAACGAACCGAAGCCGCTGGCGAACCCGATGCTCTGCGCCGCGAGCGCGACCGTCAGCCCGAACGTGGCGGCCGTCCAGGCTATGAGACCGAGCCGGGGCTCGCGGACGCAGCGTCCGCCGAGCATGCCGGTAGCCACGGCCGCCACCAGCACGCCCGCGAAGCCGATCAGGACCGGAAGAGACATTAGTCCCTATCGTGCACGATGCCTGCCGAGGACGGGACCAAGATCGATTAGCTGGTTACTTCTTGTTCCTGCGCTGGATGCGCGTCTTCTTCAGCAGCTTGCGGTGCTTCTTCTTGGCCATGCGCTTGCGACGCTTCTTGATGACAGAGCCCACGAGACCACACCCTTCCTGGGCGTTGCGGATGACGGGCACGCCAACGCGCTCGCCCGGTAAGGGCGGCTGGACACCTACCCAACGTTAGAGGTTACCCCCAAGGCCGGGTAGTTAAGGTCCGCGTCCGGCTGTCACGCCTTGTTTTTGGCAGGGGCGTTGCGCCCTCCGGCGGGCTGACGGTGATGGCCAGGCTTACCTTGAGCCGGATGCAGGGCGGGTTAAGGGGCGCGCCATAGCCGAAGGCTGATGTGGCTGGATGCGGCGCGGAAGTCGTTGTCCGTGGTGAGGAGCGTGTGACTACCAGCGATCGCCAGGTGGGCGATGAGGGCATCGATCGTACCGACCTGAACACCAGCAGCACGCAACGTGTTGCGCACGCCCACCGCAGCGACGTGATCTTCGCGAGAGGGCGTGAGGTATTCCAGCGCAGCGAACATCTCGATGATCTGTGTCCGGGCTCGTTCCGGGACGACGCCCTGGAGCAATTCCTGCAGGATCACCCCGGTGGTCGCCACGATCTCGCCACCGGCTAGCGCATCCCGCAGTGCCCGGACCTCAGGCACATCTGGGGGAGCGTCCCGGCGCAACGCGAGTGACCAGACGCTCGTGTCGACGAGCAGGCTCACCCCCGCGAGCGCTCGGCCTTGTAGTCGTATTCCGGGTCGATCTCGACCGTGCCGAAGAGGCCAAGGATGCGGGCCTGCTCGCGGCGGGCGATGAACTCCTGCAGCGCCCGGGTGACCGCGGCCTTCTTGGTGCGCTCGCCACTGACCTCAAGGGCGCGCTCAAGCAGATCGGGGTCGATTGCCAGATTAGTAGCCATGTGCGCCTCCTTACACATGATTCTACACAAGACTGCGCGGTGAGCCGACTCGGGGCCTTACGGCCTGAGCGGAGGGCTATCGTGGGCCAGCTCAACGTGGTCATCCAGAACCGGCTCCGAGCGTCCCGTAACGGGTCGGCCCTGCCGAGCATGCCTGGTACCTGGCCGCCATCGGCCACTCCTGCTTTGCTCGGCCTTGAGATCACCCCGATGCGGCGTGCTAGCGCCCCCAAGCGCCGCGACCCGGATCTCGGCGCTACGGGACCCGGCCTAGAAACCCCCCAAAGTACCCGGGTCGGCTCGACCCGGGTGGCTGCGTTACCTCACCCGGTCCCGACGAAGGCCGCGTTCAGGTACCTGTTGACGGCCTGCTCGGGGACCCGGAAGGAGCGCCCAACGCGGATCGCTTCCAGTTCGCCGGAGTGCACCAAGCGGTACACGGTCATCTTCGATACGCGCATGATCGTGGCCACTTCGGCAACGGTGAGGAATCTTACGTCGCTAAGGGGGGTTTCGCCTGCCATCCAAGTTGCCTCTTCCGCACGGAGCCGAGCACTTGACGGGATTTAGCGCACCAGTCACGTACGTCTCCAGGGTAAGTCCCGTACAGAAAAGAGCAACCCCGCCCATAGCCTCATTGTTGTTACTGTTCGGCAGCAATCACCCATGCGTAACGGATAGTGCATTCCTTGCACGATCGTCACATCGGCGTCACATCGGCGGGAACAGGCCGTGCCAGGCAAAAGTGGCCCGGCAGGTGTTAATGATCGAGGAGTCGACGGGATCGCCAGGATCGACCCCGCCGGCGACTGGGACAAACTCCGCCGACTGGCCGTCCGTCATCACGGTCGGCGCGGCCTCACCCACCCGGCCGCTGGCCAGGTCCCGCCAGGTGGCGGGCACCTGGACCTCCGGGTCGACCTCCCGGCCCGCCGCGACCGCTAGCAGGTGGGTCCACGTCCGCGGCACGACCTGGACGAGCTCGTACCCCCCGCCGCCGGTCAGCAGCCACCGCCCCTCGGCGGTCTCGTGCGCCAGCTCGTGGACCAGCAGCGCCGCGCGCCGCTGCCCGTCGACGCTGAGCGCCAGGTGCGCCAGCGGATCGAGCCGGTGGCTGTCGCAGCCGTGCTGGCTGACCAGCACCTGCGGCCGGAACGCGCGCACCAGCGGCGGGACCACCGCGTCGAACGCCCGCAGCCACCCGGCGTCACCGGTACCCGCGGGCAGCGCCACGTTGACCG
>JBOHCK010000355.1:0-6070 GCA_050698755.1 Streptosporangiaceae bacterium | reverse complement strand
CCTCCTGGAACTACGAGCTCGGCCTGGATCCAGAAGTACATCTTCCCCGGCGGGCTACTCCCCTCGGTGACCGCGATCGAAGACAGCCTCGCCCGGTCCACCCGGCTGCGGATCACGGCCCGCACCGACTTCGGCCCGCACTACGCGGAGACGCTGCGGATCTGGCGGGACCGGTTCGACGACAGCGCGGACGAGGTCGCCCGACTTGGCTTCGACGACGTGTTCACCCGCATGTGGACCTTCTACCTGTCCTACTCCGAAGCCGGCTTCCGGTCCGGCTACATCGGGGTCAGCCAGCTCACCCTGGCCCGCATATGACCGCCAAGGACGGCGGTGCCGCCATCATCGCGGACCTGCTCACAACCCATTCCGGTGCCGACCTGCCGGTCCGGCTGCGCCTTTGGGACGGCAGCGAGGCCGGTCCCGCAGGAGCCCCGGTGCTGATCGCCCGGTCCCCGCGGGCGCTGCGCCGGATCCTGTGGCGCCCGGGCGAGCTCGGCCTGGCCCGCGCCTACATCAGCGGCGACCTCGACGTGGACGGCGACCTCGCCGATGGCCTGCGCCGGGTATGGGACGCCATCCGGCAGAAAGCCCCGGCGGGCGGCGCGCGGCCGGGCTCCGCTCCGTTTCCCGGCCCAGCCACTGCCCGCGGACGAGGAACCGCCCGCGGGGCAGCAGCCGTCCTCGGCCCGCTGGCCGCGGTCCGGGCTGTCGCCCGCCTGAAGGTCCCGGTCTGGCCCCCGCCCCCGCCGCCGCGCTGCGAGCTCCGGGTCCGCGGCCGCCTGCACAGCCGGGCCCGCGACCAGGCGGTGATCGCCGGCCACTACGACCTGCCCGCCGCGTTCTACCAGCTCATCCTGGACCCCAGCATGGCCTACTCGTGCGCCTGGTGGGACCGCACGGACACCCTGGCCGACGCGCAGCGGGACAAGCTGGAACTGATCTGCGACAAGCTCGGCCTCGAGGCCGGCAGCAGGCTGCTCGACATGGGCTGCGGCTGGGGCTCGCTGACCGTGCACGCCGCCCGCGACCACCGGGCCCAGGTCACCGCCGTGACCCTTTCCGCCGAGCAGGGCGGCTACGTCCGGCAGCGGGTCCGCGGCCTGGGCCTGGCCGACCGGGCCGAAGTCCGGATCCAGGACTACCGGGACCCGCTGGATGGCCGCTACGACGCGATCGCGTCGGTCGAGATGGGCGAGCACGTCGGCGCCGCGCAATACCCGCGGTTCTGCTCGGCGCTGCGACGCCTGCTGCGCCCCGGCGGCAGGCTCCTGATCCAGCAGATGTCCCGGGGCGGCCGCGCCCCAGGCGGCGGCCCGTTCATCGAGTCCTACATCGCCCCCGACATGCACATGCGCCCGGTCGGGGAGACCGTCCGGCTGATCGAGACCGCCGGGTTCGAGGTCACCGGCGTCCAGGGTCTGCGCGAGCACTACGTCCGCACCATCCGGGCCTGGCTCGACAACTTCGAGGCGAACCTGCCCGCCATCGCGAAGATCCTCACCCCGGAACAGGTCCGCGTGTGGCGCCTGTACCTGGCCGGCGGCGCGCTGGCCTTCGAGGAGGGCCGGATGGGCGTAGACCAGATCCTCGCCGTCCGGACGGACCGGTGAGGGGCCTGGCCGCCGGGCCGTTCGGCTTCACGCTGCTGGTCACCGCGGCCGCGTTGCTGGCCATGCAGGCCGTCACGTTCGCCGTGGCGCTGAAGGCAGGCAGGCACAGCGTGGTCGACACTGCGTGGGGCGTCGGCATCGCCCTGGCCGCCCTGGTCAGCCTCCTCGCCTCGGCCGGGCACGGCCAGCCCGCCCGCCGCTACCTGCTGCTGGCCGCCTCGGTCATCTGGGGCCTGCGCCTGGCCAGCTACGTCACCTGGCGCAACCACGGCACAGGCGAGGACCCCCGCTACCGGGACCTGCTCAGCCGGGCCAAGGGCAACCCGAACGCCTACGCGCTGCGCACGGTCTACCTGCTCCAGGCCGCCATCTTGTGGCTGGCCTGCCTGCCTATTCAGGCCGGCATGCTGGAGCGCGCTCCGGCCGGCGCGCTGACCGTCATGGGCGCCGTCCTGTGGCTGGGCGGCTTCGTCTTCGAGTCCGTCGGCGACCTGCAGCTGGCCCGGTTCAAGGCCGACCCGAGGAACCAAGGCCTGATCATGGATCGGGGCCTCTGGCGCTACACCCGGCACCCCAACTACTTCGGCGACGCGTGCATGTGGTGGGGCCTGTTCCTGATCAGCCTGGGCTCCTGGACGGAGCTCCCGTTCGCAGTTGCGCCGCTGCTGATGACCTTCATCCTGACCAGGGGCACCGGCCAGCGGCTCACCGATCAGCGGATGGCCGCCACCCGCCCCCAGTACGCCGACTACGCCGCCCGCACCAGCGGCTTCATCCCCCTCCCGCCCCGCCACCACCCGAGCGGCTGACGCGCCGCCGGATAAGGGGACCGTCCCGGATCCGGCGGCTCAGGGGAACGGTCAGGCGTGGAATTCCGGATGGCCGAACAATCCCGGCAACCCTCCGGTATGCAGGAAACAGTGCGGTCTTCGCGCTTGATACCCCCGCCGGCGACGCGCGCGATGAGCCCGGCCAGAGCACGTGCTGTGTAGGTGGGGTCGAGGAAGATGCCCTCGGTGCGGGCGGCCAGCCTCATCGCCTCTCGCGCGGCAGGAGTGACCGCGGCATAGCCAGCGCCAAATGGCGCTCGCTCGGGCTGTTCGCCGCCGCAGACCGCGGCCAGCTCGAGGAGGTCCTGGCCTCGATGCCGCTGCGGGTGCGGCGCACCGATGAGCGCTGGGCTTGTGGAACGCCGGGAACCCTGCCGAGATGGGGGTGATCTTGAAGTCGCTGCCCATGGACCCGTGGATGACGGTCGAGACCACGCCGCTCAGCCGACACCCGAGCGATCCTGCGATGATCATCCCATGACCGGGAACGACCGGAGGGTCGCCATCATCACCGGAGGCTCTCAGGGCATCGGCGCCGGCCTGGTCGCCGGGTACCGCGGGCGAGGCTGGGCAGTGGTGGCCAGCGCCCGCACGATCAAGCCGTCTAAGGACCCGGACGTGCTCACCGTCGAGGGCGACATCGCGAAGCGTGATACCGCCGACCGGATCGTCGAGGGAGCGCTGGAGCGGTTCGGGCGCATCGACACCCTGGTCAATAACGCCGGCGTGTTCGTTTCCAAGCCCTTCACCGACTACACCGCCGAGGACTACGCGTTGGTCGTCGGGGTGAACCTCACCGGGTTCTTCTGGCTGACCCAGCGGGTCATCGCCGAGATGGTGAGGCGGTACGGCGGCCACGTGGTCAACATCTCGGCCACCCTCGCCGAGGTCGCGAGCTCCAGCTCGCCCTCGGTCCTGCCCGCGCTGACCAAGGGCGGGCTGGCTGCGGCCACCCGGTCACTGGCCGTCGAGTACGCCTCGCGCGGCATCCGGGTCAACGCCGTCTCGCCCGGCATCATCCAGACCCCGGTGCATCCGGCCGACAGCTACGAGGGGCTCGGCGACCAGCTTCCCCCGCTCGGGCGGGTCGGACAGGTCAGCGACGTGGTGGACGCGATCTTGTTCCTGGAGTCCTCTCCCTACATCACCGGGGAGATCCTGCACGTCGACGGCGGCCAGATCGCCGGCCACTAGGCCGACAGGGTCTGGTTGTCCGAGCTGCGCGTGACCCGTTGCGGCTCGTCTGAGGTGCCGCAGGGCCCGAGCGCCGGGCACCTCTTCTGCCCGTAGATGAGGCGGTGCCCGGTACCTGCGCGCATGGGCCGACTCGCAGACCAGGGAACGCGGCCGGGGGTCTCACGGGTGCGAGTGACCTCGGCTGCGTGCGACCGTGAAAGCCAGGACCCCGAGCCCTCCCCGGCCATTACCGGCCCCCGGGCTATGTCGGCAACAGGCGCATTACTGGAAATGGGCGACGGCAATGAATACCGCCGAGCAGGCAATGGAGAACATGGAATACGTGCGCAGGCTACTCGAGGAAAAGCAGCCCGGATTCGCCGCGTCCGTGGAATTGGCCATGTCTTTTATACACCGCCGGATCGCGACTGGAGGAAACGATGGAACTGACGCTGCCGCCTGGACGCCACGAGACCATCGAGAAGCAAGACCCGGTACACGAGTGGCGCGTGGCCCAGCTGGTAAACCTGGGCATCCCCAGGCCGGTGGCCGAAGCTGTCGCCGGCCATGTCGACTGGCACCAGATGGCGGCGCTGGTACAGCGGGGCTGCCCTCCGTGGCTCGCACTCCGCATCCTGCGCTGATACGGGCCGACGACCGAAATGAATGCCCAACCGGATAGCATTCCCGCCCGCGGCGTCGCTAGGCCTGCGGGTCTGCCTGCCCGAGGCTGGCCATGGCCCGCGGCAGCTCCCGGCGCCAGCCGACGCCGAGCTTGGTGTACACCTTGCTGAGATGCCATTCGACGGTCCGGGTGCTGAGGAGGACCTGGGAGTCTGGCCAGGGAACTCATCGCTCCTGGCGACCGGATACAGACCAGGGGTTTACTCAGGGGTGATCGTGCGCCTTGAGTGCGATGGTTATGCCATGCCAGGCTGACCCGTGGTAAACGGGCTGTCAGACCCAACTAGCGGAGGTTTCCAGATGACCGAGCTCCCACCGCCCCCAGAGGGAATTGTGCTGACCCACTTCATCGTCTCAGACGATGTCGAGCGCTCCCGGCGCTTCTACACCGAAGTACTCGGCGGCAGGGTGATCTTCTCCGGCCCCGGTGGGCTGACCTATGTCGCGCTAGCCAACACCTGGATCATCATCAATGTCGGCGGAGGCCCGACCGACGACAAGCCCACGGTCATCCTGGAGACGCCACGCGATCCCGACCGGGTCAGCAGCTTCCTCAACATCCGGGTCAAAGACATCGAGGCCGTCTACGCCGAATGGAGCGCCCGGGGCGCTCAATTCGTGACGCCCCCGAAACACCACCAGTACGAGATCCGCTGCTACATCCGCGACCCCGACGGTCACCTGATCGAAGTGGGGCAAACCACAGACCCAGACGGCGACTGGTCACCCGCTCACTGGCCGTCGAGTACGCCCGCCGAGTGAATGCCGAGATCACCGTAAGGTTTCTTCGATCCGCCGGGAGGGTCGCTCTAGCCCCATGGCTCCAGTGCGGGGCTGCTGGATGAAAACCGGTCGGCGGGCGGGGCAGGCAGGGCCGACAATGGGCTGTGACTTCGCACGATGATCTGATTACGCTGGAAGGCGGCGGCCGGTCCGTCGTCCACCGCCGGGGCGACGTGGTGGTCCGTGACGCTGCGCCATGGACACCGGCGGTGCATGCGTTGCTGCGCCACCTGGAGGAGGCCGGCTTCGCCGCCGCACCGCGCCTGGTCGGCTCCGGCCTGGACCAGGACGGCCGCGAGGTGCTGACCTTCATCGACGGCGAGTTCACCCAGCCCGGCCCGTGGAGCCTGGACGGCGCCGCCGCGGTGGGCAGCCTGCTGCGTGACCTGCACCAGGCCACCAGGTCGTTCCGGCCGCCGCCGGAGGCGGTGTGGTTCCCCTGGCACGGCCGGGACCTGGGCAGCCGGGTCAAGGTCATCGGCCACTGTGACGCCGCCCCGTGGAACATCGTGGCCCGGGACGGCCTGCCGGTCGCGCTGATCGACTGGGAGACCGCCGGGCCGGTCGACCCGCTGGTCGAGCTGGCCCAGCTGGCCTGGCTCAACGCCAAGCTCCACGACGACATCGTCGCGGAGCGGGAGCACCTGCCGCCGCTGGCAGAGCGGGCCCGCCAGCTCGCTGCCATCGCCGACGCCTACGGCCTGACCGCCCGCCAGCGGCGCGGCTTCCTGGACCAGATCATCGACTTTGCCATCTGCGACACCGCATGGGAGGCCGACGACGCCGCCATCACCGCTGAGACGACCGCCCACCCGACCGCGCCATGGGCGATGGCGTGGCGCGCCCGCTCAGCGGCTTGGATGATCCGCCATCGCCGCACCCTGGAAACCGCCCTGGCCCGGGGATCGCAATGAAGGCCATCAGATCGACACCCAGCCCACGTCCCGACCCGGGCTCTGTGAGTTAATCCTGGTTAGTAGTGCC
>JBOHCK010000354.1:0-6087 GCA_050698755.1 Streptosporangiaceae bacterium | reverse complement strand
ACCGCACCGAGGACCTGATCAGCCACATACGGCGGCAGGTCAAGCGCCACGGGGACGCCGAGGACATGGCCGACCTCGAGGCGGCCGAAGAGGAGCTCCGCGAGCGCCGGGCCAGGAAGGGCGGACGACCCCGGCGCGATGCCGGCTGATCCGACTCGGGCGCCCCGCTCGGTGTTCATGATGTTCGGCCTCCAAACCAGGTCCGGCCCGCTTGCATGTAGCGGTTGTGAAGCAGACATCGCCGGACTGGCTGGACACAGCAAGACGCCCAGGACATCTGCGTGCCCTGAGCCTTGGGAAACGCGACCTGGCTGGACTCAGCCGGACGTGCTAGACGCTTTGCCTCGGACTACGGATCAGAAGGTTGGGGGTTCGAGTCCCTCCGAGCGCGCCAGACCACAGGCCACTTGCGATCATGAGACAGCCGCTGCTGTAGCCAATGTCGCTCATCTCACGCCTTCGAAACAGCTCATCCATGGCGTCGGCGGCCTCCTGGCGAAGCACTGGGAGGACATTAATGGTGTAAGTGTTCATCGTCGCGCTGATCTAAGCGTGTCCGAGCACCTCCATGATGGCCCGCGCGGTTGTCCTCATCACGCCGTGGCAGCCCTTAACGGCATCACCAGCGGCCGGGTTGACTGGCCCGACTCCAAGGGCCTCAACCAGTGGGAGCGCACGGCCCTGGAACTGGCCGAAGAACGAAGTCAGCTCGGCTAACCGCAGGCCGGGACCAGCACCATGCTCGCACAGGACGAACACCTCACCGGCCCTGATCAGGCCAGCAGCCGGTCCGCTAGCCCATCACCAGTAACCCGGGCCACCAGGCCGAATACTGTCAAGAACGGGTTGACACCGAAACGCCGACCGAGGCAGGTCGAGAACGACGAGTACAGCGCCTTCGTCCGGCGCATCCTGCGCGCCTACGCCCGCCGCGTCGGCGACGGCGACGTCGAGGTGTTTGGTGAGTTAGCCTGACTGATCTACGATTTGTTTGCTGCCGACGTGGGAGGGGCGTGGTGGGTAACAAGGCGCACCTCCGCCCTCATCGAAAGAGGCGGCAAGCGAGCCTGACTACCGGGCTGCTCTTGGTGATTCTCTTCATCGCGCTCGTCGTCCTCGCAGTCGCCATGGTGGCGAGCGGTCACACCTTGCCCGCTGGGAGGATCTTCCCGTTATGTAGGGGGCCGTTGTGCTCGGGCTTCAAGGCGTGCCCGTTGCGTTCCCGGTCGAGGAGTCATCCGAGGTACCTCACGACTACCTATAGGCCAAAGCCTGCCCGGACCGGACGCGGCCATCCCCTGCACGGTGCGGGCGGTCACGGGGAAACCTCCATGATCCGGAATATGCGCGGAATCATCCCGGCCGCTGGGAAGATGGGCGACCGAGTCCAAGCAGGTAGCAGGCACAAATTCGCTAGATGGGGAAGCCGGACTCCGGAGCCGTGAACCTGGCCTTCCTGGGAGCCACGCTGGGAGCCACCAGGATGAACTATCCTCCGGGACTTGGGACTCACGTGAACAACGGGCAAAGACGCGGCCGAGGTCACGAACCGTCCTGAACGGGTCCGGACGCCTGCACAGGAATCTACGGATCAGAAGGCTGGAGGTTCGAGTCCCTCCGAGCGCGCCAGGCCACAGGCCACTTGCGATCATGAACCGGCCCCGACTGTAGCCAAGCCGCTCACACTCCGGACAGCTCGTCGATGGCGGAGCTTGGCACGCACGCGCCGCCTGGACGACAATGCGGGGATGGCTGGTGATGACGGCAGGGCCCAGGTGCAGCTCGACGAAGACACCCTGGCCCGCCGCCGCCGCGACCTGGGCGAGGATCACCCCGATACGCTGGCCGCCGCCAGCGCCCTGGCCGTCAGCTTGCGTGCGGCCGGGGAGTACCAGGCGGCCCGGGAGCTAGACGAAGATACCCTGGCCCGCCGCCGCCGCGTCCTGGGCGAGGACCACCCTGACACCCTGACTTCGGCCGACAACCTGGCCGTCAGCCTGCGTGCGGTCGGCGGGCACCCCGGCGCCCTGATCTCCGCCAGCACCCTGGCCACCAGCATGGGCCGGCGCGGCGAGCATCAGGCGGCCCGGGAGCTGGGCGAAGATACCCTGGCCCGCCGCCGCCGCGTCCTGGGCGAGGACCACCCCGACACCCTGACCACGGCCAGCGGCCTGGCCATCAGCTTGCGCGCGGCCGGCGAGCAGCAGGCGGCCCGGGAGCTGGGCGAAGACACCCTGGCCCGCCGCCGCCGCGTCCTGGGCGAGGACCACCCCGACACCCTGACTTCGGCCGACAACCTGGCCTTCAGCCTGCAGGGGGTCCGCGGGCAGGCGGCCCGGGAGCTGGCCCAAGACACCCTGGCCCGCCGCCGCCGCGTCCTGGGCGAGGACCACCCCGACACCTTGGCCGCCGCCAGCAACCTCGTCCTGATCCTGGGCAGGGTCGGCGAGGAGCAGGCGGCCCGGGAGCTGGCCGAAGACATCCTGGCCCGCCGCCGCCGCGTCCTGGGCGAGGACCACCCCGACACCCTGGCCGCCGCCTTCTACCTCGTCGGCGCGCTGATGGAGCTGGGCGAGCACCATGCGGCCCGGGAGCTGAACGACGACATCATCGCCCGCCGCCGCCGCGTCCTCGGCGATGAGCATCCCGAGACCATAATGGCGGGCGCCTTCGACCTCCTCCTGCGCGGGCTCGACCTCGGTGGCGAGCCCGAATGGATGGCCGCGCTCAGGGAAGCCAGCAAGAGGCGCCAGCAAGAGGCCCGGGAGCTGAACGAAGACGAACCCGGATGAAGGGGGGGCCAGCCACTGGCCTCACGGGATATGCGCGGGATGATGCTTCATCCTGAACAGCGGCTGGCCGTGCAGTCTTGGCCGACGTGGCAGGTCAGCATGTCGAAAGCCCAGGTAGCGGCCATGTCGGAGGCCGAACCACGGATGCTCTTGAAAACCATTAGGGACAGGACCGGACCGGTCTCAGTTCTGGTCTCATTCGCCGCGGTACGTGAACGTCCGCAGAGGACCGGGCCAGGGCGCAGCACCAGGTCACGGACCGCGCTGACCTGGCGCGAACCCCCATCCACAGACTTGGAAAGCGTGTTGGGGGCAATCCGAATAGTGCCCTGCGCATCGACTCGGCCGCTGCCCGCTTATCACCTTCGAGCAGGTGGCCGTACACGTCCTTGGTGATCGCGATGCTGGGCTAGCTGCGTGAGCGAGGCCGGTCTCGTTCCAGGCCGGGTCGGATGTCCGGGGAGGTGTCATGCTCGCGGTAGATCGCCAGGCCGATCACGAACGACACGGCGGCGACCCCGGCAATAACCACGAACGGCCAGGTGGGAGCCCGGCGCGCGGTCTGGACCATGAAACCGATCAAGACGGCGAGAGCCATCATTTGCACCGTCAGCGCCTGCGCGCGCAGCCTGACCATCCGCTGCCGCTCGTCACCGCGTGACCCGTAAATCGCGCCGATGTCATTGTCCCGGCCGCCGACCCGGAAAAATCCGACCGCGAGGACCACCGTTACCAGCGCGACGGGAATCGCGTTGTGCCAGCCGTAACCCACGGCCTCAGCGGCGGCATTCCCGGTGCCCAGGATCAGCACCACCACAGCCGCCCGCAGGCGACCGCGAATCGGCCTCATCATGTCCCCGCCTCCTCGTCCTCCGGGTCGAACATCTTGTCGACCGTCAGGTCGAAGAACCGCGCGATCCGGAACGCCAGCGGCAGCGACGGCAGGTACCGGCCGCTCTCGATGGAGATGACCGTCTGCCGGGACACGCCCAGTGCCGCGGCCAGCTCAGCCTGCGACAGCCCTCGCTGGGCGCGCTGCTCTCGGACCCGATTCCTCATATGTCAAGGTAACTTAACCTCCCGGAAGTGTCAAGCATGCTTTACAAGGCCGGGCGGGAACAGGACCAACAGCTGACAGCAACGGTGACAGCAACAGCAGCAGCCAGCGGCCACCACCAGCGACCGGCGACAGCGCATAACTCCCGCGCAATCTGTGCCAACTTGGAATATGTCCGGCCTGAAAAGCAGACGGTCGAGGATCAGTCCTGTTCCCCGGCGACTGTAGCCAATCATGTAGCCAAGCCGTCAGACAACGACCGACGCACGCCGACAGCACTGGAATATCGACCCAGCGCAAGGCCAGCGATAGACGGTCCTGGACAATGTGCCCACTCCTACGGATCAGAAGGTTGGGGGTTCGAGTCCCTCCGAGCGCGCCCAGCTCACAGACCCTACGCCCGCTCTACACGCTGCCTTTCAGGTCCTTCTGGGAGCCACTCTGGGAGCCACGGCTGTTAGCAGCGACCGAATAAAGCCCTGCTCATCGACTCGGCCGCGGACCGCTTATCACCTTCGAGCAGGTGGCCGTACGTCCTTGGTGACGGCGATGCTGGCATGTCCAAGCACATCCGAGACCACGTGCAGCGGCGTGCCCTGGGCCAGCATCAGCGAGGCACCCGAGTGGTGCAGCTCGTGCGGATGCCAGTGGCCGAGCCCGGCCCGCTGGCACAACCGCGAGAAGGACCGCGAGAAGTTCTCCGGGTCCATCGGCGTCCCGACCTCGCTGGCGAAGATGAGCCCGTAGTCCTGCCACCGGACGCGGACCATCCCCTGCACCGTGCAGGCGGTCAAGGGGGAAGTCCCTGATCCGGAACATACGCGGAATGACCTCGGCAGCCTGCGAGATCAGCGATCGAGTCAAAGCAGGCCCATCAGGTCGCCGCGGCGATCCGACGGCGCGAGGTCTCGGCGGCTGAAGTCCTTGCAGATCAGCTCGACCGGATCCAACGGCACGACGTCCGGCTCGGTTCGGTGGTCACCCTGGACGCGGACGGGGCTGCTTACGCCCGAGCGCCGGGACCAGGTGGTGGCGTACGGCACGGCACCCCGCGCGCAAGGATTCAGCGCCGGTGAGGAAGAGGGGGGCAGAGCGGGCGGCGATCTTTTCGGGCATCCTGCAGCTGTTGTACGGGGAAGCTCTGTCATACGCTGAACCCACCGGACGCGAGGAGTCTGACGTGGCAGAACTGCAGCTAGAAGGTGGCGAGCTGGTGCTTCACCTATCCGGTGCGGAGAAGGCCGAGGCAGTTCACGGCGACCTTCGTGTGCCGCTGTCGGCGCTTCGCGGCGTCGAGGTGCTCGACGACGCCCACGGCTGGACCGGGATCGGGGTCGGGTTCAAGGTCGGGATGCGCGTCCCCGGCGTCGCCACTGTGGCCACTGTCCGCGGCCATGGCGAGAAGGTGTTCGTCGCAGTCCACCGCGACACGCCCCGCGGCGTGAGGGTGCGCTTGGAGGGTGCCCCGTGGGATGAATGGATCGTCGGCTGCGCAGATCCCGAAGCCGTCGCCGCCACCCTGGCGTCAGCGAGCTGAGCGACGGGCAGTCAGTCGAGGTCGAACTCGTTGCCCTCGATGTCCTGCATCACGATGCACGACTCGTTGTCATCATCGGCAGGCAGTAGCTGCACGCGTACCGCGCCGAGCGCGACCAGCCGTGCGCATTCGGCCTCAAGCGCGGCCAGGCGCTGTTCACCCACGAGCCCGGTGCCGACCCGCACGTCAAGATGCACCCGGTTCTTGACGACCTTGCCTTCGGGAACGCGCTGGAAGAACAGCCGCGGGCCCGCACCTGCGGGATCAACGCAGGCGAACCATGAACCCTGATCCTCAGGCGGCAGCGAGCGATCGAGATCATCCCAGGTGGCGAACCCCTCCGGTGGCGCTGGTACGACGTACCCCAGCACCTCGCACCAAAAGCGAGCGACGCGCTCAGGTTCTGCGCAGTCGAAGGTGACCTGGAACTGCTTGACCGACGCCATCAGCCCACCCTAGATGGATGATTCCCGGGGGTCCGGTGACGGTCAGTGGTCGAAGGCGGTCAGCGAGCGCTTGACGGGCTGGGTGGTCTTGTCGTTGTGCCAGATTGCTGCAGTCAGTGCCAGGATCCGGGCCAGGACCCGGGCGAGGATGCCCTCGGGGGTCCGGCCGCCGTGCCGTTCCAGGTCAAGCTGCCCTTTCAGCGTCCAGTTGACCGACTCGATGACCTGACGCAGCGGCTTGAAGAGGTTCTGCCC
>JBOHCK010000353.1:0-6090 GCA_050698755.1 Streptosporangiaceae bacterium | reverse complement strand
TCCATCGTCACGCTGGCCACGATCACCACGATCAGCGCCGCGCCGGCCACAACCACGTCCTGCGTCCGTCCCCGGCCGGGCCTGATCGCGGTTTCAAGCTCCAGTTCCTCCTCCGACACCGCCGAACCCAGCCAGGCCATCCACCGCGCAGGCAGCCCAAGACGCCCCAGGATCCGGCCGCCAGAGCCCAGGACGAGCACATACAGCGCCACGACTGCCAGCGCCAGGGCCAGGCCAGCGGCCGCTGGCAGGACGCCGAGCACGACGGCCAGGCACACCCCGGCCACCCAGATGGCCACCGCTCCGCCCAGCGCCACCACCTTGCGGTGCAGGCCGATCCGCCCGGCAACTACTGCGCCCAGGCCCAGCAGGGCGGCCAGGTTGAACACATTCGACCCGATCACCACCCCGGCGCCGACCCGCTGCTGATGCCGGGCAACCGCGGTAATGGCGGCGGTGACCTCCGGCGCGTCCGCCGCCAGCGCGGCCACGAGGCCGAGCAGCCCTTCGGACAGGCCAAGGCGCTCCCCGACCCGCTCCAGCCGGGCCACCAGGACGAAACTAGTCAGCAGGCTGACAAGCGTTCCGGCCAGGAACCCAGCCCACGCAAGACCCGCCGTCAGCGCGCGCTCCCGGCAGTCTGACTAGCATCAAGTGCGCGCCCGGCCTGGTCGGCCAAGGCGACGGCGACCAGAGGATCAGCGCCTTCCAGCGCCGAGATGGTGATCGGCTGCGCGGTGCCAGCAAGGAACAGGGCACCACGACGCCAGGGCCAGCTCGGCGGGGCAGGCACACGCGGGCGACTGGCCGGTGTGCATGTGCTCGTGACGGGCGCAGCATCGGCGGAAACGTTCTGAATGGTCACCACGGACTCCTGGCGGTCGAATTCGGGAGTTGCGAACATCGCGCCGACCAGGCTTCCCGGCTCACCTGATCACGAGCATAGACCCCGCCGTGCTGGCCGCAAAGACGGTCCGCGCCCGGAGCCCGGGCGGGCGGCAGCTTCTCCCGGAAATCTCGCCCCTCCGCATGAGCCGGCCGGGGGCGTCAAGAAGGCCGCCATGCCCAGCGCGGACACCGCCACGGGCGCGATCGCGGGCATCTGTGCCCGGTGACGGCGCACTCGCGCGGCGGGCCCTCAGCCGGATGGGCTGGCCTGTTCCCTCAGGAGCTGATCGGGGGTGAGCGTCCGGCGCCTGAACGGCCTGATGAGCCGGCTATGCCCGATTTCCCGGGCCAAGTCGGGCGGCGGAACGGCCACGACCGGGCACCGGGCATGAGCCACGCAGTAGCGGCTCACCTCACAGCAGGCCATCCGGCCCAGCGTCCCGCGGCGGCCAGCACCTATGACCAGCAGGTCGCCAGGGCGGCAGGCAAGACTGACCAGGACCCAGCCGGCCGGGCCTCGCTCGACGTGAGGTTCTACCAGCGGATCGTCAGGGACCTCTCCCCAGACTGCGACGAGCGCATCACGCAGCCGCTGGCAGGCGGCATCTTGCCAGGCCTGACGCAGATAACAGGAAGGCTGAACCCGATCGGCGCGATCACCGCCCGGCGGCGCCCAGGCAATAACGGGTACCAGGGTCCCTTCATGGGCGCGGGCCAGAGCCTCGGCGTAGCGCAGTGCGCTAAGGCTGCCCGGTGAGCCGCTGGTCCCGACGATTACGCGACCTACGCCGGACACGGCACGGCTCCAACGTCACGGCTAGCGGTCGATGTCCGGCCCGCGATACCTGCTGCCAGGACGACCGCGCAAGCGGCAGCGGGGTCCAGCACGAGCGGCCCGGGCCCGGCGGGCCGGCAACAGCGCCGGCAATGCTGCGGAGAGGTTCCCGCTGGCTCGCTCCGAACTGACGGCCAGGCGGGCGGCGCCGATGGCGGGCACCGCTCTTTGCCGCCACGGCCAGCTCGCCGGAATAGCAGCGCCAAAGGCCCGCGCCAGGTCGCTCGGAGCCGCTGAGGAACAATGCGAAAAGGTGCCCGCCGGAGCCGTGCACATGGCAGGTGAATGCCTGCGGAAGCGTTCAGAGTGCCCATCGCGCGCTCCTGACGGACGGACCAATGTCCCGCCGACCAGGCTTCCCGGCACTCCTAATCCGTTATCTTAGGCCCCGCCGGGATGGCTGCCAAGAAGACCGTTGCTGGCCGCTGCGCGCAGGTAACCGTGCCATCTTCGTGGCCGCCGCAGGCTCCGATGGCCGCCCCCACCCGACGACGAGACACGGCCTGCCAACTTGTCATGCCCGAATACGACCGATTCCGGGAAAGCCTCACTCACCTGCCAGGCCTTGCTCAGATACTTGGCAGCACGATCGCCCGCCAATTACTGGTCAACAGCTTCCCGTCTGCTAGGGCCCGGATGTTCCCGCCGACGTCGCCCTCGGCGTCCTCCACTGTGGCGAGCACACCCTCTTCCAGGATCACCAGCTCGCGTCATCCCGGGGCTCGGTCATTCGACACCGTCGTGCGATGAACCGCGCGGGTTTCGACCGCCGCTCCTGGTCGGTGCGGCTCGAGCCGCCCGCCGTCTGTTTCGTCGCTCTGTTGACGGTCGATGGTGTCGTTCGGCGTGGTCGATGGGCGAGAACAGGGGGCAGCCGATCTGGTCATCGCGGCTGAGGACCGAATTGGAGATGACCGTGGCCTCGCAGCCGGGTTGTGCTCGCCAGGCGGCGACGAGAAGCGTGGCGCCGTAGAACAGCTCCACTGTCGGCCCGGTGATGTGGTTGGAGGCCAGTCCGACGATCACGAGACAGTTGATCCCGGTTCCGAGTGGTCCGGTGAGGCGAAGGGGGCTGGACCGGTAGTGGCCGACGATGAGGGCGACGACCACCATGAGCAGCGGCAGTGCCACCAGCCCGAGCACGATCTCGTACCAGGCGATGCCCGACGGGTGGATGGTGCCGAGGAAGCCGACTACGACCAGGCCCACGCCGACCACGACCCGACTCCAGGTGCCGATCGGGCCGATGCGTCGCACGCCGCCTGGCTGATAGTTGACGGTTGCTGCTGGCATGTCAGGCCCTCTGAACGTTGTTCAGCACGGCGAGGATCTGTGCCTCGCGGGGCAGGTCCAGGCGGCACGCGGCCGCCTCGGCCGGCTCCCGGCCGGTGACGTCCGCTCCGATGGTGAGCCCGCTGGGCGAGGGGTATGGGCCTTCGATCTCTTCGACCACGGCGCGCAGCCCGCTGCGGTGGAGTGCTCTTGCCGCCACGGCGCGCGCCTGGCCGAGAAGGGGGCGGTCCGCATACATCGAGGATCTGTACCCCCAGGCCGCCGCTGCGGTCACGGCCGGACCTGTTCGGTGGTCAACCAGCCGACCTGGTGGCAGGTCGCCCGGCAGCGCTCGAACGCATCGCGCACGCTGTGCATCTCGCCGTCGAGATGTTCGGCGACCCAGCCGCTAGCCGCTTCGGGGGAGGCGAAGAAGTGGCCGTGGTCGCAGATCTGGGAGCGGAAATCGGCGCCGACCTGGTCGCAGCGGCGCTCGGTCACCAACGCCTCGGGTGGGTCGATCGACACCACCCGATCCGCAGCCAGCTCCACCGTGACTGCCCGTCCCGTGGCCGGGCAGGCGGATGTGGCGACGGCTGGCTTGCCGAGCAGCAGGGTGAAGATCAACGTGTCGGCCGCGCACCAGGTGTACAAGCTGCGTCCCTCGACGATGAAGCGGTACCGAGTCGGCCTCAGGGTCAGCCCGAAGCCGCCAGACGGCCGTGTTGGTCCCAGTCGGTGCCCGGTATCGACCGCAGCACCATCTCGACCTGCTGCCCCGGCCAGCCTGCCTAGGCGGCCAGTTCGCCGACTGCGACCGGCGACCCTCGGGCGAGGAGTCGTATTGCGTGAGGCAACAGCTCATAGCCCTCGAATCTCGAGATCAGCTCGGCGTCGCCGCACGTGCCACTGTCAGCCATTGCTTCCTCCTTGTCTGATCGCGTCGAGCAGCGGGCATTCCCGCCGGCGGGGGTCCGCTCGCAGGTGGGCCGCCACGAGCTGGCGCAGCGCGCCGCGCATGGCCTGCCGCTGGCGGGGACCGGCAGGTCAGGCGATGAGGTCGCGCTGCCGGAAGACCATAGCGCCGGCGAGCAGGACGGCGAGCGCGTAGGACCCGAGGATCACCGCCGCGGGGACCTGCCCGAGAAGGTGGGCGCCGGAGGAGAGTCCGGCCGTGCCGGATGCGCCGCTGGACAGGCCCGTGGGGCCGAACCGCTGGATTGCGCTGCCGATGCCCGGGACGGCGGTGAGCACCGGGCCGAGGACGTAGATCAGGCCGAGCGCGGCGATGATCGCGCCGGCCTGGTTGCGCACGAGGGCGCCGATCCCGACGCCGAGCGCCGCGAAGAGGGCGGTGGCGGCCGTCCCGCCGGCGATGACGCCGGCCAGGCCGGCGGCGTCGATGTGGCTGGCGACGTGGCGGGCGGACAGGATGGGCAGCGCGGCGGCGGCGGCTCCGGCGTAGGCGAGCAGGCCGAGGACCAGTCCGGTGCCGGTCAGGGCGATGAGCTTGGCCCCGAGCAGCAGGGTGCGCCGGGGAGTGATGAGGACCGCGGGAGTGATGGTCTTGTGGCGGAACTCTCCGGCGACGGCGATCACGCCGAGGACGAGGGCGAAGCCCTGCGGGCAGGCGATCGCGAGAACCAGGCGGGCCGGGCGATCGCCGGGCGTGAACGTGCTCGCCGCGGATAGCGCCGCCACCGCGGCGGTGCTGATGGCCAGCGCGCCCAGCGTGATCGCCCAGAAGGAACGGGTGCTGCGGAGCTTTAGCGCCTCGGCATAGATCAGGCCGGTCACGAGGAGCCTCCGTTCGGGCTGGCAGTCAAGGTGAGGTAGATCTCTTCGAGCGTGGCCCCGACGGGGGAGACCTCGCTCACCATGAGCTGGTGCTCGGCGACGGCTCGCAGGATCTCTTCCTCCGTGCGGTCGCGGACGACGATGGCTCCCGGTCTGTCGGGCACGACCCGGGCGCCCTCGGCGCGCAGGACCCTCCCGAGTCGTTCGATGTCCGCTCCGCCGACGCGGGTGCCCGCGGCGCGCTCGGCGAGCAGGTGATCCAGTGGTGCCTGCAGCACCGAGCGGCCGCCGCGGATCACGACGACGACGTCGACGCTCTGCGCGACCTCGGCCAGCACGTGGCTGGATACCAGGATGGCGCGCCCGTCGGCGGCCAGCGAGCGCAGCAGATCCCGCAGCCACCGGATGCCCTCCGCGTCGAGGCCGTTGGCGGGCTCATCGAGCACGAGGACCCTGGGATCGCCCAGCAGCGCCGCAGCGAGCCCCAGCCGCCGGAGCATCCCGAACGAGTACTCACCGGCCCGCCTGCCTGCCGCCGGCTGCAGGCCGACGAGGTCCAGCAGCGTTTCGACGCGGCTGGCCGGGATGCCTGCGGCGAGGGCGAGCACACGAAGGTGATCGCGCCCGCGGCGCCCGGGATGCACCGCCGCGTCGTCGAGCAAGGCGCCTACGGTCCGGACCGGTTCAGGGAGCTCGCCGTAGCGGAGGCCGCCGATCGTCACGGTCCCGGCGTCCGGCCTGACCAGGCCGAGCAGCGCCCGCAACGTCGTGGTCTTCCCGGCACCGTTGGGCCCGAGAAAGCCGGTGATGTGCCCGTACGCCGCCGTGAACGAGAGGTCCTGCACCGCCACCGTGGAGCCGTAACTCTTGGTCAGCCCGGCCACCTCGATAGCCCGCCCATCGCGGCGGCGGGAGACCGCGCCCGCGCGGTGACCCGGTGCCCTGGTGTCGCGGCTGTCGGTGTTGTTCACAACTGAGAACCCCCAGGCGTGGTCAATCGCCGGACCAGCGAGTCGCCGCCGGCCCCATGTTCATCGGCAGAGGCGACTCATTACGAGACAAATCTATCTCATTCTGAGCTGGATGTGTCAAGTAGCGGGGCGCCTTTGTATGCTGGCGGTTATGAGTACGAGTGCCGCCCTGCGGGACCGCGCCGCGCGGGTGATCCTCGACGCGGCCGCGGCCCTGCTCGCCGAGCGGGGCGAGAGCGTGAGCATGGCCGACATCGCCGAGGCGGCCGGCGTCGGCCGCGCTACCGTGTACCGCTACTTCCCCACCAAGGACGCGCTGCTGGACGC
>JBOHCK010000352.1:0-6097 GCA_050698755.1 Streptosporangiaceae bacterium | reverse complement strand
ACACCGCGGATGCCGAAGTCGCGCGCCTGCACCCCCGGGGGCAGCGGCTCCTGCGCGAGCAGCCGGACCACCTCCACGCCGAAGGCGTCGTCCTGCAGGAACACGTTGCCCACGCCGGCCACCAGCGTCCTCCCTGTGGCGGGGGGGTCTGGGGGGGTCGTCCCCCCGAGACCAGTACTGCTCATGGCCCGGCCTCGCAGGGTTCCACCTCGTCGGTCGCGAAGTACAGGAACCGCCCGTGGGCGATCCGCAGGTCCTCGTCGGGGGCGTCGGCCAGCGAAACGGCCAGGTACGGGTTGTCGTCGACGTCGAGCAGCACCGCCTGGACCTCGGCCACGCGCCCGATCAGGAACATGTCCTGGGCGTCGCTGCGGCGCGCGCCCGGGCGCAGCCGCACCCGGCTGCCCCGCGCGATCTTCTGGCCCGCGATGATCACGTAGTCGGTATCGGGGGACACGGCGGCCTCGGCGTCCGGGTCCCACCAGGGCACGTCCCGCTCGCTTTCCTCGGGCGGCTCGCTCGACCGGGCCGCATCAGGGAACCGGATCGTGCCGTGCATCCGCCCCATGGCCTGCGCGTCCAGGGACTCGACGCGGTCGATCAGCGCGGCCGCCCGCGGATCGGTCGCCCGGGCCTCGAGCTTCTCGTCGTCGGAGAGCGCCAGCGTGCGCAGGGTGAGGATCTCGTCGATCTCGGTGCCGTCGTACAGCTCGCCCGGGCTCTCTGGTGCGAGCTCGGGGTGGTCGTACAAGATGATCGGCGCGGACAGCATGACGTCCCGGCCGCCGTCAGGGTCGGCCAGGACGGGCCAGCCGCCGATGTTCTCGCATTCGGCCACGGCCGCCTTCGCCCACATGGGCGGGTCGGTCATCGAGAGGAACTCCCCGCCGGAGACGCACATGATCACGTGGGCGGCGACCAGCGCCGAGGGCAGCGCATCCTCCCGGTGCTCTGGCGCGGCACCGGGCGCGGTCCGGTTCTCCACCCGGACCTGCAGGCGCACCGCCCCCCACGGCCCTGGGAGCGGGGTCGAGCGCACGCTGACCGCGCCGGCCAGGGGTTCCCGGCGACGCACCGGATATTCCTGGTCGCCGTCCTGATCGGCCGACGGTTCTCGGTCCTCGCCGCCTGCGACGGTAAACTCGCTGGTCAGGCCCACGCCGAGCAGCTCGTCGGGGCCAACGCTAACCTCGATCTCGCGCTCCACCGCCTCGTCCCAGGTTGCGCCCCCTGGGTCGGTCCGCCGTTGCACCTGCAGGAACCGGACGATGATCTGCAAGCTCGGCCGGCCGGAGTGCTCGAAGACGCACTCGGCCTGCGTGAACGAGGTCTCCGAGGGGTCGGCCGCCGTGTAACCGGGCGGCATGAGCACGCCGAACTGCCACCGGCTCCGGTTCTTGGCCGCCGAGGCGCGGTACGGGTACAGGATGTACCCCTCGTAGAGAACCGCATCGGCGACGCGGCGGACGGCGTCGAGGTTCACGGCTGCCTCGCCTCCCCGGGTTCCTCAGCCGCCCCCTCGGGCTCGGACCCTCCTTCGGCCCGGCCCCTCTCGGCCAGCGCCGCCTCGGCCAGCAGTGCGAGCAGGGTGGCGTCCCAGGTCGGCAGGGCGCGCCGGGCCTTGAAGTCGGACAGCGAGTCCAGGGTCTCCAGGCTGCAGCGCAGCCACGCGCTCCCCGGGAAGTGCGCGTTCACCAGGTCGCGCCAGACGCTCACCGGCATCCGGTAGGAGGCCTCGGCGCTCCACGGGACGAGCTCGACGGAGAAGCCCTCGCCCGTGTCGAGGAAGACGGTCCCGCTGAACAGCATAAGCAGGGGGATCGTGCCGTCGTCCAGGCCCTGCAGGTAGCGCGCCGACGCTACTTCCAGGTCGTACGTGCACGGCACCGTCACGTCGACCTCGGTCAGCGCGGTGAACGAGGGGACCATCGTGGTGACGGTCGCGAGCTGGATCGGCTTGACCGTGTCGGCCCAGCGCGACGGGTCTCCGAACAAGTCGTGCAGCCGCCGCGCCTCGACCGCGGTGTACCGGCGGCGGTGCGGCTCGATGCGGATCTGGCAGCGCAGGGCGATCGCGTGCACGCGCACGCCGGAGGTCTCGCTGATCGTCAGCGAGAACGTCAGCGTCGGCGTCGCGGCGTACCGGTCCGCGCTCGCGCCGGTGCAGCCGAAGATCAGGTCGGCCATGGTGCTGCTCCCTGGTCCAGGTCGCCGTCCTGCGGCTCGAGCGCGGTCGCGCGCTGCCGCAGTCCGGCCAGGAACGCGGCGAGCGCGTCGCGCGCCTCCTGGCCGCCGTCGAATCCCTGCCAGAGCCTCCGGAGCTCGCCGACCAGCGCGTAGCACTCGTCGATCGGGATCAGGAAGGTCTCGTTCCCGTCGTCCGTACGGTTCACGAAGACGGCCTCGACGTCGGGGGCCAGCGCTCCGAGCAGCGGGTAGGCGGCGGCGAGCCGGTCCCAGGCGGCCAGGTCGAGCTCGCACTCGGTGACGCCTCCCGGACTCGGGTACCCCGCGACCACGCGGCCCAGCGCCGAGTTGTAGAAGAAGAACGCCATCGCGACGGGAATCTGCAGCTCGTTCCAGTCCTCGCCGGTCACCGGCCGGTCCGGGTCGTAGCAGACGCGCTCGGGCACGGACCTGTACCGCCCGCCGGCCGCTCCGGAATAGGTGAAGAGCAGATAGCACGCGCGGCAGGTACAGGCGAGCGAGCGCTTCTCCAGGTCCACCACGTGCCCGTGCCGCTCGCCCAGCACCTCGCGGCACATCTCGCACCGCTCGGCGTCATCCTCAGGTCCTCGATCCAGGCGGACCCCGGGAATCTGGAGGCCGGGCGATACGCCCGGGGAGGGGGTGCCGGCCGGGCGCTGCACGAAGCGCCGCAGACCGGTCACCCCCGTCCCCGGGATCCCGGGCCCCCCATAGGTCACCGGGACCCCCTGGTCCCCGCGGGACCCCTGCCAATCTGGAGCAACGGCAGTTCCGCGGGCACCTCAACTACTTCGATGTCGACCCCCGCCGCCTCGGGCGCCGCATCCGCCACCGCCTGCTCGATGGCCGTCGTGTACGCGCCCGCCGAGGAGTTACAGCCGTGGCCGCCGCGCTCCAGGCGCAGGAGGATCACGCCCTGGTCGTCGACGCCCAGGAACTCCGCGTGGCCTGCGTGCGATCCCAGCCTGGGCATGACCGCCTCGAGTGCGCGCTCGACGCGGGTGCCGATCTCGACCGGGTGCAGGTCGTGCACCAGCAGCAGGCTCTCCACGAGCGGGTCGCCCGCCAGGGCGTCCAGCAGCCGTGCGCCGGCCTCGGCGTCCTCGCCGAGGATCCTGACGATCTCGGCCAGCCCGGCGCCGTATAGCTCGACCAGGCAGCCCACCAGTTCTTCCGCCGTGGCGGCCACCTGCGGCCCGCCGTGCGACCGCAGCTCGGCGAGCAGCTTCTCAACCCGCTCGCCGGCTGCCTGCGCGCCCTGGCCTGCGGCCATCAGCCCTCCTCGTCCTTGGCTCTACCGTGCCGCGAACTGGCGGCCAGCCGGGTCAGGTCGCGAGCGTGATCCCGGTCGGTGAGTGCACGGTGTTCAGCACCTTGCCGCCGCCCAGGTACATGTGCACGCCGCAGGGCAGGCACGGGTCGAAGCTGCGCACCGCCCGCATGATGTCGATGCCCTTGAAGTTCTCCGGCGGGTTCTCCTCGAAGATCGGCGTGTTCTGGACCGCGTCCTCGTACGGGCCTGGCGTGCCGTAGGTGTCCCGCACGCTGCCGTTCCACGGCGTGGGCGGGTACGGGTGGTAGTTGGCGATCTTCCCGTCCCTGATGACCATGTGGTGCGAGAGCACGCCGCGGACCGCCTCGGTGAAGCCGCAGCTGAACGCGTCCTTGGGCACCGTGAAGGACTCCCAGGTCTTCGTCCGCCCGGCCCTGATCTCCGCCAGGGCCTGCTCGACGAAGTACAGCGCGCACGCGGCCGCGTAGGCCTGGAAGTACGTCCTGGCCCGGTCTCGCTCGATCGCGTTGGACAGCGGCTGGCCGGCCTTGTCCACCGGGATCTTCCACTCGAAGCTGACCTCGGGCCGGGACATCGTCTTCGGCAGGTTGATCTGCACGCTGTGCCCGGTGGACTTGACGTAGCCGAAGTCGACCAGGCCGCCCAGCGCCGTCGCCCACAGCCGCGCGATCGGGCCGCCGCCGGTGTCGAGCGGTAGGAAGTCCTTCCCGTCGAACCAGCGCGGCGACATGGTCCAGCTGTACTTGTCGTCGAAGTCGCGCTTGGCCGGACGCGGGATCGTGTGCTGGTTCCACGGGTGGCGCCGGTCGACCGGGTTGCCGAGTTCGTCGTGGGTGACGAACATCTCCTTGTCCTCCCAGTCCTCGTAATACGAGTGACCGAGCAGGATCCTGATGCCCAGGTTGATGTCGACCAGGCTGTTGGTGACCAGCTGCCCGTCGACCACCACGCCGGGCGAGACGAACATCTTCCGGCCCCAGTCGGCCATGTTCCGGTAGGTGAAGTCGCAGTACTCGGGGTTGTTCAGGCTGCCCCAGCAGCCGAGCAGCACCCGCCGCCGGCCGACTTCCTCATAGCCCGGCAGGGCCTCGTAGAAGAAGTCGAACAGGTCGTCGTGCATGGGGACGACGCGCTTCATGAACTCGACGTAGCGCATCAGCCGGGTCAGGTAGTCGGTGAAGAGCTGGACCGTCGCGACCGTGCCCACCCCGCCCGGGTAGAGCGTGGACGGGTGGACGTGGCGCCCCTCCATCAGGCAGAACATCTCCCGGGTGGACCGGCTGACCTGGAGCGCCTCGCGGTAGAACTCGCCCTCGAGCGGGTTGAGCGACCGCATGATGTCACCGATGGTGCGGTACCCGTGCTCGGCCGCGTGCGGCGCCTCGGTGCGGTTGGCCAGCTCGAGCACGCCGGGGTTGGTCTCGGCGACCATCCTCTCGCAGAAGTCGACCCCGACCAGGTTCTCCTGGAAGATGTTGTGGTCGAACATGTACTCCGCGGCCTCGCCCAGGTTGATGATCCACTCGCCGAGGTGCGGCGGGCGGACGCCGTAGGCCATGTTCTGGTTGTAGACCGAGCAGGTCGCGTGGTTGTCGCCGCAGATCCCGCAGATGCGGCTGGTGATGAAGTGCGCGTCGCGGGGGTCTTTGCCCTTCATGAAGATGCTGTAGCCGCGGAAGATCGACGAGGTGCTGTGGCACTCGGCGACCCGCTTGGCCTTGAAGTCGATCTTGGTGTAGATACCCAGGCTGCCCACGATCCGCGTGATGGGATCCCAGGTCATCTCGGTGAGTTCCGGGGTCTCTGCTTCGGTTGTCATCGCGTTCACCACGTCTTCTGGTAGCCGGTGCGGAGTTCAGAGCCCTTCACGCGCCAGCTCGGTTCCTTGTCCGCCGTGCGGGCGGTGAAACCGCGGAGGCTGCGTATGACCGTGCCGTACATGCCGCTGGCGGTCGTCGAAACCCGCGCCCCCGGCGGCTCGTCCATGAACGGCATGAACTTGTCCGGGAATCCCGGCATCGTGCAGGCGATGCAGATGCCGCCTACGTTCGGGCACCCGCCCACGCCGTTGATCCAGCCCCGCTTGGGCACGTTGCACTTGACCACGGGGCCCCAGCAGCCCAGCTTGACCAGGCACTTGGGCGAGCCGTACTCGCCGGCGAAATCGCCCTCCTCGTAGTACCCGGCCCGGTCGCAGCCCTGGTGCACGGTCGCTTCGAACAGCCACTTCGGCCGCAGCGCCTCGTCCAGCGGGATCATCGGCGCCTGCCCGGCCACCTGGTAGAGCAGGTACAGGATCGTCTCGGACAGGTTGTCCGGCTGGATGGGGCAGCCGGGCACGCAGACGATCGGCAGCCCGGCCTTGGACTTCCAGCTCCAGCCCAGGTAATCGGGTACGCCCATGGCGCCGGTCGGGTTGCCGGCCATCGCGTGAATGCCTCCGTACGTGGCGCAGGTGCCAACCGCCAGGATGGCGGTGGCCTTGGGCGCCAGCCGGTCAAGCCATTCGTTGGTGGTCATCGGCTGGCCCGTCGCCGGGTTGTTGCCGAAGCCGCACCAGTAGCCTTCGGACTTGATCGCCTCGTTCGGGATCGA
>JBOHCK010000351.1:0-6132 GCA_050698755.1 Streptosporangiaceae bacterium | reverse complement strand
TGGTGACCGCGAGCGACGGCAGCCCGAGCCGGGTGACGAGCAGGCCGTTGAGGGCCCCGGCGGCGAGGCCGACGACCGCGATGACGACGAAGATGGCGATCATCGGCCAGTGCCTGGCCCACAGGAAGCCGAGCAGGCAGCTCGCCATCCCGAGCGTCGATGAGACGGACAGGTCGATCTCCCCGCTGATGATGATCAGCGTCATGGGCAGCGCCATGATCGCGATCTCGCCGTTGGAAAGGCCGAGGTTGAACAGGTTGCTGCTGGTCAGGAAGTCCGGCGAGGAAGCCGTGCCGATGATCCCGATGATGACCACGATCAGCGCCAGGCCGGACTCCCAGCGGAAGGCCCACGGCACCCTCGCGCGCGCCAGCTCCAGGCCAGATGGTCCTGGGCCGGGCGGCCGGCCCGCGAGGTCGACGTCAGGTGCCACGGTGGGTACTCCTTAGCCGCAGGGCCGCGGTGAGCCTGACCGAGATGATCCGGTCGATGGTGATGGCCAGCAGGAGCAGGAACCCGAAGATCGCCTGATCCCAGAAGTCGGAGATGCCGAGCACGTAGAGGGCCGAGTTGATGGTGGCGAGCAGCAGCGCGCCGAGTGCGGCGCCCACCACGCTGCCGCTTCCGCCGAATATCGCCACGCCGCCGACGACGACGGCGGTGATCACGGTCAGCTCGTAGCTCGTCCCCGCGGTGGAGTCGACCGTGCCGTACTGCGCGGCCCACAGCACGCCCGCCACCCCGGCGATCGCCCCGCTCACCGCGAACGCGAACAGGACGCGCTTGCCGATGGGGATCCCGGCCAGGCGCGCCGCCTCCGGGTTGGACCCGATCGCGTAGAGCTCACGGCCGGACCGGTAGGTGCGCAGGTAATACGCCCCGGCCGCGATCACCACGGCGACGGCGATGGCCAGGTCCGGGATGCCGACCACGGTCGCCTTCGGTATGCCGGTGAAGCTGCCTGGCAGCGTGTTGGCGGTGACCATGCCGCCGCCGACGATCAAGATGTCGACCCCGCGGATGATGTACAGGCTGGCCAGGGTCACCACGAGGCTGGGCACCCGCCCGGCCGCCACCACCAGGCCGTTCACGAGTCCCCAGCCCAGCCCGATGCCGAGGCCGGCCAGGAATACCACCGGAATGGGGATGCCGTGGTGCTCGCCGAACAGGTTGGCTGACAGGTAGGCCGACATCCCCAGCACGGAACCGACGGACAGGTCGACGTTCCTGCTGATGACCACCATCGTTTCGCCGAGCGCGAGCAGCGCGTAAATGGTGGTGTTGACCAGCACGAACTGGACGTTGGAATCGCTGAGGAACCGGTGCTGGACGCCGGTCGTGGCCAGCACGAACAGCGCGAGGACCACGACGATGCCGGATTCCCTGATCCGGAAGACGCGCTCGGTGAGCCTGCGCGAGCTAGTTTCCGCGGGCGTCTCCGGAGGTTCGCGCCGCAACAGCGTGGCCGTCATTCGGCCTCCAGCTGCCCGGTGGCCGCCGACATGATTTCTTCTTCCGAGGCCTCCGCCCGGGAATACTCGGCCTCCAGCCGCCCCTCCCGCATGACCAGGATCCGGTCGCTGACCCGCAGCACCTCCGGCAGTTCGGACGAGATCATCAGGACGCCCACCCCGTCGCGTGCGAGCTGGGCGAGCAGGTTATGGACTTCTGCCTTGGTCGCGATGTCGATGCCGCGGGTCGGCTCATCCACGATCAGCAGCGTGGGCTTGCGGGCCAGCCACTTAGCCAGCACGACCTTCTGCTGGTTACCTCCGGACAGCATCGAGACCGGGTCGGTGAGCCGGCCGTACTTGATCTTCAGCCGGACGGCCCAGTCGGACGCGAGCGAACGCTCGGCAGCGGCCCGGATAATGCCCGCGTGCCGCAGGCGGTGCAGCGACGCCAGCGCCACGTTCTGCTGCACCGACATGTCCATGACCAGGCCTTGCTGCCGGCGGTCCTCGGGCACGAACCCGACTCCCGCCGCCATCGCCTCGGTCGGCGACCCCCGGCGCAGGGCCTGGCCCCGCAGGGCCACCGAGCCCGCGTCGTAGCGGTCGATGCCGAACACGGAGCGCGCCACCTCGCTACGGCCCGATCCGACCAGCCCGGCGAGCGTCACGATCTCGCCGGCCCTGACGGTGAAGGAGATGTCGGTGAACACTCCCTCGCGGGTCAGCCGCTCGACACTGAGCAGCGTCTCCCCGGCGGTGCTATGCGCACCGGCGGGCGGCTCGGCCAGTTCCCGGCCGACCATGGCCCGGACCAGGTCGCCCGCGACCAGGCCCTCTAGCTCCCGGGTGAGCACCTGCCTGCCGTCTCGCATCACCGTGACCCGCTGGCAGAGCGCGAAGACCTCCTCGATCCGGTGCGAGATGAACAGCACCGCGGCGCCCGTCGCGCGCAGTGTCCGCACCACGTCGAACAGCCGGTCAACCTCGGCCGCCGACAGCGCGGCCGTCGGCTCGTCCATCACGATGACCCGGGCCGCCAGCGAGATCGCCTTGCCGATCTCGACGACCTGCTGGTCCGCGATGGACAGCCCGCGCGCGATCTGGGCCGGGTCAAGCTGGACCCCGAGCCTGCCGAATATCGCCGCAGCCTCCGCGCGCATGGCGCGCCGGTCGATGCGTCGGCCGGTGGTCAGTGGCTGCCGCCCGATGAAGAGGTTCTCCGCCACGGTCAGGTCAGGGAACAGCGCAGGCTCCTGGTAGATGACGGCGATCCCGGCCGCCCGGGCCACGGCCGGGTCGTGCAGCGTGACCGCCTTACCGTCCACCAGCAAGGCGCCCGCGTCCGGCTGGTACACGCCCGCCAGGATCTTGACCAGCGTCGACTTGCCCGCGCCGTTCTCCCCGACCAGGGCGTGAGCCTCTCCGGGGTACAGCTCGATCGACCCGTCCACCAGCGCCTGCACGGCACCGAATGCCTTAGCGGCGTGCCGCAGCACCAGAATCGGCGCGGCCCCGGCCGAGCCCGCCGACCCCGCGGAGCCCGGGGACCCCGCGGAGCCCGGGGACCCCGCCTGACCCGTCGCACCGACCGTGCCTGCGCTGCCGTCCGGAGAGTCGGCAGCCCCCGGGGACTGGGCGCGCGGGTCGGCGTTCTCGCCGGACCGACCTCCCCGAGGCCTTACGGGATCCGGAGAGCCGGCAGCCCCAGGGGACTGGGCGCGCGGGTCGGCGTTCTCGCCGGACCGGCCGCCCGGGCCTCCCGAGGCTGCGTTCTCCACGCGCCGCTCCGATCCTCTTCGTTACCGCCCGGATCGCCCGACGTAACGGTCCGGTGATCGCCCCGATCTTGATGTATGAATGGAACGTTTCAATTTGGTTTGTAGTGTGATCGCGGGCGGCACGCCTGTCAATGACCCCGCTGCCGCTCGCCGCCGAATCGTTATCGGCGTCTACCATGGAACGCCGGGGTGTTTGCCAGGCGCGACGCGGTGGCTGAGGGGCCGGAGGGCTGATGGCTGCGGGCATGAAGGACGTGGCGAGCCTGGCCGGGGTGGCGGTCGGCACGGTGTCCAACGTGCTGAATCATCCCGACCTGGTCCGGCCGCTGACCCGCGCCCGCGTCGAGGCGGCGATGGAGGAACTCGGCTTCATCCCGAACGGCTCGGCGCGCCAGCTCAGGGCCGGTCGGAGCCGCTGCCTCGGCCTGGTCGTCCTGGACGTGACCAACCCGTTCTTCACCGAGGTGGCTCGCGGCGTCGAGGATTACGCGCAGTCCGCGGGGTACGCCGTGATCCTGTGCAACTCCGACGAGGCCGGCGACAAGGAACGCAGGTACCTGCGGGTGCTCGAGGAACAGCGGGTCCGCGGGATCCTCATCACCCCCGTGCACGGCCGGGCGCCCGAACTGCGGCGGATCCGCGAGCGCGGCACCCCGGTGGTCCTGCTTGACCGGCCAGGTTCGGCCGGTCAGTGCTCGGTGGCCGTCGACGACCGCCTGGGCGGCGAGATCGCGGTCACGCACCTGCTCGGGCTCGGGCACCGGCGTATCACCCTGATCAACGGTCCGACCACCATCCGGCAGTGCGCGGACCGCCGCCGGGGCGCCTACCGCGCGGTCGAGCGGGCGGGGCTAGACCCGGCCGCTGTTCTCGCCGAGGTGACCGTCCCGGCGATGAACGCGCGCGCCGGGGCCACTGCCGCCGATCAGCTGCTCGGCCGCGAACCGGCGACGACCGCCGTGTTCTGCGCCAACGACATGCTCGCCCTCGGACTACTGCGCCGGCTGAGCCAGGCCGGGGTGACGGTACCCGGCGACCTGGCGGTCGTCGGGTATGACGACATCGAGTTCGCCGCCGACGCCGCGGTGCCGCTCACGTCGGTACGCCAGCCCAAGTACCAGCTCGGGCGCGCGGCGGCAGAACTGCTGCTCGATGAGGCCGACCGGCCCGCCGAGCACGAGCATCAGCGGTCCGTCTTCACGCCGGAGCTTGTCGTGCGGGCCAGCAGTGGCGCTTCCCCCGCCCGGGCTCAGGAGGTTCCCGGCGCGGTCCAGGACGGTGCCACCTCAGCCGGCCAGGCCGACCGGTCCGTCCCGGCGTGAGCGGGCCCGCGGATCGCGGAGCAGGAAGGTCAGCGTGCTGGCGAGCGCGGGGAAGACGGCGATGGCGCCGATCGCCGTGCGCATCATTATGGGCGCACGGAACGCACCACGACCGTGACCATCGGCATGACGAACCCGCCCGCGGACGTCTCGGGCCGTTCGTGAAGGAAATCGCGGACCTGGGCGAGCAGCCTGGTTCGATCGGTCTCATCCATCACGAGGAAGTGCGAGTGAGTCCCGATCATGTCCACCAGCGAGTCGGCGGTCCGCGGGTGCCCGTGCTCGAACTCGCCGATCTGGGGCGGACCGAAGAACTCAGAGCCCTCCGTGAGCAGGCGCTCCTGCCGGGACTCGGGGTTACCCTCCCGCCACCTGAGCAGGGTGACGCTGGAGTTGTGCTTGCTGATCTTGGCCAGATCCGCGACCCAGTCCACCCGGTCGTCGTCGACGTTCCACAGCCCGGCGAGCACACCGCCGGGGGATAGCACTCGCGCGATCTCGGGTAGCGCGCGATCCAGGTTGAACCAGTGCATGGCCTGCCCGGCGACGACCGCGTCCGCGCTACCGTCGGGTAGCGGGATCTCTTCCGCGCTGCCGGATAGCGACCGCGCTGACGCCAGATCGCGCCGCAGCACGTCGAGCATCTTCGGGTCGGGCTCCACGGCGGTGACTTCGGCGCCCAGGCGGATCAAGGTGGCGGTCAGCTTCCCGGTTCCCGCGCCCAGGTCGACCACTCGCAGCGGGCGGCGCGCCCAGACCGGCTCCAGGGCCCAGCGGACGACTGCCTCGGCGTACCCGGGCCGGTGCTCCGCATAGGCGTTCGCGGCGCCCCCGAACGACGAACCACGCAGCAGCCTGTCGCCCTGCCTCGGGTCATCCACCGGGTCAGCCTAGCGGGGCTGAAGCCTGGCGTCGTAGGCGGCCCGGGCGGCCTCGATATCGGATACGTGACCGTCCGCCCAGGTGACGAGCTGGCCGATGGTGGTGAGCAGCGTCTGCCCCATGGGGGTCAGGGCGTACTCGACGCGGGGTGGGATGACGGGGTGGATGGTACGGGTGACGATGCCATCCCGTTCCAGGCCGCGCAGGGTGACAGTCAGCATTCTGGCGGTAATGCCGTCGATCGAGCGGTGCAGCTCGGTGAACCGCTTGGTGTCCTGGCCCAGCAGGTCGATCACGTAAACCGACCACTTGTCGCCGACGCGCGCCAGCACCTCACGCGCCCGGCACGACGACGGCTGATCCGGCGAGGCCACGGCCAGGCAGGGATCATCCGCCGCGGCTGTGGCCAGGCAAGGCTCGTCGGCGAGCTCGGCAAGCTCCGCTTCGGAGCACGCCTCGACCAGGCCGGACGGATCACCATCCGACCACGGCTCGCCCCCGGTCCCCGATCCGACGACCGGCCCATCGGCCGTCAAGGCCGATTCGCCTGCCGTCCCGCCAGTCATGAGGATCGGCTCGCCGTCCATCCCTGATCCCCCTGACAGCCCGAGAACCGGGCCGACCTGCCCGGAGTCCACCAAAATCGCCTCCTCGGTCCCCCACCAGGCTACTCGCCACCGGCCCAGTCGCCTAGTA
>JBOHCK010000350.1:0-6143 GCA_050698755.1 Streptosporangiaceae bacterium | reverse complement strand
GACGCTGCACGCCGCCGCCGAGCAGGGGTACTCAGGACCGGGGGCCGCGTGGCCCAACCCGTTCGCGGCGGGTAACCGCAAGCCGCAGTCCGGCCGGACCGACGGGCCGAGGCCGCGGCTGGAGCTCATAAGGGCCGGGAAACCGCAGACCGCACACGCCCGCTGGCGTCCGGCGTCCCCGCCCGAGGCGCCGGACGGACCGCCACTGACTGCGGGCGTGCGGAGCGTCCCATGAACGCCTTTGCGCTGACGGCGGAGCAGCAGTCGTTTACCCAGCACGTGCGCGCAGTGGCGGCCGAGCAGTTGCGCCCGATCGCGGAGGCCGGTGCCCCGGGCCGGGTGAACCGCGAGCTGATCAAGGCGATGGGCGACCTGGGGCTGCTCGCCCGGCTGTTCGGCAATTCGGAGTCCCGCGGGGCGGCCGCGGCCGACTGGGAGTCCCGCGAGGCGGCGGCCACCGACCTGTGCCTGCTCAGGGAGTCGCTGGCCACCCAGAGCACCGAGGCGGAGACCGCGCTCGCGCTGCAGGGCCTGGGTTCCTACCCGATCCTGCAGTCCGGGCTCCCGGACACCGTCCGCCGCTGGCTGCCCGCGGTCGCCGCCGGTGACGCCGTGCCGGCGTTCGCCCTGACCGAGCCCGAGGCCGGCTCCGACGCCGGCGCGCTGGCCCTGGCCGCGGAGCGGGACGGGGATGGCTGGCGGCTGACCGGGGAGAAGATCTGGATCTCCAACGCGCCCGAAGCTGACGTGTACACCGTCTTCGCCCGGACCACGCCCGACGCGGGCGCGCGCGGAGTCAGCGCCTTCGCCGTCCCAGGCGACCGGGCCGGCCTGAGCGGCGAGCATCTGGACATGATCAGCCCGCACCCCATCGGCCGCCTGATTTTCGACGGAGTCCGGGTCGAGGCGACCGAGCTCCTCGGTGAGCTGGACCGGGGCTTCCGGGTCGCGATGCGCACGCTGGATCTGTTCAGGCCCAGCGTCGGCGCGTTCGCGGTCGGCATGGCCCAGGCCGCCATCGACGCGGCGGTACAACACGCGGGCACCCGGACCGCGTTCGGCGGGCCGCTGAAGGACCAGCAGGTCGTGTCGCACCTGCTAGCCGAGATGGCCACCCGGACCGAGGCCGCCCGGTTGCTGGTGTACGCGGCCGCTGGTGCGTACGACGCGGGCGAGAAGCGGATTGCCGCGAAGTCCGCGATGGCCAAGCTGTTCGCCACCGAGACCGCCCAGTTCGTGGTGGACGCGGCGGTGCAGATCCACGGGGCCCGCGCGCTGCGCCAGGGCCACCTGCTCGAGCACCTGTACCGCGAGGTCCGCGCCCCCCGCATCTACGAGGGCGCCTCCGAGGTGCAGCGCACGATCATCGCCCGGGAGTTGTATCGCTAAGGGGTGGCCGGCCTGGTAGGCGGGCCGGGCCAGCTCTCGTTCACGAGCTGGTACAGGGCGTGGTCCTGCCATTGGCCGGCGATGTTGAGGTAGGCCGGCGCCACGCCGAAGCGGACGAACCCGTTGCGCTCCAGGACGCGCTGCGACCTGACGTTGTGCAGCAGGGTTCCGGCCTGGATCCGGTGCAGTCCCTGTTCCTCGAAGGCCACCCGGATCATGTCGCGCACCGCCGCGGTGGCCAGGCCGCGGCCGTTCACGGCAGCACTCAGCCAGTAGCCGAGGTGGCACGACTGGAACGGGCCGCGCACGATGTCGTTCAGCGTGATGCGGCCGGCGATGCGGCCTTCCTCGTCGAGGATGACGGATGGCACAGTGATTCCCTGCTCGTACCGCTGGAGTGCGGACCGGATGATAGCTAGTGCACCAACAGGGCCCGCGAGGCCGACATGGCTTCGTCCAGGGTGCCGGAATCGGCTTTGAGCTGGCTGAACAGGTCGGCGACCACCGGGTCCACGGCTGCCTGGTAGATCTCGGGGAGGCCGTGCCGTTGGATATCCAGGACCGGCTCGGCGGCGCGGAAGTCCAGCAGCCAGCGGAGGTGGAGCAATTCGGCGAACCGGCCCGGCAACCCGGCCAGTGGGCCGGTCACCGCCAGCGGTCGGCGACGGGCTTGCGGGGTGTCAACCACCAGGCCCGATGCCCCGGCGTAGGGGTCGCGGCCGGCGAAATGCAACCGGGTAAAGGTTCTCGTAACGCCGGCCGCGGCCTTCGGCGACGATCTCACCGAGTGAGTCGGTGACCACCGCGCCCACCGGCGTCGTCCCGGCCAGGAAGCTCTGCCAGGCCTGCTCCAGGGCGCGCTGCCACGCTCCATCAAGGTCCACATCAGCATTGTCCCTGGACAGATTGGCCCGGAGGGCCGCCCTCGAACGATGTGAAAGTGGCAACCTGCCCGATAGGACCAGTTGGTTGCCACGACCACATAGAACGCCACGTCATCGGTGCGTGACCCAGAAGATCTAGTGGGACCAGTGGGACTCCAGTAGGCAATGCACGCAAGCGCATGGTCATCCGGTCGCCGTCCAGACGACCGAGCCGATGCCCGGCCAGTATATTAGGTTTGGTATCATACATGGTATCATTACGGCCATGGCGATGACCTTGCGGCTGGCCGATGATGAGACCGAGGCGCTACGGCGACGGGCTCAGCTCGAGCAGCGATCGATGCAGGAGGTGGCCCGGCAGGCGATCCGGGAGTACGTCGAGAACCACAGCCGCGCCGAATTGCTCGAGCGGGTGCTCGATGAGGACCTGCCCCGTTACGCCGAGGCCCTGGAGCGACTCGGCCAGTGATCTTCCTGACCCTGCCCGAGCTGCTCTACGTGGCTGAGCGCACCCTCGGGACCGGGTTCACCGTCCGCGATTACGGCCTGCTCGAGGCCGCCCTCGCCCGTCCCCAGGCAACCGCGTTCGGGAAGGATGCCTACCCGGCGCTCGACGCCAAGGCCGCCGCCCTGCTGCACTCGCTAGCCCGCAATCACGCCCTCGTGGACGGTAACAAGAGGCTGGCGCTGGCCGCGGTCATCGCCTTCTACGGGCTCAACGGGCGACGGCTTACGCTGACCAACGATGCCGCCTACGAACTCGTGATACGGGTGGCCGCCGGACAGCTTGACCTAGTGGACGACATCACCGCGGTCCTCCAGCTCGCCACCGGGCCGCGGACCTGACGGACGGAACCGGGCGGAACCGGGCCGAACCGTCAGCTGTTGTGCTTGATGAACCAGTTCATGATGATCTGGCCGGCGCCCTGGTCGGGCTGGGGCTCGTGGCTCTGCAGGCAACTCCAGGTGCGCGGGTTGATCGTGGTGGGGTCACCCAGGTTGAGCCAGGACTGGATCATGTAGCCGGGCTGGAGCTGGTAGACGTCCAGGCCGATGTCGCGCGCGGCCAGGTACGTCAGGAAGGCGGGAACCATCGTCGGCGCGTCCGGCCAGCAGGAGCCCGGGGCCGGCCGGTACCCCCTCTTCGGGTAAGGCTCGTAGTTCGTCCACTCGCCCTCCACCACCGGCCCGACGCCGGTGGCGACCAGATAGCCGAACTCCGCGTACCACACGCTCGGGTTGATCGCGCCTATCGTGTGGTGGTTGGCGTATACGACCCCGCTGGTGTGTATCACGGCGCCCTCGCTGACCATCCCGGCGAAGCCGAGCGAGTAGCGCGGGCCCTCCACCCAGAACAGGTTCTGCGCGCGGAGGGTATGGCGCACGTAAGCCGTCAGCTGCGCCATCCCGATGGGGTAGAAAACCCGATTAAACTCACCGCCGTCCAGCCACAGGTGCCACTTCTCGGCTAGCGACATGCCGGGGTGGTACATGCGCGGCTCGTTGAACAGGTCGAAGATGACCTGCGGGTCCTTGCCGTACAGGGCGGTCATGTCCTTCCAGAAGATCTCGGTGCCCCGTTTGGGACCGGCCTGCGAGTAGGACTCCCCGTGGGGCGCGAACTCGGTCGAGTCGTTGAGCACCACGACCAGCTGGTCGCTCACGGACTCCGAGACCAGGGCCTCGATCGCCTTCAGGTACGCCGGGTTGAAGCTGGTCCCGTTCGGCCCGATGAGGTTGTCCTCGTCGAACTGGAACCGGACCGTGTTGGCACACCAGTCATCGGCGATCGCCGAGACCTTCTGCTCATCCAGCGTGACGAAATCCGCCCAGTGCGGTCCCTGCATGTCGGGGATGGTGACCCCGTAGGAGACGAAGAGCTTGCCGTGCGCGCCGTACACCCGGGTGCCGCGGACGGTGAAGGGCCCGACCGCCTTGCCGCACGACTGGGCTGACGGGGCCTCGGTGCCCAGCAGCGGGCCGGTCAGGGCGTCGGCGGCCCCGGCGAAAGAGCCGGCGATCCACGACAGGGCCTGGTCGGCAGCGTTGAGCGCCGCGGCGACCAGGACCAGCGACAGGACCACCACCATCAGCACGCCTGGCCAGCCGAGCCGACTCCGAGGCCCGCCGGGGCGAGTCGGTCCTGCCGTCATCACGGCATGATCTCCATGGGCGTCGTTCGGTGGAGCTGGCTACGGCTGCCGCGCCGGGTGTGCACGTGCGGACTCGCCATTCTAAGTGTCGCTTTAACTGGCCTGGCCTGTGTGCCGTTCCCGTATTCGGGCAGTTATTTCTTACCCAGCGCACTCACGCCATCACCGTCGGGTGTATCAGCAGCCGCTAATCACGCCGGAACCCGGCACCGAGCTCAGGCCCGGAGCGGGGACCAGGCCCAGTTGACCGGGGGTGGCCAGCCGGGATGCCGGAATCGTGATGGTATGGGAGGCCGCTGAGGCAAACGGGTCGGGAGGTGCGTGATTGGCATCCAGATAGCACGCGACGAGGGCGGCGAGGGTTTGCTGACCAGCGGCGTTCGGGTGGAAAGAGCTGCCATTAATGGGGACGGGGAAATTGAGGTACGGCTTTACGGAATTCGTGTACTGACCGCTCGATCCGCACGGCTCGTGGTGGTCCCAGATCGCGTCGGGCGAGACGAACTCAATTCCGGCGGCCGCCGCCTCCTCGTAGATGCGGTTATTGAACTCGTCTTGCAGGGTCCTTATGCCGTCCCTTTCCGTGACGCTCAGACGGTTCAGGATGCTCGAGCATAGCGGCGGATAGAACGGGAAGCCCGGCGCGGCCTGGTCCGGGAACAGGTACGGATAGCCGATGACGATGATGCGGGCATTCGGGAAATCGCGTCGCAAGGTGCTGAAGATCGTCGCGTCGGAATTCCCGATCGCCTCGATCGTGCCCGGGCCCCACTTGGTCAGCAGTTCCCCACGCGGAACGGGTTGCTGCGTCATCTCCGTGACGCCGGGAGGCGGAAATTCCGTGTCCAGGCAATTGCCGGAGATGAGGCACTGCTCGACCACCTCGGCGAAGTTGGCGTCGTCGCCGCCGACCGTAATGGTGACGAGGCCGACCGACGGCTGTACCGCCTCGCTGACCTGGGGCGGGATCTTATAGCCCGTGAATACGGTGTAGTTCAGAATGTCGCCGGTCAGCGCGCCCGAACACGCGTTGAAGGTGAACGAGGCACTCGGGTCCTGCTTGCGCAGGAGCGAGAAGAGCAGGTCCGGGAAGGCCGAGTTCACCGACTGGTTGCATCCGGTGGAGGCGGTGCCAGCGACGTAGGGACTCAGGCCGTTACCGGCCGAATAGGAATCTCCGAGGGCAACGTAGTCGCCGTGAAGGCCCGTCAGCGCCGCGGGCAGCGGGTAGCCGGGCGGGACGTCGGCGTTCTCGTACCAGGCCGAGATCCCCAGGTATGCGATCGCGACGGCGACCCCGAGCGCGGTCCCCAGCAGGATCGACAGGGGCGTGAAGGGCTCCCACTGCTCATCGTCCGGGGCCTGGTCAGCGTGGTGCGGCCAGAGCGGCTTGGGCGGGTGCCCGGACACGAACGGCAGCGGATGCCAGACCGACCAGGCGCCCAGGGCGATGGCGGCCAGCGCGATGATGAGGAACACCCAGCGGGAGAGCGCCCCCGACGTCGACGAGAACAGCCACCAGGCGAAGCCGGCGTCCGAGCCCACCAGCAGCACCAAGGCGAGGCCCATGAAGATGTGATCCGCCAGCCCGAGGCGTATGCATTCAGCCCACTCCCGCTGTGTGAATTCCTATCGCGCTGCGTGACCGGGGGCGGGCAGGGTGGTGCTCATGCCGGAAGGGGTGGCATCCAGGGGTTTCCGGCTAGGGCGCCGCGGA
>JBOHCK010000349.1:0-6182 GCA_050698755.1 Streptosporangiaceae bacterium | reverse complement strand
AACCTCCTTAACCTCACCTACCACACTCCCGGCGCTGAACAGCGAGGTCACACCGCATCTCACCGCCAGGTAAGCGCCCGGTACGCACACAATCGCCTATTCGCATCAAATGCAATTGGCGGCGGAACCCCCATTCCCGAACCAGATGCCTGGCGTGGAGCCGGGCGCAGGGCACCGCGGTCGGCAGGGCGCCGAGTTCGAGGTAGCTGCACAGCGGCCACGGATGGGGAGTCACGGCGACGCGGGACTCAGCGGGCGTTACATCCAGCGCGGCCCTGACGGGGCCGGGCATCGCTAGCCGGGATTGTCGCTTGGCTGTCCTCCGGTGAGGTCATCGAGCTTGTCAAGCAATGCGCGCAAGGTATAGCGGGTAATCACGGTCTCGCCCTTGGGCTCGGGTACTCGGGCCTGCCACCAGCCGTAACCCGCCCCGATCGCTATGCCCGGATGCTCAGTGCGAAAGCGATTCAGGCGCAGTATCTGGTCTGGCTCATCCGGCCCGGTTCTCAGCAGGGTCCGCGTCACGCCGCTCACGGGGTGGCCTCGAACGCCCAGTCGGCCCGGATCGCGGCGTTCAGCTCATCGGGGGTACTGCAGGAGATATCAGTGCCCGCACCGCCGAGCCGACGAGCGCCCCATTGCCCGGCACTGACGCGGATGTCGTACGCGGCACCCCACGCCAGGTCCAACGCTTCCAGCGCGCGGTCCTCGTCGACGTCGAACACCCCGCGCCGCTGCCCGTCGGCTGTACCCCGTCCCGCCGCCAGTCCCATATGACCTGCCTCCTCCAGCACCGGACATGGATACAGCTAGCCAACCCCAACTGCCGGGTAGGAGTAAACGAGCTTGCACGTCTTTGCACGCTAATTAAGCGGAGTTCGTCGATCGCCGCCGTAACCAGCGCCCGCGCCTGCGCCCCTCTCATTGCCAGCTGTGATAGATCGCCGAACGTCTTGGTGTACATGGCGATCTCGCGTGGTTGTCTCAGCGTCAGCCAGCCCGACACCAGCTCGACGTTCACCTGCCCGTCGTCGAAGATCCAGAAGTCTTCGACCGGCCATACCGTGTCACGCTCGAGGCCCATGGGGATGATGCCGAGCGAGACCGACGGCAGCGATGCCACGGTGATCAGGTGACCGAGCTGGCCGGCCATCACCTCCGGGCCGCCGATCACGTTGCGTAGGACCGATTCCTCGACCAGCACGAAGAACCGATGATCACCTTCACGCAACAGCCGCAGCCGATCAGCGCGCACGGCCACGGCGTCCTCGACATCGTCGGGCAGATCCCGCCTGGCCGCGATGGCCCGCAGGACCGCCGCGGTGTAAGCCCTGGTCTGCACCACACCGGGTATCAGCCACGATGAGTAGGCGCGGAAAACCCGGGTGCGTTCCCACAACGGCAGCACGGCCTCTTGCGCCCGCCTCAGCCCGGTTCGTTCCATGCGCCGCCATTCGACGAACATGTCCTCGACGGTGCGCAGAAACGTCACCAGATCTTCGGTCTCGGCTGGTCTCCCGCTGTGCTCGCACCACGAGCGGATGTCATCGGCTGACGGCGCGGTCCGGGCATGCTCGATCCGCGACACCTTCGATTCATGCCAGCCGCACAGGTGAGCCAGCGCCCGGCCGGTCAGGCCCGCGTCCTTGCGGAGCTCACCGAGCCGGACACCCAGGGCCTGCCTGGCTTGCCAGGCGCTGGATGAAGCCGGCGGCGTGGGCACGGTGAAGGCGAGAGACCGTGATTAGGCCGGCTCGTACGCCTCGTGCGGGATCGCGCGTTCCCACGCGGCGTCGAACGAGGACGCGCAGAGCTTGGCGATCGCGGGATCATCGCACTTCTCTTCCGCGACCCAGGACCCGTCGCCGGCGAAGTGGTTCCACAGCACTACCTGCTCATCGAGCACCCAGAAGTCGCTGCATGGGACCAGCAGCCCCGCTGCCTGAGGCCTGGGCAGCCACCGGACCTGTTCTCCGGCGGCGAGGTTGTGCGCGGCCGTCACGTCGTACTCGAACCTGATGTAGTCGGTGACCGGCTCGGATACCAGGCGGACACGTCGCACGCTCACGCCGCGGGCCACGGTGGCGCGGACCAGATCGGACCAGCTGGCCCACCGGTCTTCGGGGTCGAATCGCCGTCCGGCCTGCCAGTCGAGCCAGTCCGGGTCGTCCGGCGTGTAGATGTCCCGCATCTCCATGTGCGCTGCGCTGCGCTCAGCCGAGCGGAGCAGGCCGTAGGCCAGCGGTTCCGTCGTCACCGCACACCTCCAGGAGAAACGGCGCCATCCGTGCCGGGAGCCTCACCGCAGTCTCGTGATCCGGGGTCGGACCCGTTGCCGTGATCTGGGACAGTGTGGCATCGTCCGTGACCTTCCAGCCCTGGATCACGATGCTGTCGTCTTGCTCGTCAAGCCAGACCGTGGGAGATCCGTTGTTCGGGGAATCCGGGTCCACGCCGATGAACCGTAGCGCCATGACAGTCTCTTCCTCACAGGAGTGTGCACCAGCTTGCACATCGACCATGAATCGACTCGCCCGTAAAGTCAAGGAGCCTGGAGCTCGGCCTGTCTCCAAGCGGTCGACGCGCTCGATGGTGATGGGTTCCGGTTCAGTTCGTGGCGTAGAAGCTGGCCACGGCGCTGAAGGCCGGCTTGGGCTCCCAGGGCAGGCCCGGGTAGGTCGCCCCGTGCCCGCGGACGTAGGTCTTGACCAGGCTCGTCGCGGTCATGTCCAGGTCGTGCCGCGGGTCGGCGGTGCGGGCTGCGGGAGCGTAAGAAGCTGGCCGTGCGCCGCGCGCTGAGCTCGGCCGCGGTCCGGCTGGCGGTGGAGCGGGGCCTGGAGAACGTCACCATCGAGGACATCACGGCTGAGGCGGACGTGTCACTGCGGACGTTCGGCAACTACTTCTCCAGCAAGTACGAGGCGATCTGCGCCCTGGGCACGGACCGGGCGCGGCGCATCGGCGCGGAGCTGCTGGCCCGGCCGGCCCGCGAGCCGCTGTGGGAGGCGCTCGTCAACGCCGTGCTGGCGCACTACGAGGGCGCCGGCCAGGCGCCGGACCGGGAGTGGCTGGCCGGGCTCAAGCTGGTCCTGACCGCGCCCGCCATCCGCGGCGAGTCCCTGAAGGTCAACGCCGAGATGCAGCAGGCCCTGGCCGAGGCGATCGCGACGCGAACCGGGAAGGATCTCGAGCAGGACATGTACCCGCAGATCCTGGCCGCCGCGGTCACCGCCGCAGCCCAGGTCGCGGTCGGGCGCTGGTTCGCCGCCGACCCCCCCGTACCGCTCCGGCCGCTGCTCCGCCGCGCGCTCGACCAGCTCGCGACAGCCTGCTCCGGCGTATCGGCCGGCACTGATATCGCGGCCATCCGCGCAGGCAGGGTTCGCCCGTCCAGGGACTGGGCGGCGCATGGCCGGGGCTCAGGTGGCTGGCAAGGAGCGGTTCGCGGCGACCTCGTAGATGATTTCTAGCCCGTCCTGTTCATCCCACTGTTCGCCGACCTTAGCGAAGCTGTACTGCGCGGCCAGGGAGTATGAGGCGGTGTTGTCAGGGCTGATGCTGACCCGCACGGTCCGCACCTGCGGCTCGCGAGCCGCGCGGTCGAGCAGGGCCTGCAGCGCGGCCCGGGCATAGCCGCGCCGCCGGTAGGCGGGATCGACCGCATAGCCGATCTCGACCATCCCCGATTGATCGGGCGGACCGTGATATCCGGCCCGGCCGACGGCCACCTGCCGCTGCTCGTCCCAGATGACGCCGGTGACCCAGGCCGCGCTCGCGGGGTCCTGCTCGACCTGCTCACTGCGCATCTTCCAGGTCCCTCGCCACTCGGGGCTGACGAAGTACGGCGACAGGCGCACCGGACTCAGCACGTTGGCCGCCGCCAGATCACCGTCGGCCAGGGCGCGGAACACGGAGGCAGGCAGAGGCACGATGCGCACCTGCTGGCTGGAATGCGCCACCGGGTCCGTCGGCTCCACCGGGATCATGGGGTAAGTCTGTCGCACGCGTACCGCGCTCGTCCCGGCCTGCGTCGTCAGTCCCGCAAGCGTCATAGGCGGCGAGCTCATGGTGCTCATCAGCCCGCCGCCTCGCGCCAAACGGTGGTACGTGAGTTCAGCGCTCGTGATCTTGTGACCATATTAGGCGCAAAGGCGCGGCGGTGGTGACCCTCGTCATCGCGCCGCCAGGACCCGTCGCCAGGTGCTTGACTGGCGGCCAGGCACTCGCTGAGGACCCCGGGCGGAGGACACCACGTGAACGATCTCGAAGCTGCCGCGGACAAGGCCGAACTGACCGGCCAGATCCGCTCGTTCATGGCCTGGCTCGGCGGGGGCCGCAAGCTCACCCAGACCGGCCGGATCGGGCTGGCCGACGCCCGGCACCTGGTGGAGGTGCTCGGCACCGGCGACACGATCGACCCGGAGATCGGCGACCGGGTGTTCAAGACCAAGTCCAGCGAGGAACTCGCGTACCTGACCCGGATCGCGGAGTGGATGAAGGCCGCGCGGCTCGTCCGGGTGACAGGCACCCGGCTCGTGCCGGTGAAGAAGAACGCCGCCCTGGCGGACAGGCCACTCGACTTGGTGCTGGCGCTGATGGGCGCCTATCCCAGGCTCGGTAAGCCGCTGTTCCCGAGAAACACCTGGCGGCAGTCGCTGGTCGGCGATGAGTTCACCGTCATCGGCCCCGAACTGCTCACCACGCTGCTGGCCAGCCAGGGCCCCTGCCCGGTGGACGACCTCAAGGAGGTCGCCTTCGACCTGGTCGCGGCCCGGTATCTGCTCGACCGGCTCAACCCGCAACAGATGGATATGCTGCGCCGGACGATCGGCACCGACGTCACGATCGCGATTGCGGCGCTCGGCATCCTCGCGGTCGTCGTCGTTGACCAGGCCAGCGACACGGCCGAACTCACCGCTCTGGGCCGCTTTGCGCTCCGCCGCCTGCGCGGCATGGCCGAGCCCGGCGACCCCGTGCTGCAGGTGCGGATAACGCTCAGGGACGTCGACGACCCGCCGGTGTGGCGGCAGGTGCTCATCCCGGCGGCCTACCCGCTCAGCCGGGTCCACCGGGTGATCCAGGCCGCCATGGGGTGGGAGAACTATCACATGCACTCATTCCAGATCGGCACGACCACCTACGGCCCCGACCCCGAAGGCGAGCTCGGCTACGCCGACGAGACCAAGGCACGCCTGGCCGACGTGGCCAGGGTCAGGACCCGGATCGCCTACGAGTACGACTTCGGCGACGGCTGGGAACACGACCTCGTCGTCGAGGCCCGCGCCGTTGCCGAGGCTGGCCGGATCTACCCGGCGTGCATCGCCGGCCAGGGGGCCTGCCCGCCGGAGGACAGCGGCGGCGCCTACGGCTTCGAACAACTCAAAGAACTCCTGGCCGGACCGCCCAGCGCCGAACGCGACGAGATGCGGCAGTGGGCAGGCGGCGACTATGACCCCGCCCACTTCGACCTGGCAGCAGCCAACGCAGCCGCAGCGGAAGTCTGACCGGGGCCTACACGATCACCCGTCAGTTACGCCGCGACCCGAGGCAGTGGCCGCCGCCCGACCTCATCCCGCAGCCGGAGGTCGCGGAGGCGATGGGCGTGTCCCAGCAGCGTGTCTCTGCTACTGAAAGCGATGCTGTGGCTGAGCTCGCTACTCTGGCCGACTACATCCGCGCGCCTGGCGGGGAACTGAAGGTAATCGCTGACTTCGGCGACTCCTGGCGCCGCGTGATCTGACTCGCCCTGGTCGCCGGCGACGATACCGCAGCGCGTGCGAGGCAACCGAAGGTATGCCGTTGCGTTGCATTGACCCGAACGACGGTAGATCATGCTCCGCGAACCCCGGCTCTTGGCCACGCCGTGTGCCAGAATCCTGCCGTGGCGGACCTTGATGAGCTAAACCGAAGTTACGTGACCCGGCGGATTGCGAATACCAACAGTGACCTGGGCAAACGATGGGTGAGGCGAGTCGGCGTTCTGGCTACATGTCGCTGTTCGGCGCGGCATCCGGCCGTCCGTTGATGATCAACTTGGTATCACGCCGAGAGCATCGCCAGATTCTTCTGGCTACGTCTACGCGGCCCAAACGCAGCGTTTCTGCAGCTCAGGTCCGCATTTCAAGCGACACACCGACGTAACTTGGGGCTAAAGATCCTGCTGAAGATGGGATCAGTTCACG
>JBOHCK010000348.1:0-6216 GCA_050698755.1 Streptosporangiaceae bacterium | reverse complement strand
TCCGAGCTCAACGTCGGGTGGAACCTGCCGTTCCTCGCCTCAGCCTTGCAGCACGCGATCCTGCCCGCGCTGACCATCGTGGTCAGCTCGGTTGGCGGCTGGCTGCTGGGCATGCGGAACATGATGGTCTCGACGCTGTCCGACGATTACGTCGTCGCCGCCGAGGCAAAAGGGTTGAGGCAGCGCCGGATAATGATCGGCTACGCGGCCCGCAACGCGGTACTGCCCAGCATCTCCGGGTTCGCGATCTCACTCGGATTCATCGTCAGCGGGGCGATCGCGACGGAGTACGTGTTCTCCTACCCGGGCCTGGGCGAGAAACTCGTACAGGCCGTCATCAGCGACGACTACCCATTGATGCAGGGGATCTTCCTTGTGATCACATTCGCAGTGCTGGGCGCCAACATGATCGTTGACCTGTTGCACGGCTTCATCGACCCGCGGACGAGGCTGTCCCGGTGACCGCCACCAACGTGGTCGCCGCGGCCGCCGCGCAGACCGGCGGCTACGGCACCGGCCGGCTGACTGGGCTGCGGGCCGCGTTCCGCTCGCCCAGGCTGGCCGCGGGAACCAGCATCGTCGGGTTCTTCGTGCTGCTCGCGATCTTCGGCCCGTTCTTCTTCAGCAACCCGAATGCGCTGAGCAATACCGAGCTCGCCGGGCCGTCACTCAAGCACTTGCTCGGCACCACCCAGATCGGGCAGGACGTCTTCGCCCAGCTCGTGGTCAGTGCGCGCAACTCGCTGTTGATCGGCGTGGGCGCCGGGCTGCTGGCCACCGTCGTCTCGATCGTCGTCGGCATCAGCGGCGGGTATGCGGGCGGGATCATCGACGAGGCACTGAATCTGTTCAGCAACGTGGTCCTGGTCATCCCCACGCTACCGCTGGTCATCATCATCATTGCTGACGTCAAGTCCAGCGGCCTCGTCCCGCTGATCGTGATCATCGCCTTCACCAGCTGGGCGGCGGCCGCCCGGGTATTGCGGGCGCAGACCCTGTCGGTGCGAAACCGCGAGTACGTGCTGGCCGCCCGGGCCTCCGGGGAACACGCGTGGCGGATCGTGTTCGTCGAGATTATGCCCAACGAGCTGCCGATCATCGTATCCAACTTCATTTTCGGCGTAATCTTCGCGATTCTCACCCAGGCGGCTCTCGCCTTCATCGGCCTGGGCGACCCGACGCTTCTCACCTGGGGAAACATGCTCAGCCTGGCCTACGACAACCAGGCCCTCTCGGTCGGCGCCTGGTGGTGGCTCATCCCGCCGGGCTTGTGCATCGCGCTGCTCGGCATGGGCCTTGCGCTGATCAACTTCAGCCTGGACCAGCTGCTCAACCCGCGGCTGCGGGTGTACAGGCCCGCCAAGGCCAGGCGGGTCCGGGTGCAGGTGAGCCAGGGATGAGCGGCGGGATATCAGGTTTCAGGGGCAACGGGTCGGCCGCCCGGCAAGGTGTGGTTCTGCGGGCGGAGCACGTCAGCGTGGAGTACGCCGGGCCGCGCCCGACCCGTGCCGTGCGCGACGTCACGGTCGAGCTGCGCCGCGGCGAGGTGCTCGGCATCGCCGGGGAGAGCGGATGCGGCAAGTCCACGCTGGCCTACGCGCTGACCCGGATGCTCAGGCCGCCCGCCGAACTGACTGCCGGGTCGATCACGTTCTGCCCCTCGGACGGGGCGCCGGTGGACGTGATGGCGCTGGAAGGTGAGGAGCTGCGCCGGTTCCGGTGGAACAAGATCTCGATGGTCTTCCAGAGCGCGATGAACGCCCTTAACCCGGTGTCCAGCCTGGCCAGGCAGTTCGATGACATCTTCGAAGCGCACCGGCCGCATATGGACCGCGCCGCCCGCCACGCCAGGGCGCGGGAACTGCTCGACATGGTCGGGATCGACCCGGCCAGAATCAATGGCTTCCCGCACGAACTCTCCGGCGGCATGCGGCAGCGAGTCATGATCGCCATGGCGCTCGCGCTCGAGCCGGAGGTCGTCATCATGGACGAGCCGACCACCGCACTGGACGTGGTGGTGCAGCGGGAGATTCTAGACGAGATCGAACGGCTCCGTGAGGACCTCAGGTTCAGCGTCATCTTCATCACCCACGACCTGTCCCTGCTACTCGAGATCAGCGACCGGCTCGCGGTGATGTACGCGGGCGAGATCGTGGTGCAGGCGCCGTCCGAGCTGGTTGGTACCGCCCCCGCGCACCCTTACACCCTCGGCCTGCTGCGTTCGTTCCCGGACATGCGCAGCGCCAGGCGCGAACTGCGCGGTGTACCGGGAAACCCGCCGGACCTGCGGGACGACTTTCCTGGGTGCCCGTTCGCGCCGCGCTGTGACTACCAGTTCGAGCCCTGCGAGACCATCCATCCGGTGCTGCGGGCGCCCGCCACCCGGCTGACGGTAGCTGATCCGGCCCTGGTCAGTGGCTGGCGGGTGGCCTGTCATCTGCACAACCAGCAATACCGCCCGGGGGGACCGCCTGATCAGCTCGCGGGGGTGGCCCAGGATCAGTCTGACCCCGATGTCCCGGCTGTGGACAGGCCGGTCGCCGCGGATTCGCTGGGAGGCGAGCAGTGAGCGTCCTTGAGGTGCGTGACCTGACCGTCGAGTTCGGTCAGCGTGGCGGCGGCAAGCTGCGGGCTGTGGACAACCTGTCGTTCGAGCTGCACGAGGGGCAGACGCTGGCGCTGGTCGGTGAGAGCGGCAGCGGCAAGTCGACCGTGGTGCGGGCGCTCGCCCAACTGGTGAAGCGGAACTCCGGCGAGATCCTGCTTGACGGCGCGCCCGCGGGTCGGCACGGCCGGGCACTGCGCGGCTACCGGCACCGCGTTCAGCTGGTCTTCCAAGACCCATTTGCCTCACTTAACCCTATACACACCGTGCGCCACCACTTGGTCAGGCCGCTGCTGTTGCAGCGCAGGCACCCGCGAGGCGAGGCCCTGGAGCAGGCCGTCTACGAACTACTCCGCTCGGTGAACCTGACGCCGCCCGAGGAAGTGGCCGGCAAGCACCCGCATGAGCTGTCCGGCGGCCAGCGCCAGCGGGTGGCCATCGCCCGGGCACTGGCCACCAACCCTGACGTCCTGCTCGCTGACGAGCCGGTCTCCATGCTCGACGTGTCGATCCGGCTGGAGATCCTCAACCTGCTTGACGGGCTCAAGCGGGACCGGAACCTGGCCATGCTCTACGTCACCCACGATCTGGCCACGGCCCGGCACTTCTCCTCGCAGATCATGGTGATGTACCGGGGCGAAATCGTCGAGCATGGCCCGAGCGACGAGGTGATCCTGCGGCCTTCGCACCCGTACACGCAGATCCTGGCCGGTTCCGCGCCCGATCCGACGATCTCCCGCGAGGACCTGGCCACGGCCCGGCGGGCCAGGCAAGCCGCTCGTGCCAGCCAGACGGCCGAACAGCGCGAGGTCGCGATCGACAAAGGCTGCCGGTTCGGCTCCCGCTGCCCCTTCGCCATGGACATCTGCGCGACGCATCCGCCCGACCTGCCCGCCGCGCCGGATCACCTGGCCCGGTGCTGGCTGCTCAGCGACGACGTGACGTCGGCCGGGGCCGGCGCGAAGAGCACGCTGAGCGCGCTGCCGCGGCGCGGGCCGGCGCAGTGAGCCAGCCAGGCCGCGCGCGGCAGGAGATCGCGGACGGATCCGCGACAGCGGGCGCCGGGCCGGCATCTGGATCGCGCCGATGGTCGTAGGCAAGGCGAGCGCGCTGTACGCAGATCATCCGGACTGGGTGGTGCGGGACGAGGGAACCGGCGAGCCCGTGTTCGCCGGAGACGTGCTCGGCGCTGAGTGTACGGCTCTGGACCTGACCCACCCGGACGCCGCCGACTATCTCGCCGGCGTGCTGATCACGATGCGGTACTGGGAATCGACTACTTCAAGATAGACTTTGTCTACGCGGGCGCCTGTGAGGGACGCCGCTGCCAATCGGTGACTGGCGTCAATGCGTACCGCCAGGGGCTACGCCTGATCCGCGAGGCGATTGGGCCGGAAGCGGTCCTGCTGGGCTGCGGGGCGCCGATCCTGCCATCGGTGGGAGCCGTCGATGCGATGCGGGTCGGCCCGGATATAGCAGCGCGTTACGAGCCGCCGTACGGGCACCCGACGCTACCCTCCCAGCGCAACGCGACGCGGAACACGATAGCGCGGGCGTGGCAGCAGGGCAGGTTCCGGCTGAACGATCCCGACTGCCTGATGGCCAGGCCGGGAGTGGAACGGCGGGAGGAGTGGGCCGCCACGGTCGAGAGGTTCGGCGGCTTGCGGTCCTCCGGCGACGCGATGGCCGAACTGGATGACTGAGGCCGGGACCACTCGCCGTCTGCTCGTCCTCTCCCCGACCGCCCCGCTGGTCTAACAACCGCCATGCTGGTCTTGGCCGCCGGCCCAGCCCGCGACACCCGGCCGGCCGGCGACGTTCCTCCGGTCAGGGTTTCCTGCCGACCCCGCCATGTGAAGACACTGCCTTCGGCGGAACGAGTTCGCCTGCGGGGCGCCACTGATGAAGCTGCACGATGCCGGGCTCAAGCAGTTCCAGGCCGTCGAAGAACCGGCAGACCTCAGTGTGGTGCGGCGTGTCTGCGGCACTGAGACGACCTCGTTGTACCGGCGCACCGCCTCGGCCGAGGCGTCGGGCTGGATGTCCCTGGCCGGGTAGCTGACCACCAGGTAGCTGCCGCGAGGCACGGCGCCGGCGAGGGCTGGAGCGCGCTCCGCACCGACCAGCACATACACGGCCTCGGTCCGGCCTTCGGCACCAAGTTGCTCTATCCCCCCGGCGTGGCCGATGGCGCAACCCCGCCACGGCGTGAACGGCCATCATGAGCGGTCGCCCCGCCCGCCTCGCCCCCGGATAGTGACGGACTGTGATCGTGAACGCGAACGGGCCTCGCGCCTAAACGTATAAGGCACATTTCACGCCGTTCACGTTCACAAACCCCGCCACGGCTACAGCGGGTAGCCGGCAACAGCCGGCTACCCGCCCCCGCCACGGCCGGCGAGAGGGCTCTGAGAGCGTGTCTCGCGTGTCCCCTGCTCTGCGAAGCGCTCAGGGACGCTCTGAGCGCTTTCGCTCTCGTGTTCGCTTCAGGCAGGCTGACCCGTCCAGCGTGTTGGCACAACCGATATTGTCCCAATCTTGGCGCGGGCTGCTGTTGCCTGCCCCAGGGCGTCGGGCTGGCCCGTTGTGTCAGGTGAGGATGAGCCAGGTCTGGCCGTCGATGAGTTCACGGGCGGCGTCCAGATGGCCGGCGTGGCAGCCGGTCTCGGCGATCACGTGCAGCAGGACCTGCCGCAGGTTGTCGAGGTGGAAGCTGGGCGGGAAGAAGTCCGGCCACCAGGCGGGCGGGGCTTCCAGCGAGGTGGCGGCGATGATCTTGTCGGCCAGCCTTAGCTCCCGCCGGTACAGGTCCAGCACGGCCGCGGCCGACACCCCAGGGCGCACCAGCCAGCCGTCGTCGCCGTACTCGTCCGGCTCGACCTCCTCACCCTTCATGACCTGGCGGAACCAGAACCGCTCCACGTCCAGGGCCAGGTGCTGGACCAGCCCGGCGCAGGTCCAGCCGGTCGGCAGCACAGGGCGGCGCATCGCCTCCTCAGACAGGTTCTCCAGGATGCCTAGCACGTGGTTGCGCTGCTTGGTCAGGCAGTCCGAGAGATCTGAAGTCTCGTGGCTCGCGAAGGGCTGCGTCATGGCACCTTTCTGTGGTTCGTACGCTGATTTCCGTCGGTCATTACACTGTCGTCGTCAGCGGCCGAAATTTATCGCACGCCGCCACGCACACCGTAACCCAGGACAGCTCACTGGGCATCTTGATTAGCTTCGGACGCGTGTGAACAACCCGACTTGCAACGGTCGTTGTCGACATAGACGATCCTGGCGTCCGGTGTGGCCGCCCGGGCGACCTGATGGGTGTTCTCCCGGGTCGGGATGCCCGTGCCGATATCCAGGAACTGCCTGACGCCCGCTTCGCGGGCCAGGTAGCTCACCACCCGGCGGAGGAACGCCCAGTTAGCCCGCACGCCGAAGCGGATGCCCGGCTGGGCCGCGAGAACCTGCTGAGCGGCCTCCCGGTCGGCCGCGAGGTTGTCCTTGCCGCCCAGCCAGTAGTCGTAGACCCGAGCCGGGTGCGCGATCCGGGTGTCAAGGCCCACCAGCGGGCTGGGCCGATCCGAGGGTACAGGCAAACTCCTTTCTCCGTCAGATGAGTG
>JBOHCK010000347.1:0-6218 GCA_050698755.1 Streptosporangiaceae bacterium | reverse complement strand
CTGCCACACAGCTCATTATCATAACACGCTTGTTATTAACGTGGAGGGCGGACGTCGTGTTTCACCTGGCTGACCTGCTGATGAGCGGTTTCCAGGGCGACGGGATCATCTCCGTTGCCGCGGTGTGGCGGCGGGCCAGCGTCTGACGTTGCCATTTTGCCGTGATCAGCCGGGCGGTACTGTCCGGGTCATGCGAGTGACCTACAACAAGCTGGTCCGCGACCAGGTCCCGGAGATCATCGCGGCAGACGGGGGGCAGCCGGTCACCAGGCTGCTGGACGACGCCAGTTATCAGGCGGCGCTGCGGGCCAAGCTGCTGGAGGAGGCCGGGGAAGCGCAGGCCGCACCGGATGGGAAGCTGCTCCCGGAACTGGCTGACGTCCTGGAAGTGATCCAGGCCCTGGCCAGGGCCCACGACATCAACTGGGGGGAGGTCGTGTCGGAAGCGGGCCGCAAGCGGGCCGAGCGTGGGGGCTTCGACAAGCGGATCTTCCTCCAATACGTGGAGCAAGCTCAGTGACATCTGGCGTTTGTCCCGGTGGCGGCGGATGATCATGCGGGCGAGCAGCACGGTTCGTTCGGGAAATAAAGAACTTCAATCATCCCAGACGGGCAAGGGCGACATACCCGTAGCCGCTGTGGCCGGGCGGCCCTACGGTTAGCCAGAGGGATAGCCGCGATACACGTAAAGGAAGCAGCTATGGCAGATGAGACGGAGTTCGCGATCGGGGCCAGGGCAAGCTGTATTGATGGCTTGTGCGGCAAGGTGAGCCGCATCATCGTCGATCCGGCCACCGATACGGTCACGCATCTTGTCATCGAGCCGAAGCACCGGCTAGGGCCGGCCAGGTTCGTCCCCGTCAACCTGGTCGACGCCACGGACGGCGATATCAGGCTGCGATGCACCCTGGCCGAGTTCGACCAGCTCGATCCCGCCGAGGAGATCGAACCGGTGCAAGGCGCTCCCATGGGCCTGGGGCCCGGCGGCATGATGGCACCGACGGGCATTCCAGCTCCGGTGATGACCGTGGTCTCCGAGACTGTTCCGGTGGGCGAAACAGACGTCAGTCCCGGTGAGCACGTTCATGCCCTCGACGGTGAGATCGGGCGGGTGCAGGGCTTCCTAGTCGATCCGGGCGACCACCGGGTGACCCACGTGGTGCTCCAAGAAGGGCATCTATGGGGACGCAAGGAAGTCGCCATCCCGGTCAGTGCGGTGACCGGGATGGAGAACGGGATCCGGCTCAACCTGACCAAGAAGCAGGTAGAGGACTTGCCGCCAGTCGACTGAACGGTCGCAACCTTTCCGGCTACGGGCCGATGGCGGCCGCGGTGCTGGGGGCTACCCGGGAGAAGCACCACGGCTCGTTCGGGAAATAAAGAACTTCAATTATCCCGAACGGGCGGTGGTTACACGGCCTGAGCCTGGCAGGGTGGCGCGGGCGAGCATGAGCAGGCCGGCGGCGACGCCGGTCCAGCCCAGGACGATCAGCCGCGGGTCGGACTCGTGCAGGCCGCGGTCGGCCTGGGGTTCGAGGTCCTCGTCAGCGTCACGATGGATCGCGAGGACGCCGCCACCATCACCGAGTTCGAGGCGGCGCTCGCGGCCATCCCCAGCGTCCGGCACGCGGAGCGGCTGTTCGGGGATCCCGACTACCTGTTGCGCGTGGCCGCCGCCGATCTCCCGGCCTACGCGGCACTGCGGGACGAGACGCTCGCCGCCCTGCCCGGCGTGCAGCGGCTCACCTCGACCATCGTGATGAAGCGCGTCGTCGACGACCGGCCGCTCGCCATCGCGGCCGCCGCCGGATCCGGTCCGCGACGCGCCCGTCCGCGCGCGAAGCGCTGATCCGCGCTGCCGCGATTCTACGGGAACAGTTAAAGCCGTCCCTGGTCAGCGTTCTCTGATTCCTCACCACGAACAGAACACCGCGCGAGTAGTTGACCCGCGCCGGCTGGCTCGCCTGCGATGCCGTCCGCAGTGGGCGGATCGACGGCGATCTCTGGCACGGTGATGCGGAATTTCACCCCTCGCTGCAGCGGAATTGCCTCGACGGTTCCGCCGTGCATGTCGGCGATCCTGCGCACGATCGCGAGGCCGAGGCCCGAGCCGGACAGCGCCCGCGCCTTTGCCGACCGGTAAAAGCGATCGAAGATGTACGGCAGGTCGTCCGCGGGAATTCCCGGCCCGTCGTCGCTGACCTCGACCGCCCCGTCAGCTGCCGAGATGCGGATGCGGCCATCCGGCGGGCTCCATTTCAGCGCGTTGTCGACCAGGTTTCCGATCGCCCGTTCCAGCGCGTCCGGGTCGCCGCGGACCAGCGTCGGCCGGCATTCGAGCTCGTACCGCAGCCCGGGCGCCCGGCTGACGGCTCGCGCTGCCACCCGTTCGGCAACCAGATCCAGCCGGACGTCTTCGATGTGGGACGGGGTCGGCCCGTCACGCGCGAGTTCGACCAGGTCGTTGATGAGCACGCGCAGTTCGCCGGCTTCGGCCAGCGCGGACGCGGCCAGCGTAGGCGTGCTGGGGTCGTCCGGTCGTTCAGCGAGCAGTTCGAGGTTGGTGATCAGGCTGGTGAGCGGGGTGCGCAGCTCGTGCGAGGCGTCGGCGACCAGCCGGCGCTGCGCGGCCGCCGATTTGTCCAGTTCGGCCGTCATCGCGGCGAATGCCTGTCCGAGCCGGCTGATCTCGTCATGACCCGGCGTCTCGATCGGCGCGCTGAGGTCGCCGGTGGCCCTGATCCGCTCGACGGTTTCGGTCAGCCGACCCACCGGGAGCAACACCCGGCCTGCGGCCAGCCGCGCCACCACCGCCGCGCCAATCGCTCCGGCCGGTATGAGCGCGGCGAGCAGCCAGCCAAGCGTCGTCTGGGTCAATGCCGCATCCGACACCGGCTGGGCGACGCGGACCAGCACTCCGGGATGGCCCATCTTCCGCCGCAAATAGCTGACATAGACCCACAGTCCATTCGATTCCGGGCCGAAGTCGTACCCCCACACCGATTCGAATATCTGGGTCCGGGAAAGCACCCGGCCCGGGTTGCGGAGGAACAATTCGAGCAGCGCGAATTCGGTCTTGGTAAGCGGCAGCCGTTCGCCGAGGCGACTTACCTGGTGCGCCGCGACATCCAGCTCGATACCGGCGAACCGGAGCAGCTCGGCGCCCGCGCCGCTGCGCCGCAGCAACGCGCGCAGCCGCGCCCGCAGTTCCTCCAGCGCGAACGGCTTGGCCAGGTAGTCGTCAGCGCCGGCGTCCAGCCCGGCGACCCGGTCCGAAACCAGGTCTCGCGCGGTCAGCATCAGGATCGGGGTGTCGTCGCCGCGCGCCCTGATCGCGCGGCACACCTCGAGCCCGCTCGGCTCCGGCATGAGGACGTCGAGCACAACGGCCTCATGCCGGTTCTGCAGCAGCGTGGCCAGCGCGGTGGTGCCGTCGGCCGCCGTGGATACCTCGTAGCCGTCGCGCCGCAGCGCGTGGGTCAGCGCGCCGCGTACCGCCTCGTCATCGTCGACTACCAGCACCCGCACCCGGCCAGTATCGCGCACGTTCCTGAACCGGCGTTCGGGCTAACGTCAGCTGTCTGGGGCCAGGCTCTGCTTGGCTTGCACGAGCGCGCCGCCCAACTGCTGGGTGCTGACACCGAGTGAACGGGCAGCCGTCGCGATGAGCGACGATGTATCGACTGGGCTCGCCGCAGCGAAAAGCGGCTGGAGCGCCGCGCTGACCTGAGCCGTGCTGAGGTGCAGTTCGGCGGCCACCGCGGCCACGAGCGCGGCCTGGCCCCCGTTGTCGGACGGGCCGGGCGGTTTCTGGCCCCCGCCACCGGTTGGGACGCCCGGTGTCTTGCTGGCGGACACGGTGGCTGCGGGGGCGCCGGGCTTGCCGCCTGACGTTGACGCTACCGCGGCGCCGCTGCCCGCGGCGAGAATCGCGGCGACCGCTGCGGCGGCGGCGATCATCTTGTTCCGGTTGCGCATGCGAATCCTCCTCGGGGTTTGTGGATTGCGCCCAAGAGAACCAGGCGGGACTCAGATCGGCCGAAGAAGTTCCTTATCGCGGCCTAAGAAAGCAGCACCAGCCCTAGCGAACGCCCTGTGCCGGGCGTGGGAGGAACGCGGCTGATCCAGGTTGGCCGACGTAGGTTGCGCGGCGCGAGAACAACGCGCGCGTTTCCGCGGAAACGTCGCGGAGCTCGTGGCGGGTCACCGGGAGAGACACCACGGTTCGTTCGGGAAAAAGGCTTGGAATAATCCCGAACGGGCGGTGATAGGAGGCCCGGGGCCGTGCCTGTCTCGCGGCAGCGCGTGTTCCGCCTGGAGCGCAGGGAATGGGATCTTCATGATCGAGGGCACCCTCATAATGGAAAGCCTCCGCGTGGGGACGAACCTGGACAGCCTGAAGCTGACCGTCCGCAAGATCAGCAGATACCGAGCCCAGGGCACCACGCCCGACCAGCCCGACGTCTGGACCGTCCTGCACTTCGAAGCCGCCGAAGCCACAGCTCGCGAGCTCGCCGAGGCCTTCGCCGATGTCCTTGATCAGCCCGGCTGGTATGTGGACTTCCACTCCCCCACGGAGAGCTTCGTGGTGTTCCCTGGCCGGATCTACCGCTACCCGCGGGGCGACCAGGCTGGCCGCGCCGACGCCCAGGCGTACGGCCGCCAGCTCGCCATCCCCGAGCCACAGCTGGACTGGACGGAGTGAGGCGCCGATAACGCCCGGGAGTTCGGCAGGCTGCGGGACGAGACGCTCGCCGCCCTGCCCGGCGTGCAGCGACTCACTTCGACCATCGTGATGAAGCGCGTCGTTACTGGAACGCCTGAGTGTCGTTGCCCTTCGCGTGGCGTCGCCGGTAGGCCTGCGGAACGCGCCTTCGTCCCGCAGGCCCGCTCCGAACACCAGCGCCTCCTGCCCGGGCGGGAACGGTCCACGAACAGCAGCGCACAGTCCGCAGTGCCGCACTCGCGGACCCGGTGGTCATCGGGCGGCCGGAGTTCTTCAGTCGCTGATAGGTGTGCGAGTGCCCGCGACGCAGCGGGCCTGTCGGCGGGTCCCAGACGTACCCGGAGCGGCACCACCGCTCGTTCGGCAAAAAAGGATTGACTAGGGCTTGCGGCCGACTGCGCCCCAGCCTGCCACCTCATATTCGTCGGTAGAAACGCCCGGTCCGGGATGCCATCTGTGACACTGCACGATGCCGGGTTCGACCAGCTCGAGGCCGTCGAAGAATCTGGAGACCTGGTCGAAGGTGCGCAGGGTCAGCTGGGTGACGACCGACTCGTTGTAGCGCCGCGCGCTCTCGGCGACGAGTTCGCTGTGAATGTCGCTGGCCGGGTGGGTAAGCACCAGGTAGCTGCCGGGCGTGACGCTGCTCATGAGCTCCGCGACGATCCCGTACGGATCTTGATCGTCGCTGATGAGCTGCAGGATCGACACCAGGCTGACGGCGGTCGGCTGGGCGAAGTCGAGCGTCCGCGCCGCCGCCTGGAGGATTCCGCCGGTGTGGCGCAAGTCCGCCTGGATGTACGAGGTCGCGCCCTCCGGGGTGCTGGCCAGCAGGGCGCGAGCGTGCGACAGCACGACCGGGTCGTTGTCCACGTAGACGATCCGCGCGTCCTGGGCGATCTCCTGCACCACCTCGTGCAGGTTCGGCTTGGTGGGAATGCCGCTGCCGATGTCGAGAAACTGCCGTACGCCCTCGGCGGCCAGGTACGCTACCGCGCGGCGCATGAAGGCGCGGTTGGCCCTGATGTCACGGACAATGGCCGGCCTAACGGCGATGAGGGCTTCGGCCGCGCTCCGATCGGCCGCGAAATTGTCCTTGCCGCCGAGCCAGTAGTCATACACGCGAGCTGGGTGAGCAACGCTGGTGTCGAGCACTGGCCCCTCGTCCTGCCCGTCCTGCGCATCAAGGGAGGGTCCGCCGTCTGCCCGGTTACCCGACACTAGGTGCCTTCTTCTCTAACGCGGGAAGCATCCGTCCGCCCAAGCCTAGTGCACCCGCCTCGAACCGAGCGGGCATGGTGCTCGTCGACTGGACCGGCGCCGACCGCGGATCACGCGTGTAGACGGCCTAGCTTGGGTACGTGCGCGTAGGCGCGATCCGCGCTGAACCGCACGCCTGGGAGGTGCTCGTGGCTGCTCCAACCGCCACCAAGACGGACATTGATCTCAACCTAGCCGGTGAGCTTGCCCAGCAGCTGCGCGTCGACTCGGT
>JBOHCK010000346.1:0-6230 GCA_050698755.1 Streptosporangiaceae bacterium | reverse complement strand
GCCCGACGGCGCCGGCCTACCGCCCGACGGCGGGCGGGCCGCTCGACGTGGACCGCGGCTTCTACCAGCGCATCGCTGACGCCCAGGGCCGCCGCCTGGTTGAGCAGGTGACGGTGCCGGCCCGGGACGGGCGGGCCTGGCCGGTACGCGCCGGGCAGGTGTGCCGCATCATCGCGGCCGCGGGCCCGCAGGTCGGCGACCTCAACTGCTGGAACCTGCGCAACCCCAGGGAGCGGCTGTGGGCCGCGCGGACCAGGCAGCTGCAGGCCGCCCACGTCACCACCTACGACCGGCTCTGGTCCTGCCTGCCGTACCTGCGCCCGATGCTCACCTTCACCGCGGACACGCTCCAGTACGGGCAGGACGAGCACGGCGGTCGGTGCCACGACCTGCTCGGCACCCGGTGCGATCCGTACGTCAACCGCCTGCTCACCGGGGAGGACTTCGACCGTCACTGCCATTCCAACCTCGTCCGGGCCGTGCTTCCTCACGGCCTCACCGAGCTTGACGTGCACGACGTGCTCAACGTGTTCCAGGTGACCGGCCTGGTCGACGACCGCTACTTCATGTCCGCCAGCCCGGCCCGGCCCGGGGACTACCTGGAGTTCTTCGCCGAGATCGACCTGCTGTGCGCGCTGTCCGCCTGCCCGGGAGGCGATCTGTCCGTGGACCTGTGGGGTCCGCAGGCCGCCGACCCGCTCCCGACGTGCAAGCCGCTCGCGGTCGAGGTCTTCGACGTGGACCCGGTGCTGCTCGAAGGCTGGGGACCGCCCCGCAGCCCCGGCTACCGCGGCAGGCACGGGCTCCGGGACCCGGAGTGACTAGAAACCGGCCGGTCAGTCCAGTAGCCGCCCGGCCGCCAGCTCGATGTCCCTTTCCGACACCAGGACGTGCGCGGCGGCGTCGCCCAGCGGGATGAAGCTGTCGGCCGAGGTGACCCTGGCCATCGTCCCGCGGTACCCGGCGTCGGCGAGCGCGGCCATCACGCCCTCGGAGACGCCGCCGGATCGGCGGGTCTCGTCGACCACCAGGACCCGCCCGGTCCGCTCGGCTTCGGCGCGGAGCTGCTCGGCGGGCAGGGGAGCGAGCCACCGCAGGTCGAACACGCGCACGCCGACGCCGCGGGCCGCCAGCCGCCGGGCCACCCGCAGCGACATCGGGAGCCCGTTCCCGAACGTGACCAGGGTGAGGTCGGTTCCGCTGCCGTAGCCGCGGCCGCGCCCGATCGGCACGTGCGCCTCCGCCCAGCGGTCCGGGCCGACGTAGGGCGACAGCCAGGCGCCGTCGCCTGGCTCGTACAGGTCGCGGGTGTGGTAGAGCGCGATCGGCTCCAGGAAGACGCAGACGGTCCCGTCGACGCGGGCGGCGGCCAGGCAGGTGCGCAGCATGGGCGCCGCGTCCTCGGCGCGCGCCGGCACGGCGACCACCAGGCCGGGAATGTCGCGCAGCACGCCGACGGCGTTGTCGTTGTGGAAGTGGCCGCCGAAGCCCTTCTGGTAGCCCAGGCCCGCGACGCGCACCACCATCGGGTTGCGGTACTGGCCGGCGGAGAAGAACTGCATGCTGGCCGCCTCGCCGCGGAGCTGGTCCTCGGCGTTGTGGAGGTAGGCCAGGTACTGGATCTCCGGGACCGGGAGCAGGCCGGACAGGCCCGCGCCGAGGCCGAGCCCGAGGATGGCCTGCTCGTCGAGCAGGGTGTCGAAGACCCGGCCGACGCCGAACCGCCTGGCCAGTCCCCGGGTCACCCCGTAGACGCCGCCCTTGCGCCCGACGTCCTCGCCGAACACCACCAGCTCGGGGTAGGCGGCGAGGGCATCGGCTAGGCTGCGGTTGATCGCGTCCGCCAGGGTGAGCGGCCCGGCGTCCTCCGGCAGCCTGCGGCCGAAGGCGGACTCGCGGGCCGGCGGGCGGGCGGCCTGGGTGGCCCGGCCCGCCACCTGGTCGGGGTGATGCGGCGCCAGCGGGCCGGTCACCTCGGCGCGGCTGGCCAGCTGACGGCGGGTCACCACCTCGTCGGCGATCTTCCGGACCCGGTCGCGCAGCGCTTCATACCGGTCGATGACCTGTCCCGGGCTGAGCAGCCCAGCGGCCACGATCAGGCGCGCGGTCCCGAGCAGCGGGTCACGGTCGTAGTCGGCCACGATCTCGGCCTGACTCCGGTAGCTGATCTCGGCGTCGCTGCCGGCGTGACCGAGGAAGCGCACCAGCTTCAGGTGCAAGAACGCGGGCGAGCGGGTTGCGCGTACGTAGGCGGCCGCCTGCGTGGCGGCGTCGAAGCAGGCCACCGGGTCCCAGCCGTCCGCGCTGAAGTACCGGAGCGCGGGGCGCCCGGAGTGCGCCGCGGCGACCCAGCCGTCCGGGGTGCGGACGCTGATCCCCAGGCCGTTGTCCTCGCAGACCAGCAGCAGCGGCATCGGCAGGCCCTGGTAGGCCGTGCGGCAGGCGGCGTTGATCGCCCCGATCGCCGTGGAGTGGCTCGTCGAGGCGTCCCCGAAACTCGCCACCGTGATGGCGTCTGCGGGCCAGGGGGACGGAACGCCCAGCTTGCCGGTTCGCCCGATCGAGAACGCGATGCCCACGGCCCGCGGCAGGTGCGACGCGATCGTGGAGGTCTGCGGGATGACGGCCAGGGCGTGGTTCCCGAAGACCTTGTGACGGCCGCCGGCGATCGGCTCCTCGCGGGCGGCGACCAGCCCGAGCAGGACGTCCCGCAGCGGCTCTGAGCCCGGTACCTGCGCGGCGCGGGCGAGGTAGAAGGCGCCGGAGCGGTAGTGGAGCAGGGCGGGGTCCGAAGGGCGTACGGCCGCCGCCACGGCGGCGTTGGCCTCGTGCCCCGCGGAGCCGATCGTGTAGTAGCCGTGGCCCTGGGCGCGCAGGTACCGCGCGGCCAGGTCCAGGTGCCGGCTTCCGGCCTGGGCGTCGAACAGCGCGATGGCCTGATCACCCGTCAGGTAGGTCCCGGCCGCGACGGGCGAGGTGCTGCCGGCCGGGCCGGCCTGACCGCCTCCGGACAGGGCGCGTACGGCAGCGGAGAACCGCAGGTCGAGTTCTTGTTCCGAGGTGATCTCTGGCACCTGATGGTCCCGGCCGTGTGTCAGTCGGTGAGACGGAACGAGGGGTCCGCGATCAGCTCGGCGACGTCCATCTGCGCCTTCTGGAGCGATCCCGAGTAATCCCAGTTCATCGATTGCCAGCGGGTGAACTGATCGAGGACCCAGATGCCTGACTGGCGTGATCCGTTACCCGACTTGCCGTTGCCGCCGAACGGCAGGTGCGCTTCCGCGCCGGACGTGGAGTTGTTGATGCTGACCATGCCGGCGGAAACCCCGCGGCGGAACCGGAAGGCCTCGGCCGGGTCGCGGGTGTAGATGGACGACGAGAGCCCGTAACCGGGCGCGTTGGCGAGCCGGATCGCCTCGTCCAGATCCCGGTATCCCGTCAGCCCGATCAGCGGGCCGAAGGTCTCCTCACGGAACAGCGCGTCATCCTCTCGCAGGCCCGCCACGATCGTCGGGTGGTAGAAGAGCCCGGCTTCCGGGTCCCCGAGGAACCCTTCACGGGGATTAGCCGCGGTGATCCGGCCGGTGCCGGTCGAGCCCAGCGGCCGGTGGTGCGGCCGGATCCACGTCAGGTACTCCTCGAACCGGCGGCCGAACCTGGTGTTCAGCATTGGCCCGTACACGACGTCGCCGAACGGGTCGCCGACCGCCGCCTGCCGGGTCGCCCGGTCAAGCCGGCCGGTGAACTCCTCCCGCACGTCCTCGTGCACGATCACCGTGCCCAGCGAGGTGCAGCGCTGGCCGGCCGTGCCGAACCCGGAGAACACCGCTGCGGCCACCGCCAGGTCGAGGTCCGCGCTCGGCGTTACCACCATCGGGTTCTTCCCGCCCAGTTCCAGGCAGGCCGACTGCAGGTGCCGCCCGGTCAGTTCCCCGATGCGCGCGCCAACCTTGGTGGAGCCGGTGAACCCTACCTTGTCCAGGCAGCCCTCGCCCAGCGCCAGCTCCAGGCCGGCGAAGGTCTGGTCGCCGTCGGCCAGGACCAGGTTCAGCACGCCGTCGGGCAGCCCTCCCCCGCGCACCAGCAGCTCGAACAGCGCCCGGGCGCTGGCGGCGGCGTACTCGGCGGGCTTCCAGACCACTGCGTTCCCGCATAGCAGGGCCGGAACGAGGTACCAGGACGGGACGGCCACCGGGAAGTTCCCGGCGGTGATGACCGCGACGACGCCGACCGGGTTGCGGAAGGTGAACAGCTGCTTATCGGGCATCTCGCTCGGCACGGTCTGCCCGTAGAGCCTGCGCCCCTCGCCCAGGAAGAAGTCGCAGGTGTCGACGATCTCGCGGACCTCGCCCAGCGCCTCCGCGTAGGGCTTGCCAATCTCCCTGGTCACCAGGGCGGCCAGCGCCTCCGCGTTCGCCTCGACCAGGCGGCCGAGGTTTGCGATCGCCCGGCCGCGGACCGGGGCGGGCACGTCCGACCAGGACCGCTGCGCGGCCCGCGCGGCCCGGGCCGCCTCGGCGAACGTTTTCGCATCGCCGAGCGCGACCTCCGCGACTACCTCGCTCACTTGCGCCGGGTTCACCGACCGGAGCTGTCCGCCCGGCGCCCCCGCTACCTCGCTCCCCGCGATCACCGACGCGACGCTACGGTTCATCGAGCCCTCCCATTCGACGGCATCACGGCCATCCTGCCCTCGTGACCGGCCAGGGTACAAGCTGGCCAAACGTCGATGATGGCAACCGTTGGCCCCGGACGTTGGGGCGTCCGGGGCCAACGGGATCGGACCGTCCTAGCTAGGCGTCCGTGGGCGGCGGATCGAGGTCCTCGTGCGCGCCGGTGCGGAAGATCGCCTCGGGGGGCTTCCCGATGACCGACAGCGGCCTGGCGATGTCCTCTAGGGACTTGCCCTCGGCGCTGACGGCCAGGAACACCGCGACCACGCCACCGAGGATCATGGCGCCCGCCCCGAGCAGGTAGCCGAAGTACAGGCTGTTCGGGTCGTGGCCGGCGCCGATCAGGTGGCCGTACAGGTGGGAGCCCAGGAAGCCAAAGCACTGCGCGATGGCGAAGAACACGGCGATGGCCTTGGCCCGCACCTCCAGCGGGAAGATCTCGCTGACGGTCAGATACCCGGCGCTGGCCCCGGCCGAGGCGAAGAAGAAGACCACGGACCAGCAGAGCGTCTGGGTGGTGGCGTTGAGGGTGCCGGCCTTGAACAGCTGGGCGGTGATGATCAGCAGGACGCCGGCGATGAGGTAGGTACCGGAGATCATCTTCCGCCGGCCGATGGTGTCGAACAGGCGCCCGATGGTCAGCGGGCCGAGCAGGTTCCCGACGGCGAAGGCCATGAAGTAGTAGCCGGTGTCGGTCGCCTTGACCTTGAAGAAGTACTCGAGCACCAGCCCGTAGGTGAAGAAGATCGCGTTGTACAGGAACGACTGGGTGATCATCAGCGCGGCGCCGAGCACCGACCGGGAGGGGTAGTGCTGGAACAGCGTCTTGAGCAAGGCCAGGTAGCCGATCTGCTCGGTCGGCCTGATCTCCAGTTCCCTGCTCGGGTCCACCTGCGGGAGCTCGCCCTTGGTCTTGGCCACGTCGCCTTCGATCTCGGCGATGGTGGCCTCGGCTTCCTTCTCCCGGCCGTGCATGATCTGCCAGCGCGGGCTTTCCGGCAGGTTCCGCCGCACGTAGATGATGACCAAGGCGAGCACCGGGCCCACGACGTAGGCGACCCGCCAGCCGGTGGCGGCGGACAGGTGGTTCAGCGCGGTGATCGTGACGATCGCGCCGATGAACGCCCCGGCCCAGTAGGTCCCGTTGACCGCCAGGTCGACCCGGCCGCGGTAGCGGGCCGGGATCATCTCGTCCACGGCCGAGTTGATCGCGGAGTACTCACCGCCGATGCCCATGCCGGCCACCACCCGGGTGGCGTACAGGAAGATGAACCAGTGGCCGCCGGCCGGGGTCGCGGCGGTCAGGCCACTGCCGACCAGGTACACCCCGAGCGTGACCATGAACAGGTTCTTCCGCCCGAGCTTGTCCGACAGATGGCCGAAGACCAGCGCACCGATGACCTCGCCGATCAGGTACCAGGTGGCGATGTCGGCGACCGCGCCCGCGGACATGTTCAGCGTGCTCTTGAGCGTGAGGTCCGGCCCGACGTTGCTGGCGATCGTGATCTCCAGGCCGTCGAGGATCCACGCCACCCCCAGCGCCATCACCAGCCGGGT
>JBOHCK010000345.1:0-6243 GCA_050698755.1 Streptosporangiaceae bacterium | reverse complement strand
GGCCCGCCCGGCCGGAGCCGATGGATGTCGGCGGCAAGCTGACCGTGGCGGCCCTGGTCTGCGCCGGCCGGGGGTCGCAGCCGCCCGGCCAGGCAGGACAGCCACTGTTTGGCTGACGGCCGGCAGCTTAAGATTTCAGGCGTGGGCGAGAACGGCGCGGCGCCGGAGGTCACGGTCAGGCTGGCGCGGACCGCCGAGCAGCGTGAGCTCTTCGCCAGCCTCTGCTACGAGATATACGTGGCGGAGATGAACATGTTCTCCGCTGTCGCCGATCACCTGGCCCGGCGGCTCGGCGACGCCGACGACGAGCGCTCAGAGCTGCTGATCGCGTACGCCGGCAGCCAGCCCGCCGGGGTCATGCGGCTGACGTTCGGCGCTGATGGGCCGTTCCCCGCCGATTTCCTCGACGCCTACGGGATGGACGACTTCCTGGCCGTCGTGTCCCGTCGGGCGATGATGGTTCTGACCCGCTTCGTCGTCCGCAGAATCCACCGCAGGACAGCGGTCCCGTTCGCCCTGATCGTGGAGGCGGCCCGGATCGGAGCAGGGCGCGGGATCGAGCTGGCGTTCTGTGACTGCCAGCCGCACCTGATCAACCTGTACCAGAGTCTCGGGTTCCGCCCCTACCGTCACACCTACAACCATCCGCACTTCGGATTGATGGTCCCGCTCGTGTTCCTCGCCGGGGACGGCGACTACCTGCGGCAGGCGGGCTCGCCGCTGCTCGGCACGGTCATCGATGCCGCCGCGCCCACCTCAGAACTCGCGCGCCAGGTCGCGGGCATGCTGCCGTCCCGGCCGCCGGTACGCTCGCTTGAGCACGTCCTGAATTACGACTGGTCCGCGGAGATCGAAACCGCAGTGACCGGACAGGCGCTGCGGGTATTCCAGGGCCTTGACCCCTCCCAGCTCGCCGAAGTCCTGGCCCACAGCCACATCATCGACGTGGCACCCGGCGACTACCTGATCCGCCAGGGTCAGGTGACACGCACGATGTACGTGCTGCTCGGCGGCGAGCTGCAGTACTGGCCCGGCCAGAAACACCTGGCCGACGCCGAGGTCGGCGAGATCGCGGGAGATGTCGCCTTCCTGCTCAGGACCTCCCGGACGATCAACGTCATCGCCGGCCCGGCCGGCGCGCGCGTGCTGAGCCTCAACGAGCCCGCGCTGCAGACCGTCATGGAATCGCACTCCCGCACGGCAGCCATCCTCCTGCTCAACCTGTGCCGGATGCTCGCCGCGCGCGTCGCGGCACATTCCTGAACAGCTCAGACCCGGACGATCGCGATCCGCTGGGTCAGATAGCGTCCGGTGGCGTGACATGCCGCGGTCTGCCTGCGACCTGCAGGCCAGGCGATGCCGCCGCGCAGCGCCCCCGGCTTGGTAGGACCACGCGCACCTCGCAGCGCAGTGGCCGAGCTGCCGCATGTCAACGTCCACGTACTCCCGTTCGGTGCTGGGGCGCACCCAGCGATGGACGGCGCGTTCAGCATCATGGGCTTCCCAGAGGCGCCCGACCCTGATGTGGTGTACCCTCCGCCTCGCCGGCCCGGTCCTGGTCGAAGCCCACGAGTGCTCGTCTGGCTCGACTGCCGCCCGATTGTATGACAAACTCAATACATGGCGAAGAAGTCGTCTGCTGCGGCGAACGCAGCGGCCGTAGACCGGGAGCTGTCTGCCAGCGCGTCCGTAAGGGGCCGCGCTGGCCGTCTACGCGTCAGCAGGCCTGCGGCGGGGAGCGTGACGATGCAGGCCAGGATCGATGCAGGGTTCGCCCGCGAACTGGTAGAACACGACGCTGTCGTGCTCGGCCTTGACGGACCTTCGGAGCTGGTCCGGGAGGGGCTGCGCCTGCTGCACCGGCGCGCTCGCGAGATGGATGTCGCCGCAGCTTACGATGAGTTCTATTCGGGGGAGGCAGCTCCGCTGCCAGCGGGCGTAATTGCAGCAGACCCTGAGTAGGCGGTGGAACCGCTCAGAGGCGATGTCTGGGATGTGCGCCTTCCACGGGCAGGGGATCATCCTGTCGTAGTCCTGACAATCAACGTCCTGATCCCGCGCCTGAGCGCCGTAACTGTCGCGGTCGTGGCCGGAACTGAAGGACCTGCGCAGACGCACATACCGGTAGACAGCGAATCGGGCCTGACGGGCTACGACGTCAGCTACGTCAACGCGACGGACCTTCACTCGGTCGACAAGTCACGGCTGCGGCATCGGCGAGGAAGGCTTCACCCACACGAGTTGGCGAGACTGGAAGAAGCCATCCGCGTTTATCTAGGGCTCTGACCCGATTCCGCGAATAGCGCGGTGAGCTGACTGTCGCCTGCGTAAATAATCTTGGTGCGCCAGGATTCCTGGTAGCGGGCATAGTGGCGGCCCGGGAGCTGCGCCGGGTTCGCGGTTTGCGGGGGCTATCTGCGGGTCGGGGCTGGCGGGCCGTGGGCGAGGAGCCGGGGCTCAGGAGGCGCAGGTCAGGCGGGGGCGGGCAGGTCCCGCAGCCGGGCCAGGACCTCAGGAAGGAGGCCGTGGCCCGGCGGCAGCCGCAGGGTCAGGCACCGGGCGTGGCGGGTCAGCCGGCCCGGGACGGCGATCAGCCGCCAGCGCAGGGTCGCGATCATGGCCTTGCCGCCGCGCACGCCGTGCCCGGCCACGATGTCCTGGCCGCAAGTGGTGGCGGTGAGCTGGCGGAGCCAGGCGGCCATGGTCGCGGCGAGCAGCGCTCCCCACATCCAGGCCAGGTTGACCTGGGGGTATCCCGAGGGGAGGTGCCGCAGGGCGGCACCGAGCTTGCTGTCGCGGAAGATGTTCTCCACCGTGGTGCGGTGCCGGTACCAGTGCTCCACGGCGGCGGCCTTACCCGGTGCGGTCACGTCCAGGTTGGTCAGGATGAAGGAGTAGGCGTAGATCGCGCCGGCGCGGGCCAGCTCGGGGATCGGCAGGGCCCGCTGGTCCGGGTGCAGGGTGCGCCGCCGCCGTGACCGCGGGTCGGCGGAGACCTGGGCCGGGTCCAGCAGGACCCGGCGGACCAGCAGCCGGGTACTGGCCGGCCACCAGTCCGGGCAGTACTCAGCCACGGCGACCTGGGCATTGTCCATGTCGATCGCGTCGTGCCAGGCGTCCTCGGCGAGGCCGGCCAGCAGCCGCCACAGCGGCGCGATGCGCTTGGCGCCGATCGCGAAGCTGATGTGCGCGTTGCGGGCGGTGCGGGCGAGCTGCCCGGCGAAGTACCCGGCGTCGGCGCGCATCGCTACCCGGCCCGATCGCCGTGCTCGCTCCGGCAGGGCGGCCAGGGCGCGGCGCAGCAGGCCCGGCGCGGTCGCGCGCGGGTCGTCGGTCCCGTCGCCCAGGTCGGCGGCCAGCACGGTCTCGGTCTCGGCCCAGGTGGCCACGTGCGGGCGGCCGACCCGCTGGCCCTGGTGGTTATAGGCCACGCCGCGCTTCTTGGACCCGTAGACCTCCACGTCGGTGGTGTCCAGGTCGATGGTGACCGGCCCGCCGGCCAGCGCCGCCGCCCGCCCCGCAGGCAGCAGCGCCAGCATCCGCCCGGTCGCGGCCGCCAGGCCGGCCTCTACCGCCTGCCACTGCGCCGGGGTGATCCGCCGGGCCAGGCCCGCCGCGGTCGTGGACGCCAGCCCCGGCACCGGCGTGATCTGCTGCCCGGCCGCATCGGCGCGCTGCCGGTCCAGCCCGGTTAGGAAGTCCTCCCCGGCCAGCTGCGCCGCGGCCAGCCCCGCCAGCAGCTCCCCGGCCCCGAACCCGCGGTCGCGCTGCTTGACCGGGCCGACCGCCGCATCCAGCGCACCGATCACGCCGAGCTGGTCACACAGCTCGATGATGGCCGCCAGGCCCGCGTTCGGCGTCAGCGACCGATCCGGCACGCCGATCCGCAGCTGCCGATGTCTGTCCGCTCCGCTGCGTATCCTTTTCACCAGGTAGGTGCCTCTCCGCCCGAGATGATCATTACTTCGCAGCGATCATCATCCCAGGTCAAAGGGGCACCTATCGGCATTTGCGCCGCCGTGTCACCGGCCTACTCGCGGATTCGGGTCTGATCCGCCTTCCGCGCAGGCAAGCGTCGGCACGGCATGCTCTCCGGCACGCCAGTCACATCCTATGATGGCCAGCTTGGCGAGCGTCGCCCGATATTCGATCTGCGTGTGACTCGGACAGACGTTCAGCCCGCGATCACCTTCCACCGCAACAGCCGGACCACCCCATCTAGGAAGTACTCGCTCCTGCTGCGCCTTGACCCATGCGGTCTGGCCCGGACCCAGGCTGTGTCCGGGGATTACAGATAGCAACCTCGGCGTACGGCAACTCTTTTCCGGGATGGGGCTGGGTGACAAGGTTCTTGGCCACTTCAGAGGGAGGGTTTCCGGTGAGTTCGTTCGATGTACGGATATTCGCGATCCGGCGCAGACCCGGCAGGACGGCGTTCGAGGTGCGGTGGCGCGTCGGGGGCTGCGACAGGTCCCGGTCGTTCATGACCCGGCCGCTGGCTGATAGCTACCGAGCCGAACTGGTCCGCGCGGCCCGCATAGGCGCCGGGTTCGACCCTGCTACAGGCGAGCCTGCCGCGTGGGCCGCACCGGAGCCGGTGACCGTGACCTGCTACCAGCACGCGGTAGCGTTCGCGCAGATGAAGTGGCCACACCTGGCGCCGCATTCGCGAGCCAGTCTGGCCGATGCACTGGCTACGGTCACCCCGCTGCTAACCGCGGAAACCCGTCAGCGGTAGGCATGCTGCGTGCGGTCTTGTACGGGTATGCCTTCAACACCCAGCGGCGCTCCCGGACCCCTGATCCCGTCATCGTCAGCACGCTGGCCTGGCTGGAGCGAGCTTCACTGCCGGTCAGCCAGCTCAACGACCCCCGGGTCATCCGGGCTGCTCTGGACGGGATATGCACCCGCCTGGACGGCCCGCCGGGCCGCGTTTCCGCAGCGTGCGGGCCGTTTTCGCTGATGGTGGCAGGTGTTGGGTTCGAACCAACGAAGGCTTAGCCGACGGTTTTACAGCCCGCTACTCCCTGCACCTCCACATACCCTCTGACCTGCACAAACACCACTCAATTATGTTCGTCCCGGCGACGCTGTCCGCTATATGTACGTGCGCGTCGGCCCCTTCACCGCCGATCCCGCGGACAGCCACGTACAGGCCCGTACAGCTCTTTAAACCCGCAGGCAGAAGCATCTCGACGCCGGATTCACCAGTACCGCGCGGCAACAGCGCGGGGCCCCCCAGCCATATTTCCCGCGCGCGGGATGCTGAGGCACACAACCGGCATAGCAGGCCCCATGCACCCGCGTACTCATTCAGAACCGCGCGCAAAATGCAGCTGTCCGCAGGTCAGCCACCTATGCCCCGTTTTGGAACCCCACAGGCTGACCGCCGCCAGGGCCAGCGCGCGGACCCCGGCCCACGCGTGGCGGTCGCTGGCGGCGAAGAGCATCTGGTGCAGCTTCCGCGGCCCCGCCTCCCGGGACGTGATCTTGCGCTCACAGTCCACGATCAGCTCGGGGTTCGCGGTGCCATCCTGACATGCCTGCTTCAGCGCCGCGAAGAACTCATCGCCGGACAGCGCCGCGAAGCCGACGGCCGAGTCGGCCAGCAGCGCGCGCAGTCCTCCTCCATCTCGGCCTGCCGCCGGTTCCGGGGCGGCGGTGATTGCGCGGGGCGCGGCCGGATCCGGACAAGATCCAGCGGGTAGGCAACCTGGGGACTGTTGCGACACGCTTAGGCGTTAACCTGCTCCCGGTTGTGCAAAGCCGCCATGTCGGCGGCGGCCAGGCCGGAGGCCCAGCCCTCCTCGTCGGTCGCACGGCTCCCGCGGTCGTAGACGAGGCCGTCACCGAACATCTCGTCGACGGCGTGATCGACAGCCTCGTGCCGCTCTTTGAGCACAGGCACCAGGTCCTTGCCGGGCGCGGCAGCCGCCGCCTCCTGCTCTGCGTGCACAGTCGCCTGCGACAGCCGCACCCCGATCCGGTAGGCGTAGGCCACCAGGAACGACTGGCGGAACGCCCGGGTCCGCGACCGCCCGTAGGCGTCTTTCTTCGTGCCCTCCCGCAGCATCGCCGTGTTAGCCTGCACCAGCAGTGACGTGTACAGCAGCTCGACCGCGTCCAGGTCGGACGGGAAACCGACCACCGTGGACATGCCAATCGCCTTCTGCCAGACCGACCGGCAGCGATTGGCTTGCGCGACGGCGTGCAGGAGCGTCGCCTTCGGCGACTCGTACGGGT
>JBOHCK010000344.1:0-6263 GCA_050698755.1 Streptosporangiaceae bacterium | reverse complement strand
TGGGCCTGGCCATCCTGGGCCCGCTCAGGGAGCTTGACGAGGTCGCCTACCTGCGGTTCGCCTCGGTCTACCGGGGTTTCGAGTCGCTCGCCGACTTCGAGGACGAGATCGCTTCCTTGCGCCACGGGCGTCGCGGCACGGTGCAGGTCGGAGCGGGTTCAGAAAGTACGCCGTAAGGCGGCACCACAGTTGTCATCGTTTCGGCACGGCCACGCGGGCCTGGCAGGGATCACAGGCGATCCCAGGAGGGGGAAGAAATGACGGAGACGGCGAGCGGCGCGGCCCGCAAGGGAAAGGGGACCCAGGAGTCCCACGGCGGGCTCAGGATGGCGCGCATCCACACCACGCCGGGCATCCACCCGTACGACCAGGTCACCTGGGAGCGCCGGGACGTGGTCATGACGAACTGGCGGGACGGCTCGATCAACTTCGAGCAGCGTGGCGTGGAGTTCCCTGACTTCTGGTCGGTCAACGCGGCCAACATCGTGACCACCAAGTACTTCCGCGGCGCGATCGGCTCCCCCCAGCGCGAGTGGAGCCTCAAGCAGCTGGTCGACCGCGTCGTCGGCATGTACGAGAAGACGGGCCGGGAGCACGGCTACTTCACGACCGAAGAAGACGCCGAAATCTTCGGCCACGAGCTCCGTTACGCCCTGGTCCACCAGATCTTCAGCTTCAACTCCCCGGTCTGGTTCAACGTCGGCACCGCCTCCCCCCAGCAGGTCTCGGCGTGTTTCATCCTCGCCGTCGACGACACCATGGACTCGATCCTGGAGTGGTACCGGGAGGAGGGCCTGATCTTCAAGGGCGGGTCCGGCGCTGGCGTCAACCTGTCCAGGATCCGGTCGAGCAAGGAGCTGCTGTCCTCCGGCGGCACCGCGAGCGGCCCGGTGTCCTTCATGCGTGGCGCCGACGCCTCGGCGGGCACGATCAAGTCCGGCGGCGCTACCCGCCGCGCGGCCAAGATGGTCGTCCTGGATGTGGACCACCCCGACGTGGCCGAATTCATCGTCACCAAGGCCCGCGAGGAAGACAAGATCCGCGTGCTCCGCGACGCCGGGTTCGACATGGACCTCGGCGGCCAGGACATCATCAGCGTCCAGTACCAGAACGCCAACAACTCCGTCCGCGTGTCGGACGAGTTCATGCACGCGGTCGAGGAAGGCAAGCAGTTCGACCTGCTGGCCCGGCGGACCGGCGAGGTCGTCGAGCAGGTCGACGCCAGGAAGCTGCTGCGGAGCATGGCCCAGGCCGCGTGGGAGTGCGCCGACCCCGGCATCCAGTACGACAGCACGATCAACGACTGGCACACCAATCCCGAATCGGGACGAATCACGGCAAGTAATCCGTGCTCGGAATACCTCAGCCTTGACAACTCTTCCTGCAACCTCGCCAGCATCAACCTGCTCAAGTTCCTCCGTGACGACGACACCTTCGACGCCGGGCGGTTCGCGAAGCTCACCGAGCTGATCATCACGGCGATGGACATCTCCATTAGGTTCGCCGACTTCCCCACGGAGAAGATCGCCGCCATCACCCGCGCCTACCGCCAGTTGGGCATCGGGTACGCCAACCTTGGCGCGCTGCTGATGGCCACCGGCCACGCCTACGACTCCGAGGGCGGCCGGGCCATCGCCGCCGCCATCACCTCGCTGATGACAGGCACCGCGTACAAGAGGTCCGCCGAACTGGCCGCGGTCGTCGGGCCCTACGACGGCTACGCCCGTAACGCCGCGCCGCACAAGCGCGTCATCCGCAAGCATGCCGAATCCGGCGATAACATCCGCCCGATCGGCCCTATGGAGCGGGAGGTCCTAGACCTGGCCAGCCAGACCTGGCAGGAATGCATCGAGCTAGGTGAGGCCAACGGGTACCGGAACGCCCAGGCGAGCCTGCTGGCACCTACCGGCTGTCTGACTGCGGACACCTTGATCACCACCAATCGCGGGCTCGTCCGGCTGGGCGAAATCGGTGAAGTATACGGAAACCGCTGGCAAGACCTCGATCTCACGGTCTCCACTGACGAAGGCCCCCGGCAGGCCACCAATTTTTTCGTCAACGGCGAGGAGCTGACCCGCCGGATCAGGACCGAGGGTGGCTACAAGATCCAGGGAACCCTCACCCATCGCGTCAAGGTCGTGAACCTGGCCACTGGAGTGTGGGAATGGAAGCGGCTGGCCGACATCGCGCCCGGTGACGTCCTGCCGATACAGATGCGCACCCTGGTCGGTGAGCCGCGCCTAGTCCCGCTCCCCGTCCTCGACCAGGCGTACTACGCCGGTGACCGGCACGTGCGCGTTCCGGATGCTGTCAGCCCCGAGCTGGCCGAGCTAGTTGGCTACTTTATGGGCGACGGCAGCCTGCACGCGAAAGGAATCAGGCTCTGCGTCAGCAACAGCGACCTGGACGTCGCGGAGCACCTGAGCGTCTTGGCCAAGGACCTGTTCGGCCTCGAACCCGTCCTCACACCGCAAGAGGGGTATCAGGAGCTGACGCTGTCGTCGGTCCGGCTGGCGCGCTGGTGGCAGGCCGCGGGGTTCGCGAAGGAGCTGCCTGACGCCGATCACACCGGCAAGGGCTGGGTTCCGCGGGTTCCGTCGGCGATCCTTGAGGCCAACGACCCGGCGGTCTACGGTGCCTTCCTGCGCGGCCTCTTCGAGGCCGACGGGACCGTCCTTGAGGGTGTGCCAAGCCTCTCGACCGCCCATGAGTCGTTCGCCGCGGAGGTTCGTACCCTGCTACTCACCCAGGGACTGGCGACGACGACGCGACAGACGGTCAGCGGCTGGGGAGGTCCCATCTTCCAGGTGAGGCTCCGGAACGTCGACCACGCGCTCAACTTCAGCGAGCTTATAGGCTTCATCGGCCAGCGTAAGGACCGCCTGGTCGCCGAGCTGGAGCCGGAGCAGTCGGCGAAGAAGGACTACGTATTTCTGCCGGGGGACGTGTGGGCTGAGCTAATCCCAGTGACTCACCCGGCCCGCAACGCGGCGATGCTGTCGTTGCGCAGGCGCGGTGGCGTGCCGCGTATGCTCGCCAGCCGAATCTTCGAGCAAACCCTCGATGAGAGCCTGGGCGTGGCCCTCGGTTACCTCTTCGAGCGGGTCGCGGCCAATGACGATGGCGGGGTCCAGCCAACCTATGACCTGTCGGTGCCGGAGAACGTCACCTACGTCGCCAACGGCATGGTGAGTCACAACACCATAGGCCTCATGATGGACTGTGACACCACGGGTATCGAGCCGGACCTGGCTCTGGTCAAGTTCAAGAAGCTCGTTGGCGGCGGCTCCATGCAGATTGTCAACCAGACGGTGCCGCGCGCGCTGAAGAACCTTGGCTACCCGCAGGAGCAGGTCGAGGCGATCACCGAGTACATCGCCGAACACGGCCACGTAGTCAACGCCCCCGGCCTGCGCCCGGAGCACTACGAGGTATTCGACTGTGCCATGGGCCAGCGGGCGATCAGCGCCATGGGCCACGTGAGGATGATGGCCGCCGTCCAACCTTCGCTCAGCGGGTCAATTTCGAAAACCGTTAACCTACCGGAAAGCGCCACCGTCGAGGACATCGAGCGGATCTACTTCGAGGGCTGGAAGCTCGGCTTGAAGGCGCTGGCCGTCTACCGCGACAACTGCAAGGTCGGCCAGCCGCTGTCCGCCGCCGGGAAGAAGGCGGCCGAGGCCGAGGCGCCCGCGGCACAACCTGCCCCGGCCCAGCCGCACGAGCACCGCCCGGTCCGCAAGCGCCTGCCCAGGCAGCGCCCCGCCATGGTGACCCGGTTCTCCGTGGCCGGTGCCGAAGGCTACATGACCGCCTCCAGCTACCCGGACGACGGCATCGGCGAGGTGTTCCTCAAGCTGGGCAAGCAGGGCTCCACGCTGGCCGGCGTGATGGACGCCTTCTCCATGGCGATCTCGGTCGGCCTGCAGTACGGCATCCCGCTGGACTCCTACGTCGCCAAGTTCACCAATATGCGGTTCGAGCCCGCCGGCCTCACCGACGACCCGGACATCAGGCTGGCCAGCTCGGTGATGGACTACATCTTCCGCCGCCTGGCCCTGGATCACCTGCCCTACGACCAGCGGGCCGAACTCGGCATCCTGTCCGCGGCCGAGCGCGCCGCCGAGGTGGCCGGGCACGACCCGGCCAGCCTGGGCGACGACCTCGATCCCGAGGAACTTGCCCAGTCCGCCGCCGTAGAGCAGCCCCATAATCCCGAACGAGCGGTGGTGACTCCTCCGGTCCAGCCCGACCCATCCGGTGGCCAGCCCTTTCCGGTCGGCCTGGCCCCGCACAGCTCCACCGAGCTGATCGAGACCCAGCAGGGCCGCACCGCGGACGCCCCGCTCTGCCTGACCTGCGGCACCAAGATGCGCCCCGCAGGCAGCTGCTACGTCTGCGAAGGCTGCGGCTCCACCAGCGGCTGCAGCTAGAAGTGCCAAGTTGCACCTGATGCAACAAATGCTTAGGAGAGCGGTTTGGGCGACTGATCGCTGAAACACCGCACGCCCGGGCCTGCAGGGGCTCGGGCGTGCGGGCGGCACGAGCTGAGATGTCGCGCCGGGTTGGAACCAGGATGACATCACACTCCGCGCCGCAAATCAAGGCTGGCGGAGAGGAGGTGATGGCATGGAGAGGAATCTCCGCATGACCGGCGCCGTTGCTGCGTCGGACGCTGCGAGGGTTTTGGCGGATCCGAATGCGACCGGCGCTGAGCGGTCGGCGGCTGCCAGCGCGCTGGCGCAGGCAGCTCACCAGGCCCGGCAGACCCGTGCTCAGGCGGCGTCGGATGCTGCCAGGGTTCTGAGAGATCCTGCAGCTACGAGTGCTGAGCGGTCGGCGGCTGCCAGCGCGCTGGCGCAGGCACCGTTCCACGCGGGCAGCAAGAAGAAGTGATCGAGGCCGCCCTGAGCCTGCACTCGGGGCGGCTGATCGTCGCAGCTCCGTGGGGCGGCGAGAGTTGCTGGCGGGCAGCACAGTCCATGAGTGGAACCTGAGCAGCGGCCGCCCTGGCGAGGAAGCGAGTGACATTCGTCTCGCTACTCGGATAGTTGGTATGTTCAATTAGCTTTGAGTCGGGTGTACCAACTTCTGTCTGTGCGTGAACGGAGTGCTCATGGCGGGCCGAGGCCGACCGAGTAGGGCCATCATCTATGAACGACTTGGCCATGCCCTGACCGAACTGGACCAGCGCCTCGGAGGACTGCCAAGTCCGAAGGAAGCCGAGTCGATATGGACCGACATCTGGCATCAGGAGGCACACCATTCCACGGCGCTGGAAGGTAACACGCTGGTCCTGCGTGAGGTCGAGATGCTCTTGGTCCAAGGCCGGGCAGTAGGTGCAAAGCCCCTGCGGGAGTACAACGAGGTTAAGGGATACGCGGATGCTGCCCGCTGGGTGTATGGGCAAGCCATGGAACCGGGTGACTGGAACGACGGCCGCCTCCTAACCATGAGCGAGGTCCGCCATGTTCACCAGTTGGCGATGACCCCGGTCTGGGATGTGGCACCGCATCCGGACGCCACCGATCGCGAGGGACCGGGTAGTTTCCGCGAGCATGACATTCGCCCTTTCCCTGGGGGCATGACTCCTCCCACTTGGCCGCTCGTGTTGGCCCAGGTTCAGCAGTGGGTGGAGGATGTCTGCGTTACCTCGGAGCGCGTAGAGCGCGGCGAGATCGATCGCTGGCTGCCGGAGGAACTGGCGCGACTCCACAACCAGTTCGAGCGTGTGCATCCGTTCATTGACGGAAACGGCCGGGCCGGACGGCTCGTCATGAACCTGGTACTGGTCCGACTCGGCTATCCACCGGTGATCATCTTTAAGAGGCAGCGCGATGTCTACCTGACGGCAATGCGGCGTGCCGACGGCGGTGACTACGGTGCCCTAGGGGAGCTGATTGCCCGGGCCATGTATGACAACCTCAACCGTTTCATCGTCCCTAACGTGGCTGGTCCTGCCCGCATGGTCCCGCTCGCTGCCCTCGCTGACCGGGACATCACGCAGATCGCCCTGCGCCGGGCGGCACAGCGCGGAAGACTTGATGCCGTGCAGGGGCCCGATGGGATCTGGCGCAGCTCTCGCAAGGCTGTTGATGCCTATCTGGCGTCTAGGCACCAACGGCGGGCAGGGAATACCTCGTGTTTCCGAGTTTCGCGGTGACCAGGGGCTAGATGTCGGGACGCGGCAGCGGGTGTGACGGCTGCGACGCGGGTGATTCGCCTGTAACAGGGTGATAGGGCAGCATCAGCGGTGTCTGTAC
>JBOHCK010000343.1:0-6271 GCA_050698755.1 Streptosporangiaceae bacterium | reverse complement strand
ATCGCCGCCCTCGAACACCGTCGGGATCGCCGGGTACCCGCGCGACAGCTGCAGCGCGTAGGGCGGCAGTTCGGCCAGCGCCGCCCGGTGCCGTTCCCGGGCCGACCCGACCGGCTCCCGGCCCACGATCTCGCCGGCGACCACCAACGGCACCAGCAACTCCCGGTCCAGGGGCCCGGTGTCCGGCGGGCTCAGGCTGATCCGTTCACTCAGCGCGGTCCCGTCCTCGTCCCGGTGCCGCACCGCCCACTTGCGCCCGCCGCGCCCCGGCTTGCCCACCGACCGCTTGGCCACCGGCTCCAAAACACCGTCAGAGCCGGAATCCCACGAGGCCCGGGCCACCAGCTTGTACACCAGCGCCGCGGTCGGCGCGCCCGACCCGGTGACCAGCGAGGTGCCGACGCCGTACCCGTCTACGGGCACCGCGCCGAGCGCCGCGATCGAGTACTCGTCGAGGTCGCCGGTCAGGACGATCCGGGTCTTGGTGGCGCCGAGCTCGTCGAGCATGGAGCGGACCTGCCTGGCCAGCACCGGCAGGTCACCGCTGTCGATCCGGACCGCGCCCAGGTCCGGTCCGGCCACGTCGATGGCGGTGCGCACCGCGCGGGCCACGTCGTAGGTGTCCACCAGCAGCGTCGTCGCAGGCCCGAGCGCCGACAGCTGCGTGGCGAACGCGTGCCGCTCGCTGTCGTGCACCAGCGTGAAGGCGTGCGCGCTGGTCCCGGCGCTCGGCACGCCGAACGCCTGCCGAGCCCGCAGGTTGGACGTGGAGGCGAACCCCGCGATGTAGGCGGCCCGCGCGCTGGCCACCGCGGCCCGCTCGTGGGTCCGCCGGGAGCCCATCTCGATCAGCGGGCGGTCCCCGGCCGCCGTCACCATCCGCGACGCGGCGGAGGCGATCGCGCAGTCGTGGTTGAGGATGGACAGAGCGACGGTCTCCAGCATCACCGCCTCGGCGAACGTGCCCTCGACGACCAGGATCGGCGAGCCGGGGAAGTAACAATCGCCCTCCCGGTAACCCCAGATGTTTCCGCTGAAACGGTACGATTCGAGGAAGGCCAGCGTCGGCGCGTCCACGATGCCCGCGCTGCCGAGGAATTCCAGGTCAGCCGGGCTGAAGCGGAACCGCTCCACCGCGTCGAGCAGCCGCCCGGTGCCCGCCACGACGCCGTACCGGCGGCCGTGCGGCAGGTGCCTGGCGAACACTTCGAAGATGGCCCTGCGGTTGGCCGCGCCGCTGCGCAGCGAGGCCTGCACCATGGTGAGCTCGTAGTGGTCGGTCAGCAGCGCCGTGCCGTCAGCCGGCGCAGACTCGGCCAGCCCAGACTGGTGGTTCACTGAATTCGTCACAGGTGGAAGACTACGGAAGGAGGAGGTGGACAGTAGTGAGCGTGGCGCCCGCTGAGGTGGACAGCCCGAAGTCCACAGAAAAGCCGGTGTCGGACAAGCCGTGGGTCACCATCGTGTGGAACGACCCGGTGAACCTGATGTCGTACGTGACGTACGTCTTCCAGACCGTCTTCGGTTACCCCAAGAAGAAGGCCACCCGCCTGATGCTCGACGTGCACCACAAGGGCAAGGCGGTCGTCGCCGCCGGAGCCAGGGAAGCGATGGAGCACAACGTCGAGATCCTGCACGGCTACGGCCTGTGGGCCACCGTCATGCACGACAAGTAGCAGCCACCCTTGGAACCCTTCAGGCCCACCCGAGGCGGCGGCGCGCGCGCCTGGCTCGCTGCCCCCGAGGCATCCCTCCTGCGCAGCCTGGTCGGCCAGGTCCTGACCCTGATCGCCCCCGACGGCGACAGCCCGCCCAAGGCGAGCTGGAACAACGTCGCCGAGCTCGAGGCGCTGCTCGACAGGCCCGCACAACCCGAAGCAGAAGCCCTCCAGGACCCCCCGGCGACCCCAGATGACCCCGTCCTGGCCCGGCTGCTGCCCGACGGGTACCGTGACGACCCGGACGCGGCGGGGGAGTTCCGCAAGTACACCGAGCCCGGCCTGCGCAGCACCAAGCAGCAGGCCGCCCTCCAGATGCTCGACACCCTGCCCGACGCCGGCGGGCGCATCCAGCTGACGTCCGAGCAGGCCCAGGCGTGGCTGAAGGCGCTGAACGACGTCCGCCTGGCCCTCGGGGTCCGCCTCGACGTCACCGAGGACTTCGAGCAGCAGTGGGGCAAACTCAAGCGGGACGACCCGCAGTGGGCCGCGTACGAGGTGTACGCCTGGCTCGGCGCGGTCCAGGAGTCCCTGGTCCAGGCGCTAGCCTGAGCCGGTGCTCACGATAACGCGCGAGTTGCGCGACCAGATCGTCGCCCACGCCCGCCACGATCACCCCGACGAGGCCTGCGGCGTCCTGGCCGGCCCGGCTGGCACCGACCGCCCCGCCAGGTTCATCCCGATGACCAACGCCGCCCGCTCGCCGACGTTCTACGAGTTCGATTCCACCGAGCAGTTCCAGATGTGGCGGGAGATGGATGACGCCGGCGAGGAGCCGGTCGTCATCTACCATTCCCACACCGCGACGGAGGCCTACCCGAGCCGGACCGACATCGGGCTGGCCGCCGAGCCGGGCGCGCACTACGTGCTGGTTTCCACCAGGGACGACGACGACCGGACCGAGTTCCGCTCGTACCGCATCGTGGACGGCGAGGTCACCGAGGAGCCGGTCACGGTGGTGGAATGATTGCGCGCCGGCACCGGTTGCACCCCAACGGACCGACCAGATAACCAGTTGGAGCGTGGTTCATGGCCATCGAGGTTCGCATCCCGACGATCCTGCGCACCTACACCGAGGGCGCGAAGCAAGTCGAGGGAACCGGATCCACGCTCGACGAGCTGATCAGTGACCTGGAGCAGCGGCACGGCGGCCTGCGGGCCCGGCTTATCGACGACGGCAACCTGCGGCGTTTCGTCAATGTTTACCTGAACGACGAGGACGTCCGCTTCCTCGACGGCCTCCAGACCACGGTCAAGGACGGCGACACGGTGACCGTCCTGCCCGCGGTGGCCGGAGGCGCGGGCTGAAGGCCTCATCTTTATCCCGAACGGCGTTTGATGTGCGCTACGAGAACATCCTCGAGTCCCTGGGGAACACCCCCCTGGTGGGATTGCCGCGCCTGTCGCCGTCGGCCGAAGTCCGCCTGTGGGCCAAGCTCGAAGACAAGAACCCGACGGGGTCGGTGAAGGACCGCGCGGCGTTCTACATGGTCGCGCAGGCGGAAAAGGACGGGCTGCTCTCGCCGGGGTCCACGATCCTGGAGCCCACCTCGGGTAACACCGGCATCTCCCTGGCCATGGTGGCCAAGCTGCGCGGCTACCGGCTGGTCGTGGTCATGCCGGAGAACACCAGCGAGGAGCGCCGCCAGCTGCTGCGGATGTACGGGGCCGAGATCGTCGACTCGCCCGGGGCGGGCGGCTCCAACGAGGCGGTCCGGGTCGCCAAGCAGATCGCCGCCGAGCGCCCCGACTGGGTGATGCTCTACCAGTACGGCAACGAGTCCAACGCCCGGGCGCACTACGAGACCACCGGCCCGGAACTGCTGGCCGACCTGCCGACGATCACGCACTTCGTGGCGGGCCTGGGCACCACGGGCACGCTCATGGGGGCGGGCCGCTACCTGCGCGAGCACAAGCCGGACGTCAAGATCGTGGCGGCCGAACCCCGCTACGGCGAGCTCGTGTACGGCCTGCGCAACGTGGACGAGGGCTTCGTCCCCGAGCTGTACGACGCCTCCGTCCTGACCACCAGGTTCTCGGTGTCGTCGGCCGACGCCCTGCGCCGGACCAGGGAACTGGTCGCGGCCGAGGGGATCTTCGCCGGCATCTCCGCGGGCTGCGCCCTGCACGCGGGCCTCGCCATGGCCGCCAAGGCGGTCGCCGAAGGTCGTCCTGCCGACATCGCCGTCCTGATCGCCGATGGCGGCTGGAAGTACCTGTCCACCGGCGCGTACGAGGGCACGCTGGACGAAGCCGAAGCCAGGCTGGAAGGCCAACTCTGGGCCTGAGCCCGTGGTAGGGCTAGTGCCGCCATAATGTCCACCATGCGGCTCACCGTGATCGGATGCTCGGGCAGCTTTCCAGGCCCCGACAGCCCCTCGTCCTGCTATCTGGTCGAAGCCGAGGGCTTCCGGCTGGTCATCGACATGGGCAACGGTGCCCTGGGGGTGCTCCAGCGGTACGCGGAGCTCTTCAGCATCGACGCGATCTGCGTGTCCCACCTGCACGCCGACCACTGCGTGGACGTGGGCTCGTACTGGATCGCGCGGCAGTTCGCCCCCGGCGGCCGCAAGCCCGCCATCCCGGTCTACGGTCCGCCCGGCACCGCCGATCGCATCAGGCCCTTCCTGGGCGGCGGTGCCCACTCACTTGACCAGGCCCCGTTCGAGTTCTGCGACCTAGCCGTCGGGGAACGCGAGATCGGCCCGTTCCGCATCACCACCGACCACATGAACCACCCGGTGGAGACGTTCGGGTTCCGGGTGGAGCACGCGGACGGGCGGCTCGCCTACTCGGCCGACACGGGGGAGTGCGCCGCGCTGGTCAAGCTGGCCGAGGGCGCGGACGTGCTGCTGTGCGAGGCGTCGTACCTCGGGGGGCCCGACAACGCGCCGAACCTCCATCTCACCGCCCGCCAGGCGGGCGAGCACGCCGAGCGGGCCGGGGTCGGCCAGCTGATCCTGACCCACCTGGTGCCGTGGAACGACCGGGAGCGATCGCGGTCGCAGGCCGCGCAGACCTACCAGGGCCCGCTGTCGCTGGCCACCTCCGGCATGGTCCTGGAGGCCTGAGGCCGCGGATAGGCCTGGCGGCCTGAGGCCTGAGGCGCGGATAGGCCCTGGCGGCCTGAGGCCGCCGATAAGCTGAGCCACATGTCGCGTCCCGACGGGCGATCCGTCACTGAACTACGGCCGGTGAAGCTGACCCGGGGCTGGCTCGATCACGCCGAAGGCTCGGTGCTGGTGGAGTTCGGCCGCACCCGCGTGCTGTGCGCCGCGAGCGTCTCGAACGACGTGCCCCGCTGGCGGCGCGGCAGCGGCCTCGGCTGGGTGACCGCCGAGTACGCGATGCTCCCGCGCGCGACGAACACCCGCGGCGACCGCGAATCGGTGAAGGGCCGGCTCGGCGGCCGGACGCAGGAGATCTCCCGGCTGGTCGGCCGTTCGCTGCGGGCGTGCCTGGACTACAAGGCGCTCGGCGAGAACACGATCGTCATCGACTGCGACGTGCTCCAGGCCGACGGCGGTACCCGCACCGCCGCGGTCACCGGCGGGTACGTCGCGCTGGCCGACGCCGTGGCCTGGCTCCAGGCCAAGAAGCTGTGCCCGGGTGACCCGCTGCTCACCTCGGTGGCCGCGGTCAGCGTCGGCGTCGTCGGCGGCGAGCCCAGGCTCGACCTGTGCTACGACGAGGACGTGGCGGCCGACACCGACATGAACGTGGTGTGCACGGCCAGCGGTGACTTCGTTGAGATCCAGGGCACAGCCGAGCGCGAGCCGTTCAGCCGCGACCTGCTGGGCCAGCTGCTCGACCTGGCCGTAGGCGGCTGCGCCGAGCTGACCCGCCTCCAGCGCGAGGCCCTGGGTGCCCGCTGAGCCGCTGGTCCTCGCCACCAGGAACGCCGCCAAGCTGCGCGAGCTGGCCAGGATCCTGGGCGAACAGGTCCCGCTGGCCGGGCTCGACGCCTTCCCCGGAGCGCCCGACGTGCCCGAGACCGGTGCCACGTTCGAAGAGAACGCGCTGCTCAAGGCCCGCGCCATCGCCCATTACACTCACTTGCCGGCCGTCGCCGACGACTCCGGCCTGTGCGTGGACGCCCTGAACGGCATGCCGGGCGTCCTGTCCGCCCGCTGGGCGGGCGGACACGGCGACGATAAGGCCAACCTGGACCTGGTCCTCGCGCAGATTGCCGACGTCCCGGACACCAGGCGCGGCGCCCGGTTCGTATGCGCGGCCGCACTCGTGCACGGTGCTCGCGAGGTGGTAGTGACCGGGACCGTGGCGGGCCGTCTGATCCGGGAGCGACGCGGCAGCGGGGGGTTCGGCTACGACCCGATCTTCCTGCCCGACGGCTTCGACCTCACCACGGCCGAAATGACGCCGGAGGCCAAGGACGCGATAAGCCACCGCGGCCGCGCCTTCCGCGCCCTGGCCGAGTTCATCACCCGATGATCCCCCTCCCCGGCCGGCCCCGGGTGACCCTAACGACCCCCTGACCCACAGGCCCCGCCACCCCTGCCCCCCCGGCTCCCGGCAGCCCCCTTGACCAAGGT
>JBOHCK010000342.1:0-6275 GCA_050698755.1 Streptosporangiaceae bacterium | reverse complement strand
TAGCAGGGGCCTCACCCATCTCGCAGGAAACCTGATCAACAGGCCAGCAGCCAGCAGCGATCACACAGTGCAACCAGGAACAGAACCGGTCTTCAACCGTTTCGCCTTAAAGCCGCTGGCATTGCGGGCAGCCCTGTCGGGCGAGGCACTGAAGAACGCCCGCGCCAAGCAGGCCGAACCTATGCTCCAGGCTGTTGTCCGGCTCGGCGTAAGCGCCGGAAGTCCAGCTCGTGCTACGAGCCTCTTCGGCCAGGTTTGGGGCACGTTGCGGAGTCTCAACGCACCAGGAGCGGCGATTGTCCGCCGCCGCTTGCCGTCTTCAGTGGTCGCGCACCGGATCGTTGATGTGAGTCTGCCGCTCACGCGGTTTCCGCTCATACTCAATTCCAAGGAACTCGCGGGTTTGCTGGCTTTTCCGCTCGAGGTTAATCTTCCCGGCCTGCCGCGCATCACGGCTCGTCAGCTTCCGCCTGCGATCCATATGCCGTACACAGGCACAGTGATCGCGCTCAGTACGTACCCCGGTATGACCAACCGACCGCTGGCACTTAAACCCGCAGATCGACTGAGGCATTGCTGGGTGCTCGGTCCGACTGGCGTCGGCAAGAGCACGCTACTTGCCAACCTCATCGTCCAGGACATGCAAGCCGGACACGCGGTCGTGGCCGTGGACCCGAAAGGCGACCTTATAACTGACCTCCTCGACCGGGTACCAGAATCGCGCAATGACGACGTGGTGGTCATCGATCCAAGCGCCACTGATTACCCGATCGGACTTAACGTGCTCGATATCGGGCGCGGTGAGCACGCCCAGGAACTCGCTGTCGACTATCTCGTTCACCTCATGGCGAGTCTGTGGGCGAGTTCGTTTGGGCCACGGACCAGTGATGTCTTGCGGATGGGGCTGCTTACGCTCGTGTCGGCCAAGGCTAGGAATGGTTCGCCGTTCACGCTCATCGAGCTGCCCGAACTGCTCCTCAACCCCGCGTTCCGTCATGTGGTTACGGCGCAGTCCACCGTTCCCGAAACCGTACGGTCGTTCTGGCTCGCGTACGAGAGCATGAGCGAAGGCGAGCGCGCCCAGGTCATCGGCCCCAGCCTTAACAAGTTGCGGAGCTTCACCACCCGTACGTCCCTTCGCCTCATGCTCGGCCAAAGCCGGGGAATTCGCCTGAGTGACGTCTTTTACCGCCGCCGTATCTTGCTCGTGTCGCTGGCCAAAGGCAGGCTCGGGAGCGATACCGCCGCCCTCATTGGCTCGCTTATTGTGGCGTGCTTCTGGCAGGCCACCCTTGGCCGGATCGAGGCGCCAGAAAGCAAGCGCCATCCGGTCATGGTGTATCTCGACGAGTTTCAGGACGTCCTACGCCTGCCGCTGGACCTTGCTGACATGCTCGCCCAAGCCCGCGGGCTCGGCGTCGGACTAACGCTCGCGCATCAATATCTTGGCCAGCTCAGTGACCAGGTGAAGACAGCCATCCTCGGTACCACTCGAACGCAAATCATCTACCAGTTGCAGCCGGGCGACGCCCGCACCGTCAGCCAGTTCTTTACTCCATTGATGCCCGACGACCTGGTGGGGCTGGCCGCCTACGAAGTGGCCATGCGTCCATGCGTTGACGGGGCCACCCTCGGACCGGTAACGGGTCGCACCTTGCCACTCGTCCCGCCGGTCAGCGATGGCGTGTCCTTGGCTCGTGCAAGCCGGGCGCAGTTCGGTAGGCCGCGCGCAGCTGTCGAAACTGCCCTGCGCGAGCGGCTCGCAGGCCCGCCCGGAGGTTCAGGCTTCGGCCGCGAGCCTGGTGGAGGCAGTTCCTGATGGCCATCGCCCATGTTGATCTCGACGTTGATCTCGCTGCCTTGCTCACCCGTGCCCTCACGGCCGGACTCGTACCAGATACGCCAACGACATGCCGCTCCTTTAGCCGAGGTTCGTCATGACTGCCGGCCGCCTCCGGCCGGCCCACGTCGAATGGGTGGCCGACCGCCTCACGGTCCGCGACTGGCAGATCATGGAGGGCGTCAACACCTTGCGGCTGCTAACAGGCCAGCAGATCGAGCGGCTGTATTTCGCTGACCTCAAGACTGGCCGCAGCCGTATTGCTAGCCGCTCCCGTGTCCTGCACCGTCTCGTGGCCTGGCGCGCTCTCGTGCCGTTGCCGCGCCGGATCGGGGGTGCAGGCCGAGGCTCAACCACGCTCGCGTTTGCGCTCGACAGTGACGGTCAGCGTCTCGTCCGACAGCGGCTCATTGGCGACGATCGCCCGCCACGTGTTCGTCGCCCTGGTACACCGGGCGAGCGCACCGTCCGGCATATCATGGCGGTCAGCGAATGCTATGTCGCGCTCATGGTGCTATCTCGGACCAAGGGCTTTACGATTGTAGCTATTCAGCCTGAGTTGAGCCCTCTATTGCGGGCGCGCGAGATTGCCCGCTGACGTGGGGTGCGCTCGTCGGCGGGTGCGCGGTGCGGGGCGATGGTCCGCTGCGATGCTATGGGGGCGCGGTTGCGGGCGGGAGCCAGGGGCCGTCGGTGAATAGCCAGGTCAGAGCGTCGAGGGCGTCGATGCCCCATTTTGACGCGGTGGACAGGTAGGACTGGACGACGGCGAAGTCGGCCAGGCCGAGCAGGGTGCGCCAGGTCCCTCCGGAGGTCCGCTGCTGGACCTTGACCGGGCGGACGTCTCTTTCAGCCTGGTTGGACAAGCGGACCGTCGACTGCGTGTGATCGGGGCGGTCAGACGCCATCGGGCCGCGTGCGGGTGACGCACCGGTTCCACCCGCTGGCCGGGCAGTCGTTTGAGTTCGTCAAGCGGCTGCAGGCGTGGCAGTCGGATCTGGTGTATTTCCTCGATCCCGCCGGAGAGCTGGTCAGCGTGCCGGCGGTGTGGACTGACCTGGTGGCCCCTGATCCCTTCGCGGTGGTCGCTGCGGGCCGGGCGGCATTCCGCGCCGGGGATCTGGCTGAGCTGGCTGAGCTGGTCAGCGCGTGCCGGGCGGCTGTCCACGGAATTACGTCATGAATGCCCACCGGATTATGTCAGGAGTCCGGTCAGGCAGCCAGCTGGCAGGCGGCGTCCCGGTGACTGTCCTGGCTATCATGCTGGCTTTCCTGGCGTCATTGCGCCCTGTCCTGTCCCTCCTGCATCACTCATGTGATGTAATTACATGGACAAGATCTGCTCACGGGAGGCAGCATGGCCAGGCGGGACGACGCCAAGGACGCCGCGCTGGCGGCGTCACGGACGCTGAACAGCGATCCGCAGAAGGTGACCGATCCGGCGTTCACCGCCGGCGGGTTCTTCGATCCCGCCGACCTGCTGCAGGTCAAGTACGAGATGGTGCGGAAAATCGAGGTCGAGGGCGTGCCGGTGTCCGCCGCGGCCAGGGCGTTCGGGTTCGCGCGCCAGAGCGCCTACAACGCCCGGGCCGCGCTGGCCGCCGGCGGGCTGGCCGCGCTGATCCCGGGCAAGCCGGGCCCCAAAGGGGGCCACAAGCTCACCGGGCCGGTGCTGGATCACCTGGCGGCGCTGCTCGAGCAGGATCCCCGGCTGACCCCCGGGGAGCTGGCCGCGCAGGCCGCGCAGCGGTTCGGCATCCAGGTGCATCCCCGCTCGGTCCGCCGGGCGCTGGAGCGGCGCCTCGCCGATCGCGGGGCCGGGACCGCCGGACCGGCGGCACCCAAAAGCGGCCAGCACGACTGAAAACGGCAGCGCGGCAGCGCAGCCAGGACCGCCGCCCGGGCCAGGCACAGATCCGGCGGTCGGGCGCTATGAGGCCCTGCGCGCGATCGCGCTGGCCGGCGCGGGCGGCGGCTGGCGGTACCAGCTGCCGGTGCTGGCCGCCCGGGGAATGGCGTCCTGGCTGGCCCAGGGGCCCGCCGGTCCCGGCGCTGACGACTGTCAGGCGGCAGCGATGCCGCAGGCCGGCCCGTCCTTGCCCGCCCCCGACCCTGTCCCGTCCCCTGCCAGCACGAACGGAGGTGATGCCCGCTCGCCGGCCTGCACGTCGCTGCCGCCCACCGCGGAGATCGTCGCGGTGCTCGCGCAGATGGCACTCCACCATGCCCGCCGTTAACCACCCGCTCCCTTGCCCAGGAAGGCCCCGCCATGAGCGGCGACGACACCGCCAAAGTGACCCCCGCGCGGCTGCGCCGCGACGCCTACCTCTACATCCGCCAATCCACCCTCTACCAGGTCATCAACAACACCGAGTCGACCGGGCGGCAATACGACCTGAAAAGCCGCGCGGTCACGCTCGGCTGGCCCGAGGACAAGATCCACGTCATCGACGTCGACCAGGGCCGCTCCGGCGCCTCGGCCGCCGACCGGGCCGGGTTCCAGCACCTGGTCGCCGAGGTCTCCCTGGGCCGGGCCGGCATCGTGCTCGGCCTGGAATGCTCCCGGCTGGCCCGCGACTCCGCCGACTGGCAGCAGCTCGTCAAGATCTGCGCCCACACCGACACCCTCATCCTCGACGAGGACGGCCTGTATGACCCGGCCATCTTCAACGACCGCGTCCTGCTGGGAATGAAAGGCCAGATCCCGGAATTCGAACTCCATTTCCTGCGCGCTCGGATGCGCGGCGGGATCCTGGCCAAGGCCCGCCGCGGCGAGCTCGCGCTCGCCCTCCCGATCGGCCTGGTCCGCGACCACCACGGCCAGGTGCTCCCGGACCCCGACGCGGGCGTGCGCCACGCGGTGGAGCTGCTGTTCGGCACCTTCACCGCCACCGGATCGGCGTTCGGCGTGGTGAAGGCATTCCGCGAGCAGCAGCTCACCTTCCCCGCCCGCCACCACCGCGGACCCCGCCGCGGCGAGCTGTTCTTCCAGCCGCTCACCCACGACCGGGTCCTCAAGACCCTGCACAACCCCGCCTACGCCGGCGCCTACGCCTACGGCCGGGCCCGCCACACCACCGGCCTGGACGGGCACCACCACACCAGCATCAAGCCCATCCCCGAATGGACCGTCCTGATCAAAGACCACCACCCCGGCTACCTCACCTGGGCCCAGTACGAGGCCAACCTGGCCGTCCTGGCCGCCAACGCCGCCGCCCGCGGCGACGACCGCGCCGCCGGCCCGCCCCGCGAAGGCACTGCGCTGCTGCAGGGCCTAGTCGTCTGCGGCCGGTGCGGCCGGCGGATGACCATCCGCTACCACGCTCGTCACGGCACCCAGATCCCCAGCTACGTCTGCCAGAACGACGGCATCCGCACCGCGCAGCCCATCTGCCAGCACCTGACCGGCGACAACATCGACACCGCCGTCGCCGGCCTGATCCTCACCTTCCTCACCCCAGCGGCCATCGAGGTCACCCTCGCCGTCAGCGACGAGCTGATCGCCCAGGCCGGACGCGCCGACCAGCTCCGCCAAGCCCAGGTTCAGCGCGCCGAGCAGGCCGCCGACGCCGCCCGGCACCGCTACCTCGCCGTCGACGCCGCCAACCGGCTCGTCGCCGACGCCCTGGAAGCCGACTGGAACACCGCCCTGCGCGCCCTCGCCGCCGCCCGCGACGACTACCGCAAGGCCACCGCCGCCGCCACCGCCCTCACCGGCCGGCAACGCGAAAAGATCCGCGCGCTCGTCACCGACCTGCCCGCCCTGTGGAACGACCCTGGCACCCCGATGCGCGAACGCAAACGACTGATCCGCCTGCTGATCACCGACGTCACCCTAACCCGCAGCGACGACGCCATCACCGCTGCCGTCCGCTTCCCCGGCGGCCGCGACCACGTCCTGCGCCTGCCCGTCCCGCAGAACGCCTGGCAACGCCGCAAGACCCCCGCCCAGATCACCGGACTGATCGGCCAGCTGCTCGATAACTGCACCTACGCCCAGATCGCCGGGCAGCTGAACGCCGCAGGCCACACCAGCAGCGACGGGCACCCCTGGGACGGCGAACGCGTCGCCAAACTGGCCAGCTGCCACCAGATGCCCAGCCACGACCAGCGGCTGCAACACCGCGGGCTGCTCACCCTTAACCAGATCGCCGCCGGCCTCCGCGCCCACCCCAGCAGCATCAAGCGCTGGCACCGCCTCGGCCTGATCACCGGCGAGCAAGCCGACGACCGCGGCATCTTCCGCTACCACCCCGGCCAGACCCGCCCGGCCAGCGCCGACAGCGAAAACGCCCGCAAGCGCCTCGACGAGGATCACCGCTCAGGCCGCCGCAACCCCCACCGCACGTCCGGGCGCCCCCGCACGCCAAGGCAAAATGTCAGACCCCCCGGCAACACTGAAACCACCAGCCCGGCAGCCGCCGGAACGCCCAGC
>JBOHCK010000341.1:0-6306 GCA_050698755.1 Streptosporangiaceae bacterium | reverse complement strand
TGCCCTCTTCCTGGGCTCGCACCGCCGCTCGTTCGGACAATTGAACCGCCGCGCTCCAGGCGACCAGCGTCACGTCGGAGCCTTCGCGGGTGATGCGGGCCTGCCCGAACGGCACCGTGTAGTCCTCGTCGGGCACCTCATCCTTGACGAGCCGGTAACCCCGCAGCGGCTCGCAGAACAGCACCGGGTCCGGATCCCTGATCGCCTCGAGCAGCAGCCCCTTGGCGTCGTAGGCCGACGCCGGCATGACGACCTTCAGGCCCGGGCAGTGCACGAACTGGGCCTCCAGCGCGTCGGAATGCAGCTCAGGAGTACGCACCCCGCCGCCGAACGGCGCGCGGATGGTGATGTGCATCGGATAACGGCCCTGCGAGCGGAAGGCGTACCGCGCTACCTGGTCGGCGATCTGGTGGAAGGCCTGGTGAGCGAAGCCGAGGAACTGCACCTCGGCGACCGGCCGGAGCCCGCTCATCGCCAGGCCGACGGCCGTTCCGACGATCGCCGCCTCGGCCAGCGGCGTGTCGAAGACCCGCTCCGGGCCGAACCTGGCCTGCAGGCCGTCGGTGGCGCGGAACACGCCGCCCAGCCTGCCGACGTCCTCGCCCAGGATCATGACACGCTCGTCGCGCTCCATCTCCTGCCCGAGCGCCTGGTGGATCGCCTCGACCATGGTCCGGACGGTCATGACCCGCCCCCGTCCGCGGCCGCGGTCAGTTCTTCGCGCTGTTGCTGCAGACGCCGCGGCGGCCGGGCGTACACGTAGTCGAACAGCTGGCCGGGCGTAGGCCTCGGATGCCGCTCGGCCGCCGCCACCGCCTCGCCGATCTGGGCGTCGATCTCCTCGCGCATGACATCAACCTGCTCGTCGCTGATCAGCCCCCGGCCGGCCAGGTAGGCGAACAAGCGCGGGAGGGGATCGGACTTCCGGCGCGCCTCCAGTTCCTCCGGCGGCACGTACCTGCTCTGGTCGTCGGCCGTGTTGTGCGGGTACAGCCGGTAGGTCTGGGACTCGATCAGCGTCGGGCCGCCACCCGAGCGCGCCCGCCGCACCGCGCGCTGCGCCACGTCGTAGACCGCGAGGAGGTCATTGCCGTCGACCCGCTCGCCGGGCATCCCGTAGCCTTCGGCCCGGGAGGCGAACGACGCCGCCGCGGTCTGCTTTGAGCGGGGGGTCGAGATGGCGTAACCATTATTTTGCAGAACGAAGATCACCGGGGCCTTGACCACGCCCGCGAAGTTGCACGCTTCGTGGAAGTCGCCTTCGGAGGAGGCGCCGTCACCGCAGTACGTCATGACCACGCCGTCCAGTCGCTGCATCTTCAGCCCGAGCGCCAGGCCGACCGCGTGCGGAAGCTGCGCCGCCAGGGCGATCTGCAGGGGGGTCACCCGGACGCCTTCGGGGAGTTGCCCGCCGAGCGGATTGCCGAGCAGGTAGAGCAGGTACGTCGTCAGCGGGTAGCCGTGCCGCATGATGGCCGGCGTCTCGCGGTACTGGGGCACGATCCAGTCTGTGGCCGGGTCGAGGGCGAAGGCGGACCCGATGACCGACGCCTCCTGACCGTATACGGCCGAGTAGGTGCCCACCCGGCCCTGGCGCTGCAGGCTGGTGACGCGCTCGTCGAGCATCCGGGAGAAGACCATCCACCGGTAAGCCTCGACTAGCTTGTCGTCGGGGAGGCCGGGGCTGGTGCCATCGGGCAGGCGGCCCTCGTCATCCAGCAGCCGGAAAGCGTCGGGATCAGCGCCGCCCTCCATATGGGTGGTCATCGACTCCAGTCCTCCTTCTGCGGTCGGTGCGTATCTCATCCCCGCTTCTGCGCCACCATCCACTCTTCGGCCCCGGGCCGCTCGCGGGCGCGGAGCGGATTCAGGGCGGAGATGTCGACGGCGGGGTCGGGATCGCCGAGCATCTGACGAGCGAGCAGTTCGGCCACCGGCGGGCCGTGCATGGCGCCGTGCCCGGCGAACCCGGCGATGACCCAGAGATCCTCGTCGAGCTGCCCGGCGTTCGGATGGCCGTCGGTGACTCCGTCCGCGGTAGCGGTCAGCAGGTGGGAGATACCGAGATCGACCAGGCCGGGCGCCCGGACCGTCGCCGCCTGGTACCAGTCGTCGAGCATCTCCCGTTGCCCGTAGCCGGGCGGGAGCTCGGGCAGGAGCATCGTGACCGCCAGGCCGGGGCCTTCCCGCTCGATGCAGAACCCGGTATCGAAGTCCACGATGAGCGGGACCACCAGGCCGGTCAGCGCCGGCCCGGTCAGGGCGTAGTGCAGCCTCATCGGGTACACGTCGAGATCGAACCCGAGCGGGGTCAGCAGCTGCGGGCTCCATATCCCCGCGGCCACCACCACCCTCCGCGCCCGCGCCTGCCCGGCCGGCCCGGTCAGGACGAATCCGCCGGGAGCCCGTTCGACGCGGTCGACCGGCCAGTGCGTGCGCACCTGGACGCCGAGCGCCCGGGCGCCCTTCGCCAGCGCCGCGACGCCATCGGTCGCGGTGACCCGGCCGTCTTCCGGGGTGTAACACCCGCCGGCCAGCGCCTCGGCACTCAGGTAAGGGGCCACGACCAGCACCCCATCGGGATCGAGCATGTGCACGGGGCCCGCCCCCAGCTCCGCCTGCAGCCGCGCGGCCTCGGCGAACATGGCCAGCAGCTCGGGCTTCCCGGTCAGGAAGAGGTACCCGACCTGATGGAAGGGGCACGGCGAGTCGAATTCAGCCTCGCACGTCTTCCAGAATCGCAGGCCGCGCTTGGACAGCTCGATCTCCGTCGGGGTCGAGAACTGCTGGCGCACGCCGGAGAACGACGCCGCGGTCACCCCGCTCGCCAGCTGGTCTCGCTCGAAGATCACGACATCTTCTGCCCCACCCCGGGCGAGGTAATAGGCCACCGCGGCCCCGGCGATGCCGCCTCCGATCACCGCGGTCCCGGCTACGGCACCTTCGCCCCCGGTCACCGCGCCGCGCCCACCCGGCGCGAGCCCGCGGCTTCCTCGGCGACGATCCGGTCGAGGTTCTCCTCCGCGATACGGCCCGCGGCGTCACGGGGAGTGAGGTGCTCGTCCCTGCTCAGCTCGAGCAGCCGCCCCACCGTGTCCTGCATGGCCTGCCTCACCATGGCGAACGACTCGTCCGCACTCGCGCCGATAACGCCGCTCAGCGTCCACCACCACCAGCTGTTCGCGCCGGAGTTCGCGACGAAGTCGGGTATGACGATGACCCCGCGCTCGTGCAGGCGGGCCTGCGCCTCGTCGGTCGTGGGAATGTTGGCGGCCTCGACGATCAGCCGCGCGGTGACCTGGTCGCAGTTGTCCGCCCGGATGCAATCCGGCACGGCGGCGGGCACGATGATCTCGGCCGGGATCGACAGCCAGTCCGCCAGCGGTAGCGTGCCGTCGGCTTCCCGCAGCGCGCCCCGGTCGACCTCGCCGAGCTCGTTCCGCGCCGACAGCAGGGCCTCGACGTCGAGCCCGTCCTGGTTGACCATGCACCCGTTGCCGTCGATGATCCCGACCACCGTGACCCCATGACGGCTCAGGTACCTGGCGCTCGCCCCGCCCATCGAGCCGAAGCCCTGCACCACGGCCCGGGTGCTCCCGGCGGTCAGGCCCAGGTGCGGCAGGGCCGCCACCGCCGCCTCGGCCACGCCGTACCCGCCGACGACATCCGCGAGACCGATGCCCTCGACGTCGACCGCCAGCCCGCGCACCACTCGGTCCATCGCGGCCGCCTCGTCGTCGACCTTCTTCAGCGCCGCGTGCACGGACATGCCGAGGCCCACTTCGTTGAAGACGCTGTCGAGTTCTGACTGCGTGATGCCCAGGTCCTCGGCCGTGGCCCAGTAGGTATCGAGAATGGGCGTCACGGCGGTCACGAACCGCGTCAGCATGCCGCGCATCTCCTCCGAATGCGGATCGCAGTCAATGCCGCCCTTGGCGCCGCCGGAGGCGAGGTTCATGGCCCCGCACTTGTAGCTCATGGTTTTCGCGAGCCGCTCAACCTCGGTAAGAGTCAGCCCGGCGCGCACCCGGGTGCCGCCGCCGGCTATGCCGGCGACCAGCCGGTCGATGACCACATAGCCCTTGCGGGACGTGACCGGGTCGGTCCATTCGACTCGGAGCATCGGATCACGAGACTCTGTCATGGTGTTGCCCTTCTCACTATGTTGCCCGATGGTCGGTGACGTGCTCACACGGCGGAGCGTTCGGCCCAGTCCCGCGGGTGCAGCACGAAGAAAGCCCTGGTGCCGGCCCCGGCCCGGTAAGTGACCGTGGTGCCGGCCGGGATGAGGATGACCTCACCGGGGCCACCCCGGACCGTCTCACCGCCAGATTCGATGACGAGCTCCCCTGCGATCACGTAGAAGACCTCGTCGTAGCGAAGCGTCCAGTCGGCCAGCACGCACTCGCCGGCAAAGCGGGAGAAACCGCCGCCCAGGCTGGTCGTCGCCGGAGTGGTGATCACGCGGCCCAGTTCCATCCCCGGCACGCCGTCCAGCCCTTCGTACGGCGTATCGCCCTCCTTGAGCAGGAGCACCCGGCCGGCGGGTCGTTCGGTCATCGTCATCTACTCCCTTCCGCTGGACTGTTTGTCAGGTGTCGCCGTCTCAGGCCAGGTGGCCTCCGTCCACGACGAGCGTCTGACCGGTCATGAACGAAGAGGCGTCGCTGGCCAGGAAGACCGCCGGCCCGGCCATCTCGTCGGCCGACGCCCACCTGGCCATCGGGATCTGGTCCAGGTTGCGCCGCAGGAAAGCCGGATCGGCCGTGCTGATTGGGTTCATCGAGGTGTCTACCCAGCCAGGGCACAGCGCGTTGACGCGAATGTTCGCCGGCGCGAGTTCGATCGCCAGCGCCCTGGTGAAGCCCACCAGCCCGTGCTTGGCCGCCGTGTAGTACGTCACGGAGCCGAGTTCCTTCTCGCCGCCCGGCGAGCCGGCCAGCCCGTAGATGGACGAGACGTTGACGATGGCGCCGGGTCTTCCCGCGCTGGTCATCCAGCGGACCGCCTGCTGGGTCAGGGCCACGTGGACGGTCAGCAGGAGCCGCAGGCGATCCTCCCACCCGGGCATCAACACGTCCGGGAAGGGATCCTTGAGCCCGGCCTGGCCTGCGTTGTTGACCAGGATGTCCACCGAGCCGAGTTCGGCGACCATCGCGGGGACGATCGCCGCCAGGGCTTCGGGATCGGTCAGGTCGGCCGTCACGGCGGTGGCCCGCCGGCCGAGCGCGGTGATCTGCTCGCACGCCGACGCGAGCTCCGTTTCGGTGCGGGAGGTCACGCATACGTCGGCGCCGGCCTCGGCCAGGCCGATGGCGATGGCCCGGCCGATGCCCCGGCCGGCCCCGGTAACCAGCGCGCTGCGCCCGTCGAGGCGGAACCTCTGCGGGAGCCGCGTGTCCGGGGTCACAGCTCTCGCCCCAGGCGATGCCCGTCGAAGATCGCCTCTTCTATGCCGCGCGGAGCCAGGGCGTCGCCGACCGCATGGACCTCGACCGGGCCGCGCGCCAGCTCGCCGTACAGGCTGTCGTCGGCCACCGGAACCCGCACCATGACCACGGAGTCCACGTCCGCGATGACGTCTTCGCCGCTCCCGTAACCGCGGCGGATCACCACGTCGCTCCCCCGCACCCCGGCCAGCTCGGCTACCGGGTGGAAGCTGACGCCCAGGGCCGATAGCCGCTCGTAGCAGATCCGCCAGTTCGTCAGCTCCAGTGCAGCGCCCGGGTACATCACCGGCGTGACCAGCTCCACGTGCACGCCCCGGGCGGCCAGCGCGTGCGCGACGCCCATGCCCTGCCAGTCGCCGAACTCGTCGAACACCACGACGCGGTCACCGACGGGCGCTGTCCCCCGGAGGGCGGCGATGGGGTGCACGACCGTCACCTGCTGGTCGCCCTGTTCCAGCGCGGAGGGCAGTTGCCCGGCGGGAAGGCAGGAACCGGTCGCGACCACGATGGCGTCCGGGCGCAGCGCGGTGATGCTCGCCGGCGTGGCCTCGGTCTCCAGGCGTACGTCGACGCCTGCCGCGGCGAGGCGCCCCTCCAGGTAGTCCACGATCTGGGCCAGCTCGGCGCGTTCCGGCGGCCTGGCCGCATCGCGGACCTGGCCGCCCAGCGCCCGCCCGCGCTCCAGCAGGATCACCTCATGCCCGCGGGCCGCGGCGACCCGCGCGCACTCCATCCCGCCCGGGCCGCCGCCGGCTACCACCACGCGGCGGCGGGCCGGCGCCGGCGTGAGCTCTCCGCCCCACGCACCTTCCCTGCTCACCACCGGGTTGTGAATGCAGCGGATCCCTTCGCCGTG
>JBOHCK010000340.1:0-6338 GCA_050698755.1 Streptosporangiaceae bacterium | reverse complement strand
GCGCCGCCTCCCGCCGCTGGCCGAAAGCGACCCGCTGGACGTGCTCAGGCTGGCCCCCGCCGACCACTCGACCAGGCCGCCGGCCCGCTATACCGAGGCGTCGCTGGTCAAGGAGCTTGAGGACCGGGAGATCGGGCGGCCGTCCACGTACGCGTCGATCATCGGGACCATCCTGGACCGCGGCTACGTGTTCAAGCGGGGCACCGCGCTGGTCCCCTCGTTCCTCGCCTTCGCCGTCGTCACGCTGCTGGAACGGCACTTCGGCCAGCTCGTCGACTACGAGTTCACCGCGCAGATGGAGGACGTCCTCGACGAGATCGCCCGCGGCGAGGCCGAGCGCGTACCGTGGCTGCGCCGCTTCTACTTCGGCGTCGACGGCGACGGTGCCAGCCAGGAGCGGGGGCTGAAGTCGCTGGTCGGCGACATCGGCGACATCGACGCCCGGGAGGTCAGCTCGTTCCCGCTGGCCGGCACCGACATCGTGGTCAGGGTCGGCCGGTACGGCCCGTATCTGGAACGCGACGCACAGCGGGTGAACGTCCCCGAGGACATCGCGCCTGACGAGCTGACTCCGGAAAAAGCAGAAGAACTTTTCAATAAGCCGAACGGCGATGTGATCCTCGGCCCGGATCCTGACAGCGGCCGCGTGATAGTCGCCAAGGCCGGGCGCTTCGGTCCGTACGTGACCGAGCAGCTTCCCGAAGACGCTCCCGCCTCGGCCAAGCCCAGGTCCGCGTCCCTGCTGAAGTCCATGTCACTCGAGGAGGTCACGCTGGAGGACGCGCTGCGCCTGCTGACCCTGCCGCGGGTGCTGGGCGAGCTGGACGGCGAGCAGGTCACCGTGCAGAACGGCCGGTACGGGCCCTACGCGAAGAAGGGCTCGGACAGCCGGTCGCTGGAGTCCGAGGGGCAGCTGTTCACCCTGACGCTGGCCGAAGCCAAGGACCTGTTCTCCCAGCCGAAGACCCGCGGCCGGCGCACCGGGGCGGCCGCGCCGCCGCTGCGCGAGCTCGGCAAGGACCCGGCGACTGGCAAGCCGATGGTGATCAGGGAAGGCCGGTTCGGTCCCTACGTCACCGACGGGGAGACCAACGCCTCGCTGCGCAAGGGCGATGAGGTGAGCTCGATCACCGTAGTTCGGGCTGCTGAGCTCCTCGCCGACCGGCGGGCCGCACCGCCGGCCACACGCCGAAGGGCAGCTCCGACACGCCGGAAGAGCGCCACCACCGCTCGTTCGGCTAATAAGAGATCTTGATCTTTCAAGTACTTGGTCAGCTGCCGGGTTGGTGGGGGAGTAAAATCACGATCAAGGACTCACCCGTTATGCGGCCAGCTGTGCCGATACGCTTTACGCCGTGAACTTCCGCGCCGCAAACCCGCAACGCGGCGCCGACCAGGGGAAGCTCGGGGACGGCGCCGCGCGGCGCCATGCGCGCGGCCCGAGCGTCCTGTCGATCAAGCCGTTCCGCCGGCTGTGGATCGCCCTGTCCCTGTCCAGCCTCGGCGACTGGCTGAGCATCTTCGCGCTGCTCGCGCTGGCGGCCGACCTGACCCAGAAGCACAGCCACGGTCAGTCGGTCACGGCGGCGGCCGCGGCGCAGACGACGGCGATCGGCGGCGTCTGGGTCGCGACGCTGCTGCCCGCGCTGCTGCTTGGCCCCCTGGCCGGGGCGATCGCCGACCGGCTCGACCGGCGGCGGACGATGATCATCGGGGACGTCCTGCGCGGGCTGCTCTTCCTGTCCATCCCGCTGTTCCCCAACCTGACCTGGCTATACGCGGCGAAGTTCCTGGCCGGGATCGCCTCGCTGTTCTGGAACCCGGCGACCGCGGCGACGATGCCCAACCTGGTGCCGAAGGACAAGCTGGAGCGGGCCAACCAGTACAGCCTGCTGGGCACGTACGGCACCGCGCCGCTCGCGGCCGGGCTGTTCAGCGTGCTCTCGCTGGTCAGCCAGGCGCTCAGCCACGTGGTCCCGTTCCTCAAGAGCGATCCGGTCACGCTGGCCTTGTACATCAACGCCGCGTCCTACTTCGTCTCCGCGGTGACCGTGTACTCCCTGCGCGAGATACCCAAGCGGAGCGCGAGCGGGAAGATCTCCGTCCCTTCGACCCTCAAGGCCATCTGGGAGGGCTGGCGGTTCATCGGCCAGACGCCGGTGGTGCGCGGCCTGGTGACCGGGATGATCGGCGCGTTCGCGGCGGCCGGGGTGGTGGTCGGGCTGGCCTACCCGTACATCAAGTTCACGCTGAAGGGCGGCAACGCGGGGTTCGGGCTGGTGTTCGCCGCGATCTTCGTCGGCATCGCGCTCGGCATGCTGGTCGGCCCCCGCCTGCTCGGGGGGCTCAGCCTGCGCCGGCTGTTCGGGCTCACGATCACGGCCGCGGCGGTGCCGCTCGCGCTCATCGGCCTGGTGCCGAACCTCATCATGGTCACGGTGTTCGTCATCGTGCTCGGGGCGCTGTCCGGCATCGCCTACGCGACCGGGTTCACGATCGTGGGGCTCGAGGTCGACGACGACACCCGCGGCCGGGTGTTCGCCTTCTTCCAGTCGTCGATCCAGGTCATCCTGCTCGTCGTCATCGCCGCGGTGGGGTTCATTTCCGCTGGCCTGACCAAGCTGATCGCCGGGATCACCGGGTCAGGCGACATTCGGTTCGCCCACGTCGTCTACACCTCGGTCGGGCAGAACGCCGTGATCCTGCTCGCCGCGATCCTCGCGGCCGCGCTCGGGGTGTACTCCTACCGGCGCATGGATGACCGCAGGGGCGTGCCGCTGCGGGAGGACCTGCTCTCCGCCGTCCGGGGCGCGCCGTTCGCGCCGCTGCCGGAGGCTTTGCACACCAACGGGTACGGGCCACCACCGCCCCCGCCCGGGCTGCTGATCGCGTTCGAGGGCGGGGAGGGCACGGGCAAGACCACGCAGGGCCGGCTGATCGCCATCGGGCTGCGCGAGCTCGGGTACGACGTGGTGACCACGCACGAGCCCGGCGCGACGAAGATCGGGATGCGCCTGCGGGCGCTGCTGCTCGACACCGCGCACACGGGCATGTCGCCGCGCGCCGAGGCGCTGATGTACGCGGCCGACCGCGCCGAGCACGTCGCATCGGTCATCGCGCCCGCGCTCGACCGGGGCGCGATCGTCATCACCGACCGGTACGTGGACTCCTCGCTCGCGTACCAGGGCGCGGGGCGGAACCTGCCGGTCGAGGAGATCGCCGGGTTCAACCGGTGGGCGACGGGCGGGCGCGTCCCGGACCTGACCGTCCTGCTGGACATGGACCCCATTGCCGGGCTGACGCGCCGCACACGTTCGGCGGACCGGCTGGAGGCCGAGCCCCTGGCCTTCCACCGCCGGGTCCGCGAGGGGTTCCTGGCGCTGGCGCGCGCGGAGCCGTCGCGCTACCTGGTCATCGACGCGGAGCGCCCGCAGGACGAGATCACCCGGGAGATCCAGGACCGGATCCGCGGCATGCTCCCCGATCCGGTTCCCCCCGTGTCCGAGGCGGCGACCAGCACGTTTCCTGCCATCACGGAAGAGATCGTTTGAGCGGGATGTTCGACGAGCTCGCGGGCCAGGACGCGGTGGTCGCGCAGCTCACGCGCGCGGCGGCCGGGGCCGCTGCGGTGCTGGCTGGCCTGGTTCCTGAGCCCGGGTCGATGACGCACTCGTGGCTGTTCACCGGCCCGCCGGGGTCTGGCCGTTCGGTGGCGGCGCGGGCCTTCGCGGCCGCGCTCCTGTGCCCATCCGGGGGCTGCGGCTCGTGCGCGTGCTGCCGGCAGGTGCGCGCCGGGACGCACGCCGACCTGCTCCTGGTCCGGCCTGAGGGGCTGTCGTACGGGGTTCGGCAGACGCGTGAGTTGGTCCTCCGCGCTTCTGGGGCGCCCATCGGGGGACGCTGGCTGGTCGTGCTGTTCGAGGACGCCGACCGGTGTACCGAGCAGGCGGCCAACGCGCTGCTGAAGGCGATCGAGGAGCCCGCGCCGCGGACCGTCTGGCTGCTGTGCGCGCCATCGGCCGAAGACCTCGTGCCCACGATCCGGTCCCGCTGCCGGATGGTCTCGCTGGTCGTCCCGGCTTCGGAGGCGGTCGCCTCGGTACTGGTGACGCGCGATGGCATCGATCCGGGTGTGGCTTTGGCGGCGGCCCGCGCGGCGCAGGGGCACGTGGGCCGGGCCCGGCGCCTGGCCCTGGATTCCTCGGCGGCCTCGCGCCGGGCCGAGGTCCTGCGCGTGCCGACCTCCGCGGTGTCACTGGGGTCTGCCCTGTCCCTGGCGGCGTCGCTGGTGCGGACCGCCGAGGAGGAAGCCAAGGCGGTGACCGAGGAGCTGGATGATCCTGAGCGGGACGCGCTGCGAAAGGCGTTCGGCGAAGGGTCGACCGGCAAGGGCGTGGCCAAGGCGATGCGCGGCATGGCCGGCGCCATGAAGGACCTGGAAGACCGGCAGAAGTCACGCGCCACCCGGGTCAAGCGGGACACCCTCGACCAGGCGCTGCTCGACCTGGCGGTGTTCTACCGGGACGTCCTGATGGTGCAGCTCGGCGCCTCCGTCGAGCTCGCCAACTCCGACCGGGAGCCCGACCTGCGGCGGGTCGGTTCCTCGTCCTCCCCGGAGGCCACCCTGCGCCGCATGCAGGCCATCATGCGCTGCCGCGAGCGCCTGACCCTGAACGTCGCCCCCTTGCTCGCCGTCGAGGAGATGACCCTCTCCCTAGTCGAAGGCTGAGGCCCCGGTCGGCGCCTCATACGTCCCGTGCGCCCCCGCGTCCCCCTGTGTCCCGCATTGACTGGCATGGGACAGAGCATGACACCGGGGGGGACAATCTCGCGCAAACCCGGGGGAGGCGGTCGGGTTGGCGGGCACCGTAGTCTGGCCCTGTGGGCATGATGATGGCGGTGAGCTTCGAGCGGTACGGACGGCTGTACTACCTCGACCCGGGCGCGCACTCGCCGGCAATCGGAGACAAGGTGCTCGTGCCCACCGACTCAGGCCCCGAGGTGGCCGAATGCGTCTGGGCGCCGCAATGGGTGTCCGACGAGATCGACGGGCTGCCGGTCTGCGCGGGGCTGGCAGGAGAGGCCGACCTGGCGCGTGACGAGGAGAACCGTCGGCGGCGCGCGGAGGCCCGGCTGGCCACCCGCCGGCTGGTCCGGGAGCACGGGCTGCCGATGAAGGTCACCGCGGTCGACTACCTCTGGTCCGATAACGTGGTCGTCGTCTACTTCAGCGCGCCGCACCGGGTTGACTTCCGGGCCCTGGTCCGGGACCTGGGCGGGCGGCTGAAGGCCCGGGTGGAGCTGCGGCAGATCGGCCCGCGGGACGAGGCGCGGCTGCAGGGCGGGATCGGGCCCTGCGGGCGCGACCTGTGCTGTGCCACGTTCCTCAAGGACTTCGAGCCGGTGTCGGTCCGGATGGCCAAGGACCAGGATCTCCCGGTGAACCCGCTGCGGATCGCGGGGGCGTGCGGGCGGCTCATGTGCTGCCTGAAGTACGAGCACCCGCTGTACCAGCAATTCCGTAAGGACGCGCCGCCGATTGGTTCCGCGGTCGACTCACCGGCCGGGCCGGGCACGGTCGTGGGGCACAACGTTCCCTCGGACACCGTGGTGATCAGGCTGTCCGCGGACGGGCGGTCGCAGCCGTGCTCGCGGGCCAGCGTGTGCGGGTCACGCAAGGCGTACGAGGAGATGCACGAAAACCCTGGACCGGCCGCCGCTCCCTGATCAGATAGTGCGATCCGCGTGCTGTCGACCGGTCCGGGTGTGAACCTAGGTTCCGATAGACTCATCGGGTCGCCCGCCGGGCGGCACGCCGCCTTAGCTCAGTCGGTTAGAGCGACGCACTCGTAATGCGTAGGTCATCGGTTCGATTCCGATAGGCGGCTCCGTCCGAATAACCGCCATCACCAGGACTGTCAGGCCGCCACTTCTGCGGCTAGGTTTCCGGGGGTGGGGATGCCGATTCCTGTGTAGGTGAAGCCTGCCTGGGCCGCGGCGGCGGGGTCGAGAATGTTGCGGGCGTCGACGATGACCCGGCCGGACATCTCCGCGCGCAGTACCGCTAGGTCGACTGCCGCGAATTCTGGCCACTCGGTCCCGATGACCAGCGCTTCGGCGTCGCGGCAGGCGGATCGCAGGGAGCCGTGGGTCTCGATCCCGGTCATCGCCCCCGGGTGGACGGTCGGGTCGTAGGCCTGCACCGAGGCGCCGAGGGCGCGCAGACCCTCGGCTATCGCCATGGCCGGCGAGTTGCGCAGGTCGCTGGTCCCCGCCTTGAAGGTGAGGCCGAGCAGCGCTATCCGCCTGCCGCGGACGTCACCCAGGGCCGTGGTCAC
>JBOHCK010000339.1:0-6374 GCA_050698755.1 Streptosporangiaceae bacterium | reverse complement strand
GCCCGCGTCGCGTAGCCGGTTCAGCAGCGGGTAGACAGTGCCATCGCTGGTCAGCAGGCCGTCAGCGGCGGCCAGGTCGCGGACGAGTTCCAGCCCGAAGCGGGGCCGCAGCTCAAGCAGCGCCAGCACGCACGGCCCCAGGACGCCCCGTCGCAGCTCGGTCAGACCGCCCTCCCCAGTCATGCCTCACATGATGCCTTGCCACGCAAGACATGTAAACCGCGGCCAGCATGGCCGATGGCTCGCTAAGGGCGTGCGCGCGGGTCATGTGATTCGGCATTGCGAAGGGCTGTGACGCTATGCGATCGGCGGTTGGCCTGATACACCGGGCTCCGCGTCCCTAGCTCAGCCGTTATGCGCTGCGGGCATGGAGCCCGGCTGCACTACGGCCATGAGGATGAGGTCCTTCCAGCCGTCCGGATAGAGCACCGCCCCGTGGCGGACACCTTCCTGGCCGAACCCGCAAGCCCGGTAGCAACCGACAGCGCGGCTGTTGCCGGCCAGCACCTCCAGTTCCACGCGGTGCACGCCCAGCACGCCGAACGCCCAGGCCAGCACGAGCCGGGTGATCTCCTGGCCCAGTCCCCGGCCGCGCAAGGCGGCCACGAACAAGCCCACCGAGTATGTGCCGCAGTGCTGATCAGCATCTACGCGCAGCTCAGCGCCGCCGATGCAGTGCGCCTCGTGCTCGACCGCCCAGGCGTAGCTGCCGGGCGCAGCCGGGCCATAAACGGCGGCGAGATGCTCGCGGGTGTGATAGCGGCGGCCATCCCATTCACGCCGCCACGACGAGCCGTAGCCGTCCTCTTCCTCCGGGTCGATCGGCTGGGCCAGCCGGTCATCGATATCCGAATCCTGCCGCTCGCGCAGGATGACCCGGCCTCCGCGCAGCGTCGGCAGCGAGAGCAGCACCAGCCGGTCCGGCATCACACCCCGACCCTACGCAGGCAGGCTGCCCGGCGGCCACACGCGCGCTTGACATCTGGTGCTGTCCGGCTGAAGGGCTCCGCAGGCAGGCTACCCGTGGCAGCCAGCAGGCAACGCCTGGAAGGTGCGCGGCATTCGAAGCTGCGCCAGGCAGCGCACTTCCGGACCTGGGCGTCCACCTACGTGGAATGCTGCGAGCATGCTCCCCTCAACAATTCCGGCCACGGACTACCACACTGGCGGTGAGCCGTTCCGGATCGTGGCGGACCCTCCCGTGCCGATCCCGGGCCGGACGGTGGCCGAGCGGCGGGCCCGGGCGATCGAGGACCCGGCGGTTCAGGGCCTGCGCGCGGTGCTGTGCTCAGAACCGCGCGGACATGCGGACATGTACGGCGGGTTCATCGTGCCGCCCGACGACCTGGGCGCTGACCTGGGCGTGCTGTTCTGGCACAAGGACGGTTTCTCGACCGCCTGCGGGCACGGCATTATCGCGCTCGGGGCATGGGCGGCCGAAACCGGCCGGGTCGCGGCACCGCGGACCGGCAGCGTCGACGTGGTGATCGACGTGCCCTCCGGGCGGGTGACCGCACGGGTGCACCGCGAAGACGCACGGGTGGTGTCCGTTGATTTCGTCAACGTCCCCAGCTGGGTGGTCGCCCGCGACGTGCCCGTAGCGACCTCCCTCGGCCAGGCCCGCGTGACCGTAGCCTATGGCGGGGCGATCTACGCGACCCTGCCCGCCGCTCAGCTTGGCCTGACCGTCACACCGCAGCGCCTCGGTGACCTCATTGCGCTCGGCCGCGAGATCAAGTGGGCCCTCAACGACGCCGAGCAGGCCGTGCACCCGACCGACCCACGCCTGAACGGCATCTACGGCACCATCTGGTTCGAGGACCTGGGTGATGCCGCCGGACAGGTTCATCAGCGCAACGTGACCATCTTCGCTGACGGCGAGGTGGACCGGTCCCCGTGTGGCTCGGGTACGTCCGCTCGGCTCGCGGTCCTGGCCGCCGACGGCCGCCTGCCCGCCGGCACCGTGCTGCGGCACGAGTCCATCATCGGCAGCGCGTTCACCGGGACCGTGCTCGATACCGTCGACGCCGGCGGCCGCCCCGCCGTCATCCCGCAGGTCACAGGAACGGCGTATCGCACTGGCGAGCACGTGTTCTCGATCGACCCGTACGACCCGCTAATTCCCGGATTCGTGCTGCGGTGAGGTTCCGGCGCTGACGCCGACGGCCTGGCCGTCCTGGCCGGGTGGCAGACTCGTCATCCTGCGGTTCATCGCACGATTGGATCGATCATGGAGAACCCGCCCGCGCACTTTCCCCCCTGGCCCGGCGACGCTGAGGTGGCAGTGGCCCTGACCTTTGACGTGGACGGCGAGGCTCCCTGGCTCAGCGAGGGTCCCGAGTACGCCCGCCGGCTGACCATGCTGTCGCAGGGCCGCTTTGGCCCGGGCCGGGGCCTGGGCCGGATCCTCGGGCTGCTAGCTGAGCTGGAGGTCACGGCCACGTTCTATGTGCCCGGCCACACCGCCGACCAGCATCCCGGCGCCGTGGAGGCCATCGCGGCGGGCGGTCACGAGGTCGCCCACCACGGGTACCTGCACCGGGGCACCGACGGCCTGGACGCCGCAGCGCAGCACGCCGAACTCGAGGAGGGATTGACCGCGCTGGGCAAGCTGGGAGTCCGGCCGGACGGCTACCGGTCACCAGGCTGGGAGCTGACCCCGGAGACCCTGGACCTGCTGGGCGAGCTCGGTTTCTCCTACGACGCCAGCCTGATGGCCGATGACCGGCCCTACTGGGTGACCAGCGGAAATGAGCCGCTGCTTGAGTTGCCCGGCCACTGGAGCCTGTGCGACTGGCCCTACTTCGGCTGGACGTCCTACCATGGCGGGCTGCTCGCCGACCCAGCCGCAGTGGAGCGGATCTGGCTGGAGGAGTTCGAGTCGGCCCGCCAGGACCGCCGGGCGGTTACCTACACGATGCACCCCGAGGCCATCGGCCGCGGCTACCTGGTGCGGATGCTGGACAGCGTAATCACCGGGATGGCCGGGCGGGGCCGCCCGTGGTTCGCTACGCACGCCCAGATCGCGGACCTGGCTAGTGCCCCACCTATTGACTCACCCTGAGGGCCCAGGGCCGCAGGTTACGTGCTGTCTGGCGCCGCCGAAACCTGGCCTACTGGTTCTGGAAGGCTTGTTTTGACAACGGGTGACCTGGCGGGAGGATGAGCGGGCGACTGGCTTGCTCGGCTGCCTGCTTCTGCTGGGCTAGCTGCGAGCCTGGCGTGGCGTAGAGCACATGGACCTGCGCGTCGCCGCTGCCGCGCTGAGCTACAGGTGCGACCGCGGCGGGGTTGCCCTGCTCGTCGGTGACCCACAGCTGGAAGTCGTCGTACTTGAACAGCTGGATGTCAACGATGGGTGTCGGGTAGTTGTGCACCCCGGCCGGCTGCGGGTCTGCCGGAGCGGCGGGACCGGCCGCACCGGCCGGCTGCGGATCTGCCGGAGCGGCGGGACCGGGCGCACCGGCCGCGGGCAGCACACCAATGTGGAAACTGGGGTGCAGCGGCACTCCCGCGTTGAAGATCGAGTCAGTCCACTTCGCGACTCCGGCGGCGTCCTGGATGGGCGTGTCCAGCAGGCCATCGGGGTCAAGCTGCTGCTTGACTTGCGGCGCGACCAGGTCATAGAGCCGCTTGGCGTTCTGCCGCAGCAGGTCGACCTTGGCGGGGTCGGCGCAGAACTGCGCCGACCATTCGATGCCGGCGAGGTTGCGGACCATGAACCAGCCCTGGGCGTCCTGAAGCCACAGCGCACCACCGTGATGGTCCTGGAACGGTCCGGGCCCGTAGATCAGCCCCGTGGCTTGGCCTGCGATCTCAGTCATTTTCTGGCGCGCCGCCACGTACTCGGGGGAATCCTGGCGGGTCGCGTGATCGGGCACGTCAATCGTCCACGGGTGCGTCTGCGACTCCGTGTGGACAGGTTCGTTGCTGGTCATCGATCCCTCTCTGGGCCGGCCGGAGCCGTCGTCGGCACCTCCGGCAGTCCGCCAGGCAGCCCAGGCCGGTTAAGGGCCGCCCGCGCCGACCATGCCGCCATCGTGCCATCAAGGCCGGGCCCTGGCCAGGCCGACCTCGACAACCCTGCGCACCACCCGCCTACCTCCACCGCGATCGCCGCCGTGCGCGCCCCGGGATTCCGCTCAAGTCGGTGCGCACCTGGTGCGGTAACACCCAGATCGACTGCAGGGCCCGGTAGATGTTGCCGCCCAGGACGGCGCGGATCTCCGTGTCGCCGTAGTCCTGATGGACCAGCCAGCCGCAGATATTGGCGAAGTTCTCTGTGGGGTTCTCCAGGCCGTCGACGTAGGCGACCGGGTCGAAGGACGGGCCCTGGGCTGCGCTGATGCTGAGCAGGTGGGCGAAGATCCGGTGCAGGGCCACGTGGTCGCCGTAGAGCGTGTCCGGACCGAACGCGACGTGGTCGATGCCGACCAGGTCGGCGCAGTAGCGGAAGTGGTCCATGACGGACTCGATCGAATGCCGGGGATGCGCCGGGGACAGCGTCGTATGCGGGGCGGCCGACATCCCGATGACGCCGCCCGTCCCGGCGACGGCGCGCAGCACGTCGTCTGGCTTCATGCGCGGGGTGGCCCAGACCGTCCGGGCCCCCGCGTGGGTGATGAACACCGGCCGCTCGCTCTGCTCGCAGGTGTCTAGGGCGGTGCGGTCGCCCGCGTGGGACAAGTCGATGGCCAGCCCCAGCTTGTTCATCCGCGTCACCGCGCGGCGGCCGAACGCCGTGAGGCCGGCGTCGCTGTGCTCGGCCAGGCCCGCGCCCAGCGCGTTGGCATCGGAGTAGGCGATGCCGATCTGCCGCAGGCCCAGGCCGTACAGGACGTCGAGCCGGTCCAGTTCATTCTCGATCGGCGTGGCCGACTCCAGGCCGAACACGAGCCCGACCCGCCTGGAGCGGTGGGCCTCGTCGATGTCGGCCACGGTGCGGACGACCATGACGTGGTCCTGGTGGGCCAGGTCCGCCTGGCGCATCCCGAGGTCGGTGATGACGTCATTCCACCGCCACGGGGCGTTCCCTGTGACGCACGCCGTTCCGTCCATCATGTTGTCGAACACGACGGTCATGCCGGACGCAGCCAGGCCAGCGTAGGCGGCGTGCTGGCGCCCGGTGCGGTTGTACTCGGGGGTCTCCTCCATCCGCAGCGGGAACCTGACCGGGTGGTCGTGCAGGCTGATCACCAGGCTGTCACGCAGCAGCCGTTGCGCTCGCTGCTCCTGTTCGGCGGTCAGGCCGGCCGCGTACGGGGGCACCCGGCCGAACTCCGGCGTCAGCTCGAAGCTGCGGAAGTCCTGGCCTGCGATCAGGTAGGAGTACGCGGTGTAGGCGTCAGTCATGCTGACCGCTTCCGTCGGCGAGCAGGCGCCACAGATGTTCCCATGCCGCATCCCTCCCTGAGCCTGCCGGTGCGCAGGTGCTCGTCAGGCGCGTGAAGCTTTCCGCGCTAAGGCGCGGAAAGCCGTTGAGCCCATATTGCCTGACGGACCCAGGCTGCTCGTGCATAACTACAACTCGCATAACCCGGCTCGGGCACGCCGCCGATCGGCCAGGAACCTGCACTAGAGGCCCGCGACCCGGCCTTCCAGGACCAGCTAATGGACCGGCTCGCCGCGCTCACCGGGGTCGCGCTTCTCTAGCGTCACAGCATGGTGGACAGGCCACGTGCTGGTGCGATCGTCAGACTCCCAGGGCGCTTTTCGCCGCGGCCTCGAAGGCGCGGAACGGCAGCAGGCGCTTGGCCAGCAGGCCCGCCCGCTCGCTCGCCTTGCCGACCGACACCCTCCGGGGCGGCCGGCGGGATTCCAGCACCCGCCGGACCACGGCGGCGACGTCAGCGGCCGGTGCGCCGTTGGCTTCATCGCGTTCCATGAGGCTTACGGCCTTGGTGAGGGCGGCGTTGTAGACCGGATCGCCACCAGCCGCCGCCATCCGGCGGCTGGCCGTGAAGTCCGTCTTGAAATTGCCCGGCTCGACCAGCGTCACATGCACGCCACGCCGGTGCGCACCGAATCGTCGTCGTCGACGTCCATGACCAGGCCAGCCCACTCACCCGAGGTCGTGCCGCGTCTGCTTGCCCCCGTGACGGCCCAGCCGGCCGCGTGCAGTTCTTCGGCGCAGGCCCGGCCGATGCCAGCCGACGCTCCGGTGACCAGGACCCGCCGTGCCCCGTCACTCATGGGTGCTCCGATCTCCGGCCGGCCCGGCAGCCAGCGAACACGCCAGTGAACCGGGTTCAGGTGCCAGGGTCGGGATCTTCTTCCTCGAGTTCGGGATCCACCCCGCCTTCCCGGTGCTTTTCTGATGCGCGCATCACTTCTCGCATCCTGGCGAACTCGGCGGTGTCCGACACGTCAGGCTC
>JBOHCK010000338.1:0-6386 GCA_050698755.1 Streptosporangiaceae bacterium | reverse complement strand
GCCGCCAGGTGCACAATCGCCTCGCAGCCCAGGGCCGCGCGCGAGACGGCGGCCAGGTCCAGCACGTCCGCCCCGTCGGCGAGGTCGAAGCCGGTCACCTCGTACCCGCACCGCCGCAGGTACCTCGCGACCGGGACGCCGACCTTGCCGCGGTCCCCGGTAACCAGTACGCGCATCCTTCCGTCCCGTCAGCGGACCGGGAAGGACTGCCCTCGCTCACCTTCGGGCCGCGGCCCGAAGATGAGCCGCTCCGCCTCGGCGATGGGGACGTCGTTGATGCTGGCTTCCCGTCGCCTCATGTACCCGTCCTCGTCGAACTCCCACAACTCGTTGCCGTAGCTGCGGTACCACTGGCCTGCGGCGTTGCGGGATTCGTACTGGAACCGGACGGCGATGCGGTTGCCGTGGAACGACCACAGGTCCTTGCGCAGGGCATAGTCCAGCTCACGGGCCCACTTCCGCCTGAGGAACTCGATGATCTCGGCCCGGCCGCTGATGAACTCACCCCGGTTGCGCCAGACCGAATCCTCGCTATAGGCACCGGCCACCCGCTCAGGCTCCCGGGTGTTCCACGCATCCTCAGCCGCCTGGACCTTCTGCCGGGCGGTCTCCTCGGTGAACGGCGGCAGCGGCGGGCGCGGGGCCATGAATCCTCCTTGAGCCGAGAACGGTCGTAAGCATAGTGCCGGCCGGCTGACCGGCCTCGCCAGGCACCAGGGCAGCTGGGATAAACCCCGCCGTCAGAGGACGCCGCTCACGGTCTGCCACATCTGAGCGGGATCGAAGGTGCCGTCGACCAGGTCGAGCTGGCGGGTGGTCAGCTTGTCCCCGGCGGCGCTGCCCGCGGTCAGGACCTCGGGCGTGTTCTGGACCGTGTCGGTCCCTGCGATCAGCGGCTCGTACCTCCCGATGGTGTCGATCGGCAGCAGGATCCACGTCGTATCGGCGTTTACCCCGCAGGTCTGGAGGCTGACCTTGGTGCCGTTGACGGCGGGCGCGGCGGTTCCGATGCACAGGCCGCTGTGTACGTTCCCCGGGGTGTACTCGTACTCGTAGACGCTGTTGTTCGGCCAGGTCGTGCACACCACCCCGGTCATGATGCCGGCGTTGCAGAATTCGGTGACGGTGCCCTGGAAGTCGGCCTCGAAGTCCTCGGACTCGGTGTCTGCGGCAGCGGAGAGGACGACGTACTGCGGTTTGCCCGCCGCGGCGGCCGGGACCGCGCCGGCGTCGGCCGTGCCGAAACTCTGCGCATACAGGGATAGGCAGGAACTACCGCAGGCCGAACTGGCCGAACTGGCCGCGCTCGCGCCAGGTCCGAGCGCCGCAAACGCCCCGCCGGCCAGCGCGAGCGCTGCTAGGCCCGCGAAGACTCGCTTCTTCCCCCGCCCCATGGGTCCTCCTCCTGTAATCGCCCGCTAACTCTTAGCGTCTATCTGCCCCGCGACACACCTAGGTAACGTCGGCCGCGTGCGTTACCTGCTGCGTAACAATCGAGAAACGCGGCCGAAACCCGGCCGTGGGACACATGCCTTGCAGGAATTAGGAACGGCCCGGGTAGAGCCACCGCCGACGCTGGCCCCCAGATGGCCCGATAGCCCCTGGAGGCGTAGTGGTTCCCTATCCGAGCTGGCTGAACGCCGGGGATAACTCCTGGCAGCTGACCGCCGGCACGCTGGTCGGGCTGATGTCCATCCCGGCCCTGGCCGTCCTGTACGGCGGCCTGGTCCAGAAGAAATGGGCGATGAACACCATGATGATGGTGTTCTGCACGTTCTGCCTGACCCTCATCACCTGGGTGCTGTGGGCCTTCAAGATGGGCTTCGGCACGCCCCTGTTGCACACCTTCCTCGGCGATCCCCGGACCATACTCGGCCACGCCGCGGAGGAGGGTCAGGCGAACATCCCGCTGCTAGACGGGCTGATGCCGAACTTCAGGTTCCCGACCTCGTCGCTGGCCTACTTCCAGTTCGTGTTCGCCGCGATCACCCCGATCCTGTTCATCGGCAGCGTGCTCGGCCGGATCAGCTTCAAGGTCTGGCTGGTCTTCGTCCCGCTGTGGATCACCTTCGTCTACGCGGTGAACGCGTTCCTGCTGTGGGGCGGCGGGTACTGGGCGGGTAAGGGTGCCCTGGACTTCTCCGGCGGGTACGTCATCCACCTGGCCGCGGGCGTGTCCGGCTTTGTCGCCGCGGCGGTGGTCGGGCCCAGGCTCAAGCGCGACCGCGAACGCGCGATACCTAACAACCTGCTGTTCGTCGCGGTCGGCGCCGGGATCTTGTGGCTGGGCTGGAACGGCTTCAACGGCGGTGACCCGTACTTCGCTGGGGCCGACGCGGGGGCGGCGGTCCTCAACACCAACCTGGCCACCGCGGTCGCCATGATGACCTGGATCTTCATGGACATGGCGCTCAGCAACGAGAAGAAACCGACCTTCCTGGGCGGCGTCAACGGGATGATCTGCGGCCTGGTCGGCATCACCCCGGCGGCAGGCTACGTGAACGGCTTCGGCGCCATCCTTATCGGCCTGTTCGCCTCGTCGATCGTCTGGGTGGCCTGGTACTACCTGCCCAGGTACGTGTGGCCGTTCAATAAGGTGGACGACGCGCTAGGCGTGGTGTACACGCACGGCATCGCCGGGCTGTTCGGCGGGCTGATGGTCGGCCTGTTCGCGGACCCGAAGATGATCGAGTACATCGGCCTCGGCCACAACCCCTCGGTGAGCGGTGCGGGCTTGTTCTACGGCCACCCGAAGCAACTGGCCATCCAAGCCGGCGCCGCGCTCACGATCATCGTCTGGGACGGGGTGGTCACGTTCCTCATCCTGATGGCCATCAAGCACGTGTTCAGGATGAAGCTCCGCCTGCCCGATGACGTCCTGGAGATCGGCGACGTGGCGGTGCACGGCGAGGAGGCGTACCCGTCGGACGAGCTGGTCGCGGTCGGCGCCACCTCGATCGCCGACGAGGCCCCGGCCCGGCCCGTGAAGGTGCCGGAAAAAGCGGCCGCGAAGGACGACGCCTAGCGAGCCGCCCTGCGCCGCAGCCCGAATGCGGCGGTGGCCAGGCCGACCAGCGCGATAATCGGCCCGGCCACCGCCCAGAAGGTGGAGCCGGTCATGCCGCTCCCGCCGATGTCGCCGACGCCCTGGAGCGCGAAGATGACGCCCGCCACCGCAACCAGAAGCCCCACGCCCACGAGCAGAGCCCGCACCATGATGCCTGCCTCTCTCCGGGCCCGCCGGGCCCGCCAAGTGCCTTCTCCCGGACAACGGCCTGGCCGCGGCCCAGGTTCACGTGCGCCACGGTCAGTGGCCGCGGAAGGCTTCCTCCAGCCACCAGGACCCGCGCTCGGACGTGACCTTCGCGTCGATGAGCAGCGGGCGCCGACGCGGGCCGTCCAGCCAGTCGCGGACCGCGCCGAGATCCGCGACCCCGCGCACGGTGACGCCCTCGAACCCGAACCCCCCTGCGATCGCCCCGATGTCCGCCGGGGGGAACCGCACGGTATCGAGCGGATCCCCGTCCGGCCCGAAGTGGTGCACCTCCGCGCCGTACGCCTCGTCGTCGTACACCACCACGACCATTCCAATCCCCAGCCGCACGACGGTCTCGAGCTCGCTGACCCCCATCAGCGCGCCCCCGTCACCGAGCGCGGCGACCGCCAGCCGGTCCGGCCGCGCGACCGCCGCCCCGATCGCCGAGGCCAGCCCGAGCCCGATCGACTGGAACGCCTGGGTGAAGCAGAAGCCCGCCTCGTCGGGGACCGACAGGTACATGCTCGGGTACCCCATGAAGTTCCCGGAGTCCACCGCCACGGTCCGCTCCGCGGGCAGCAGGTCATCCAGCGCGATCGACAGCGCGCGCGGATCGACCCGCTCCCCGTCGCTCTCGTCCGCGAACGGCACGTCCCGCCAGCGCACCTCGCGCGCGATCCGCTCCCGCAGCGCCGCCGACCGGTACCCCGCCGTACCCGACGTACCCACCGCACCAGGTGACCCGCCGTCTCCTTCGGCCCGAACGACGTCTGGTTCCCCTCCCGGGTCACCCTGCTCGCTCCGAGCGCCGAGCGCATCCGCGACGGCGCGGGCGGTCTCGGCGACATCGCCGACCACACCGAGGTGTACGGGTCGGTGCGCGCCGAGCGCGCCGGGGTCGTCGTCGACCTGGATGAGCGTGGTCCCGGTCCCGATCAGCTTGCCGTGCCGCATCGTCCACATGTTCAGCGAGCAGCCCCAGCCGACGATGAGGTCGGAGCCGCTGATCAGCTCGGCGGCGAGCGGCGAGGCGAACCCCCCGCTCACGTCCAGGTTCCAGGGATTGCCCAGGAACAGCCCCTTCGCGACGGCGGACGTGGCCAGCAGCGCCCCGCAGGCGTCCGCGAGCCGTTCCAGCTCCGCGCGCGCCGACGCCCGGCCTGCCCGCCCCCGAGCTCCGCGGCCCGCGATGAACACCGGCCGGTCGGCACCGCGCAGCACGGCCGCGAGCGCGTTCACGGCCTCGGGCGAAGGCGCGGGCGGGTAGGTCCGCGGGGCGGCCTGCACCGCGGCAGGCTCGCAGGCCGCGGCCTGGACGTTCAGCGGCAGGGCCAGGACCACGGTCCGCCGGCCGAGCGCGGTCTGCCAGGCGCGGTGCGCGTCGGCCACCGCCGAGGCGGGGGAGTAGAGGCGCTCGGCGACCGCGCCGACCGCGGCGGCGAGCCCGGCCACGTCCACGTGGAAGTTGGACCTGACCTCGGGAGCCTCGGCGGCGAGCACGAGCAGCGGGGTGCGGCTCTTGGCCGCCTCGGCGATCCCGGTCATGGCGTTGGTCAGCCCGGGCCCCTGGTGGACGGACACCACGCCCGGCCGGCCCGCGGTCCTGGCCCAGGCGTCGGCCATGACGGTGGCGCCGCCCTCGTGCCTGGCCGCGACGAACCGCGCCCCGCCGGCGATCAGCGCGTTGGTCACGTGGAAGTTGCCGCTGCCGACCACGCCGAACACCACGTCGGCGCCGAGCCTGGCCAGCTCCCCCCCGACGGCATCCGCAACCCGCATGCTCAGTTGCGCTCCACCAGGGCCAGCGCGCGGCACGGCGAGCCGGAGCCGCCGACGATGGGCAGCGGGCTGGTGATCACGACCGCGCCGGTGGTGGGCAGCCGGGACAGGTTCTGCAGCTGGGTCAGGCCGTACTTGCCCGCCCCGAGCAGCATCGAATGGCACGGGAACGGCGGGTCGAAGGAGTGCGCGGCCCCGGCGTCGGTGCCGACGGTCTCGGTCCCGAACCCGATGATCGGGGCCTCCTCGGCCAGCCAGGTCGCGCAGGACACGCTGATCCCGGGGGTGTGCGGGCCGGTCTCGTTCGCGTTGAGGAACTCGGCCTGGTCGTGGGAGCGGACGTCCCACCCCGTGCGGTACAGCAGCCAGCCGCCCTCGGGCAGCGGCCCGTGGGCCGCCTCCCAGCCCTTGATGTGGTCGATCTGGAGCAGGAAGTCCGGGTTGGCCGCCACCTCGTCGCTGAAGTCGAGCACCACCGCCGGGGCGATGAGCCGCGGCGCCGGGACCTGGGCCACGTCCTCGCCGTCCTTGCCGGTGACCCAGTGCACCGGGGCGTCGAAGTGGGTGCCGGTGTGCTCGCCGGTCGTGATGTCGTTCCAGTACCAGGCGGGTCCGCGCTCGTCGTAGTGGCTGATCTCGGTCAGCCCGAACCTGACCGTGTTGCCGAACGGCGGGGGCAGCTGGAGGATCGGCGTGCTCGCGGACAGCGGGGCGGTGAGGTCGATCACCTCCACCGAGCCGTCACGGATCGCGTCGGTCAGGGCGGAAAGCACGGACATGATGCTCCTTCGTTCGGCGGCTACCGGTAGCTTTCCGCATCAGTGGCCTGATCCGCTAGTCCTGTAATCTGGCTGCCGGGGTGATGCATGGCCACAGCGGTTGTCACGGCAACGACGCTGGTCACGGACGACGGCGTGCCGATCGACGCCATCCACCTGCCCGGCCAGACGGATCTGGCGATCATCGTGGCGCACGGGTTCACCCTGTCCTGGCAGCGCCCTCAGGTCTGGCGCGTGGCCAACCAGTTCAACCGGGCGGCCGGCGTCATCACCTTCGACTTCCGCGGCCACGGCCGCTCCGGCGGGCTGTCCACGCTCGGCGACCTCGAGATCAAGGATCTGGACGCGGCGGTCGCCTACGCCCGCCAGCTCGGCTACGCCAGGATCGCCGCGGTCGGCTTCTCGATGGGCGCCTCCATCGTCGTGCGGCACGCCGGCCTGATCGGCGGGGTCGACGCGGTCGTCTCGGTGAGCGGCCCAGGCCGCTGGTATTACCGCGGCACCAAGCGGATGCGCCGGGTGCACTGGGCGATCGAGCGCCCGCTGGGCCGGTTCGTGACCAGGCGGTGGCT
>JBOHCK010000337.1:0-6398 GCA_050698755.1 Streptosporangiaceae bacterium | reverse complement strand
AGGAAGACTGTCGTGACTGCTGATACCCGCCAGTCCGACGCTGGCCCGGCCAGACGGCCCGGCTGGCGCGATCCGCACCAGCTCGCCGGCCGCTCCCGGGTCGGCGACCTCGTGCTGGGCCTGATGATTCTCGTCGGGGCGGCCGCCGACATGGTGGCGTTCAAGACCACCCTGAACATCCTGCTGCGCCAGTCTCAGACGCTGTCGTGGGTGATGGCGGCCGGCGCGACCTGCCTGGCCCTGGTCGCCGCCGCAAGGCTGGGCGTCGCCATCGCGGTCCGCCGCCGCGAGGACACGCGCTACACGTCCTTCGCGGTCGCCGCGGCGGCGACCGCCTGGCTCGGCCTGGGCCTCGCGATGTTCATCACCCGGCTGCTGAACTCCGGCAGCGCGGGGCCCGCGTTCCAGACTGCCGCGCCGCAGGCCACCCAGCCCACCACCTTGATCGCCATATTCTTCGGCGCCGTTTACCTGATCAGCGGCACGTGCATGATGGTCGAGGCCCAGCGGCTGCACAACCCCGAGGCCGCCCTGCACCGGCGCCTGGGCAAGCGCCTCGACAAGCAGGTCGCCCGCACCGCCACGGCCGAGGCCTTGGCCGAGCGAGCCCAGCGGGCCGTTGACCTGCACAACGACGAGCTGGAGCGCGAGAAGGCCCGCTATCACGCGGCGATCAATGCCCGCAAGGCGCTAGCCCTGGAAGCCGCGAGCCATGCACGCCTCCGCATGTCCGCGATCCTGGGCGACCCCAGCAAAACCCTTACCGCCGAGCACGAGCCCGTCCTCGAGCTGCCGCCCGCCGCCGAAGACAACGCCGATCCGGACGACGCCGATCCGGACAGACCCAACAGGCAAGCCAGCCCGTGAACACCTGGCACTGGGATCCACCGCGGCCGACCAGCCAGGGGCGCCCCCACCCCCGGTAACGGCCCGGGCTTGGGCCCTGAACCGCCCGGATACGGGCCATGGCTGCCCAGCTGCGACCGCGGCCAGGCCCGCTGCCTCGCCCCAAAGGAGTCAACAAATGTCCAGATGGACCCGCTGGCTGATCGCCAGCCCGATGATCACTCTCTCCGCGGCCATCGCCGCCTGCGCCGGGCCCAATAACAGCGGTCACAGCGCTTCTCCGCCGCCGCCCCCGGTCATGCCGAGGATCTGCACCCAGAGCGGGCCGGTCGTCTTCGCCGTGTCCGGCAGGCAAGACAGACCCGCGCCCGGGCTCACCGGCACCATGCAAGCCGCCGCCGCCAGCGCCGTCAACTCCGGCTCAGCGATCGGCCTCGTCAACGTCGACGGCACGCCGCTGCTGGTCGCAGCCTCCAGGTTCAGCGATCCCACCGCCGGAAACTCAGACGCCCTCACAGGGGACCAGACGACCTACCTCGGCCAGGTCGAAAGCGCAGTGACCGGCATCCGGGCGACGGCTCCCCACGCTGACGTCCTCGACGCTCTCGACGTGGCCGGCCGTGCCGTTCGGGCGGCCTGCCCGCGCGGGGGCACTATCTACCTCGAAGATTCCGGGCTATCCGAGACAGGGACGATGGACTTCCGCCAGCAGGGACTGCTTGAGGCCGTGCCCAGCGACGTCGTCGCCTTCCTCAGAGCCAAGGACGAGCTGCCGTACCTGAAGGGCATCTCGGTCGTCCTGGTCGGCATCGGCGACACCGCGCCACCGCAGCACCCGCTCAGCATCGCCCAGCGCGACAACCTGATAGCCATCTGGTCAGCTATCGCCAAGGCCGGCGGAGCCACGTCGGTCCAGATAGACCCAGCGCCGCTCAGCGGGCCCGCGCCCGCCCACGTCCCGACCGTCCTGCTGGTGCCGGTCCCCGCAGAGCCAGTGGTGACGCTCCCCCACAACTCCGGCCCCGACACCCCCGAGACCGTGTTGCCCGACAGCGGCCCGGTCGGGTTCGAGCCCAGCACTACCCTGCTCCGGCAGCCAGCCGAGGCCAGGGCTGCGCTCCTGCCGCTCGCCCGTTACCTTGCCTCCCACCCTTCGGCACGCATCGAGCTCACCGGCACCACGGCGCACTGGGGCTCCCTCGCCGGATGCATAACCCTGGCCCTGCAACGTTCCAACACGGTGAAAGCGCTGCTCGTGGATATGGGCGCCCAGGCCAGCCAGATCATCACCCAGGGCCTGGGCTGGCAATTCCCCGGCTACATCAACGACCAGGGCCCCGGCGGCACGCTCCTCCCCGGCCCGGCAGAGCACAACCGCTCCGTGATTATCACCTGGCTCTAGGAGCCTGCTGAAAAGCTAGCAGCTTATTGAATATTTACCTGCCCGTGTTCGAGTGTCATGATTGTCTCATGCAGGGTTTCGAGCAGACGGACAGGTCGCCGACCGACGCGGAGGCGCTGGCCGGGCACCTGATCCCGGCGGGCAGCATGTTCGCGTTCCTGGCCGCGCACCGCGCCGGGCTGTTCCCGGATGAGGAGTACGCGGACCTGTTCGCCCCGCCGGGGGTGGGGCGGCCCTCGCTGCCGGCCACCCGGATGGCCGCGATCATGACGCTGCAGGCGCTGCATGACTACTCCGACCGGGAGACCGCCGAGGCGGTCCGCTTCGACGTGCGGTGGAAGGTGGCGATCGGCGCGGCGGTCGGCGATGAGGGCTTCGACCCGTCCTCGCTGGTGTACTGGCGGAAGCGGATCGCGAAGTCGAAGCGGCCGCACCGGGTCAACGACGCGGTCAAGACGGTGGTGGAGCGGACCGGGATCTTGCGCGGCCGGCGCCGCCGCGCGGTGGACTCCACCATCTTGGCTGACGCGGTGGCCACCCAGGACACGGTCACCCAGCTGGTCTCGGCCATCCGCCGGGTGGCCCGCGAGGTGCCCGGGGCGGCGGAGCAGATCGCGGCGGCGCGCACCGGCCATGACTACTCCGGGCCGGGCAAGCCGAAGATCGACTGGGACGACCCGGCGGCGAAGGACGCGCTGGTCTCCGCCCTGGTCAACGACGCGAACGCCCTGGTAGAGGCGTTCGGGGACGCTGAGCTGGAAGACGGGGCCGCCTCCGCGCTGGCGCTGCTGGCCCTGGTCGCCGGGCAGGACGTGGAGCCCGCCGAAGGCAGCGACGGCACCGACGGGCGGTGGCGGATCGCCCGCAAGGTCGCCGGGGATCGCGTGATCAGCACCGTCGACCCAGATGCCCGGCATACCCGCAAGTCGCCGGAGGCCCGCCGCGACGGCTACCGGGCGCACCTGGCCGCGGACCCGGAGACCGGGATCATCACCGATGAGAAGCTGACCAGGGCCGCCGGGGAGGACAACTCCGACCCCGCGGTCGCGGAGCAGTTCCTGGCCGCACAGACCGGGCGCGGCGGTCCCGGAACCGCAGACGAGCCCGCCGCCGCCCAGGGCGGGCAGGACGGTACCGGCCCCGCGGGGACGCCGCAGCCGCCGGCCGCCGGCAGCGACGGCGATGGTGACGGCGACCGGGACGAGCCGCTGGCCTGGTACGGTGATTCCGCCTACGGCACCGGGGACCTGCGCGGCGCGATCGCTGACGCCGGCCACCAGGCGGTCATCAAGCCCAAGCCGCTGCGGCCCCCGGTCGACGGCGGGCTCACCGTCGATGACTTCAACGTCGATGAGCAGGCCGGCACGGTCACCTGCCCAGCCGGGCACACGGCCCGGCTCAGCCGGACCCGCGTCGCCACCTTCGGCGCGGCCTGCCGCGACTGCCCGCTGCGCTCCCGGTGCACCACCTGCAAGACCGGCCGCAAGCTGGTCCTGCACCCGCGATGACCTGCTGCGCGCCGCCCGCGCGGACTGGGCCGCCGATGCCGGGCTGCGCAAGGATTACATGGCTCACCGGCCCAACGTGGAACGCGCCGTCGCCCAGGTCGCCACCTTCCGCGGCCGCCGGCTCAAGCTCCGCTACCGCGGAGTGACCAGGAACCACGCCTGGCTCAAGCGGCGCACCGCCGCGCTGAACCTGCGCAACCTGATCGGCAAGGGCCTCACCTGGCAGGCCGGTGCCTGGGCGCTGGGCACCTGACCGGGCGGCCGGGGACGACGGCCGTCCCCGGGGAAAGCCGGACCGCAGCCGCCAGCGCTGTCGCCAGCCTGCCGGGCCCGCGCGCTCGAAACCCTGCACGATACGATGATCCATCTATAGAACCTCTAACCGAAAAACCTGCATTACAACGGAGTTTTTCAGCAGGCTCCTAGACGGCGCTGCGGGTACTGGAGCAGGACTGCCCACCAATCACTCCTCGGAGGCCACGGCACGCCCAGACGACGCGCCTCTACTCTTATGGCCCCCCAAGTGCCAGAACTGTGAGGTCTGAACATCGACCAAGTTGCCTAGCTGGTGAAGGGCTACGTCACCTGCACCATGCGGCCGATGTACCCGGCGAGCAGGTAACGGCCCAGGACTTCCCGAAGCCCCGGTCAGGTGCAAGGTGGAGCATTACCGGGACCGAAGCGGCCGAAATGTGCCGGAGAGCAGCAGCCGAGTTGAGGGACTCCCCGGAACATGCAGGCCCGCTCTAGGCCGAATACCGGCTAGTTTCCCCGCAGCACGCGGTCGACCCGATCGACCGTGATCACATCATCGTCGACCAGGTACACCACCCGGTACGAGCCGACGCGCAGCCGGTGATACCTGCCGCGGTGAAACCCCTCAGGCGGGTACGGGTCGGAGGCCAGCGCGGCGACCGCCTCAGTGACCGCCCGCATGCCAGCCTGGTCGCGCATGAACCGGCGCGCTGAGGCGGCGGCGGCCGAGGACCACTCGATTCTCACCGACCGGGGCCGAACAGCTCGGCGACGACCTCCTCGTGAGTCAGCGCGCCCGGGCGGCCCGCGGCGACCCATTCGTCGTGCGCGGCGAGGGTCGCCTCGATCTCGGCTTCCTCCAGGGCTTCCGGTGATGCGTGCCGCTCTACCGCCTGCAGCCGCCGCAGCTCTGTGAGCGGGACGATCGCGGCGGCCTCGCCGCCAAGGTGGATCACTTCGTACGGCTCGTCTGGCTGGGCGCTCATACCGGCCACCGTAACGTTTACCGAACCCCGGAGCGAGCCGGACACGCACCGCCGGGCCCCCCTGGAGGCGCGGGCAACCAGAAGGTTCAGGCCACGCTGGCCGGACGGGCCGGGGGTCCGCGCACGACGTCATCGGCGAGGACCGGCCACCGGCATGCCATGAAGTCGTACTCGTCCGGGTCCGCGAGGGATAGCCAGCCATCGCGCTCGGTCACTAGCCGCTGGCGAGCGCCCTGGTACTGCCTTAGCCGGGCCTGCCAGGCCGCCCGGTCCTGCTGGTACCGCTCGGCTCGATCCCGCTGCAGATCGGCCGCGCCGGTCGACTCGGCGACGTCATCGAGGGCGGCAGGCCCCCGCCGCCACCCGTGCCGGCCGCGTTCGGCGAGGCCGTGCTCGGCGAGCACCCGGAGCGCGGCCGCCGTCGCCGACGCTGACAGCCGGGCCGTCCGGGCCACCTCGGCGCCGCGGACCGAAGTGCAGTCCAACCCTTGGTACACCAGGGCCGCGGTTCCGCCGAGAACCACGAACGCATGGTGCGCCGCTTCGACCCGGCCGGCCCGGCGCCGTCGCCAGCGGACACTATCCGCGTACCGGTCGGGGATCCGGAGGGTGTAGCGATCGGCCCGGGCCAGCCAACGTGGTGATACCAGGTCGATCAGCGGGTCATCCTCACCGGCCAGCTGGCGGAGCACCCGCGCGACCGTGCGACTGCTCAGGGCCGAGAACAAGCTCAGGTTCCGGCATCCGAACTCGACCGTGCTTGATCCGCTCACCATCGCCGCCTGGCCGAGGGCGAGCAGCACCAGGCGGGTAGCGATAGCGCGGCCACCCCACCCCTTGACCCGGTCCGGGTCCTCAAGCGCGCAGGCGACCGCTGTCATCCACCGCCGTATCAGGCCGTACTCATCGACAGGGCCGATTGGTCGGGCAGGGGGGCGTGAGGTTAGGTCGCTAGTGTGCCATCCGCGTATGTTTTCCTCCCCGCTCACGAAGCCGATCGCTTTTCGCCATTCGTACGGGAGGAGCCGCTCGAGGCGGCCCGGCTCGGAGGCACGGCGGTACAGGCCGGGCAGGCCTTTCCAGGCGTCGGAGGCGATCGCCTCGAGCACGTCGGCGAGCCGCCAGCCGCGGGCCGCCGCTGAGGCCAGAACGGCCATACGGGAGGTGCGGCCGGAATACGGCAGAAATGGGCCAGCAACCCCGAACAAGTCTCTGACCTGGGCTGATGCGGGGGACTGTCGGTATCGGCGGTGGGACTCAGTTTCCGGCCGGGGTCGGGGGTTGAGCAACAACGGAACGGCCAGTGGCGATAGCGTGCGAACGGCCAGCTCAGAGGCAGTGTTCAGCTGAGCCCCGGCCGACAGACCGCCCGGATTCCCACGGGCCGGGTTGAGTATCAGC
>JBOHCK010000336.1:0-6410 GCA_050698755.1 Streptosporangiaceae bacterium | reverse complement strand
CGCCAGGGGCATCTTGGACGAAGTCGACGCCTCGGCCAGGTTCGACGCCTCCGAGCTGGACGATGCGGCCGAGGCGATCGGCATCGGGGCGGTGAAGTACGCCGACCTGTCGACCGCGCGCGACAGCGCTTACGTGTTCGACTGGGACCGGATGATCTCGTTCCGCGGCAACACCGGCCCTTACCTGCAGTACGCGACCGCGCGGATCCGGTCGATCTTCCGCCGGGCCGGCGCTGTGCCCATCCCCGAGGCCGATCCGGGCATCCGCGGATCACGGGTGGCGGTCACCGCCGCGCCCGAACGGGCGCTGGCGCTACGGCTGCTCGACTTCGGCGCCGTCATCACCCAGACCGGCGAGACCGCCGAGCCCCACCGGCTGTGCGCGTTCCTGTTCGACGTAGCCAGCTTGTTCACCACGTTCTACGAGGAGTGCCCGGTGCTGAAGGCCGAGCCGGAGTCACTTCGGGCGGGCAGGCTCGCGCTCTGTGCCCTCACGCTGCGCGTCCTGCTGGCCGGACTCGGCCTGCTCGGGGTATCGGTTCCCGAACAGATGTAACCGGGCGCTGACGCCCGCCGCCCGGCCGGCTCATCACGGTCCGTGGCGCCGGTCCGCAGGCCGACTATCGAACGTTCTCCTTACGTGCGGCGCGAATCCTGGCCCGGCTGGCGATCGGGACGGCAGTCTCGGATCCGTGGATACGAACGGGCCGTCCACCGGCTATCCAGACTCCCAGGCCCGCCCGTCAGACCTGGACGCGCGTAGCGGGCGCGCCGTCCGCCTAAGGAGGCATCCATCATGATGGCCCGCGATCGGCGCTACGCCAGAGGCCGTCACCCGGTCCTGAAGACCCGCGCCGGCCTTGTCACCGCCGTCCTGGCCTGCGGCGCGCTCGCCGCGGGGGCGGTCGCCATAGCGGCGGCCACCTCCTCTGGCCACGCGGCCGCGATGGCCGTAAGCCCGGCCGCCTACTCGGCTCGGTCCAGCGGTGAGGGAGCCGTGCTCAACTCGGCCCTGGGCAACTGGAACTCCTCCAAGCAGGCCACCTACTCCGAGCTGGCCAGCCTGACCCAGGTGCAGGGCTACAGCCAGACCAGGCGCCAGGGCCAGACGCTCGACATGCAGCGCGGCATCGTGGTCCTGGCCACCAGCAACTACCTCATCCTGCAGTCGGCCAACGGGTCGCTGCACCTGTGGCTGCTGTCGGGCGCCACGAAGGTCCAGGATGTCGCGAGCGCGACGGCCGGCATGATGGCGCTGACGGCCAGCACCAGCGCGACGCAGCAGGCGATGGCCTCGGGCAACATGATCCCGGCGGCTACGCTGCTGGCCGGGAGCCCGGTCGCAGCCGCCGCGCTGCTGACGCCGGCCGCCAGCATGGAAACGGAATCGGTGCAGGTGGCCAACACCGATCTCACCGTGACCGTCACTGTCACCCGCGGTACCGCGGCGGTCTCGCAGACCGCCACCACCCCGGCCACCGGGGCGCCGGCCCCCGGCGGGATCACGTTCACCCAGAGCGCGTGGCAGGCCACCGACTCGATCGCGCGCGGTGACCTCGCCGTCGTGGTCGGGATGCGCTCGCATTGGACTCTGCACGCCCAGCTGATCCTGTTCACCCCGCTGAGCACCATGGCCATCGGCGGGGGGACCGGCGCCGGGACGCACTGGTAAACCCAGGTCGCTGGCGGGCCGGCGCGCGGTGCGGGCGCGTCGGCCCGTCGGCTCTTCAGACCCGTTCGATAATCGTCGCGTTGGCCTGGCCACCGCCCTCGCACATCGTCTGCAGGCCGAACCGGCCGCCCGTCCGCTCGAGCTCGTGCACCAGCTTGGTCATCAGGATCGCCCCGGTCGCACCCAGCGGGTGCCCGAGCGCGATGGCCCCTCCGTTGGGGTTAGCCAGATCCAGCGACGCTCCCGTCTCTTCCGACCAGGCCAGCAGGACCGGCGCGAAGGCCTCGTTGACCTCGAAGGAGTCGATATCCCCGACCTTCATCCCGGCGCGGGCCAGCACCGCCTTCGTTGCGCCGATCGGGCCGGTCAGCATAATGACCGGGTCGGCGCCGATGACGGCGAGCGCGTGCACCCGCGCCCGCGGGACCAGGCCGTACCGGTCCACGGCCGCCTGAGAGGCGATCAGCAGCGCGGCCGCCCCGTCGGAGATCTGCGATGAGACCGCGGCGGTGATCTCCCAGCCCTCGCGGAGCGGCGCCAGGCTCGCCATCTTCTCCAGCGAGGTGTCCCGGCGCGGGCCCTCGTCCTGGCTTACCCCGGCCACCGGCGCTATCTCGCGCTCGAACCGGCCCTCGTCGATGGCGCGGACGGCCCGCTCGTGGCTCTCTAGCGCGAACTCCTCCAGCTGGGTGCGCTTGAAGCCCCACTGCTCGCAGATCATCTGGGCGCCGCGGAACTGAGAGATCTCCTGCTCGCCGTAGCGCTCCCGCCAGCCCTCGCCCTGCGGCGTCGGCATGCCGGCCTGCCTCGGCAGGACGACGCTCGAGCCCATCGTGACGATGCTCATGCTCTCCACGCCGGCCGCGACCACGAGATCCTGAGTACCGGACATCACGGCCTGGGCCGCGAAGTGGACGGCCTGCTGGGAGGACCCGCACTGCCGGTCGACCGTGACGCCGGGCACCGATTCGGGCAGCCCGGCCGACAGCCAGGCGTTCCTGGCGATGTCGAGGGTCTGCGGGCCGATCTGCGAGACGCAGCCCATGATCACGTCGTCCACCGCGGCCGGGTCAACCCCGGTCCGGTCGACCAGGGCTCGCAGGGCGTGGGCGGCCAGGTCAACAGGGTGGACCCCGGCCAGGCCGCCGTTCCGCTTGCCGATGGGGGTGCGCACCGCGCCCACTATGAACGCATCCGACATCAGGGCCTCCGTTTCGGGGACAAATCGTGTCCTCACCGTACCTCGTATCGCACGGGGGCACCGAATGCCATACTCTCGGTATGGGTTCGCACGACGGCGGGTTAAGGAGGCCGCGGTGACCGGAGTCATCCTGCTGCTGCTCATCGGTGCCCTCTTCGCGTTCGGGTGGACGCGCCTGCGCGGCAAGATGAAGCTGCCCATCACGGGCAAGAGCTGGCTGGGGCCGATCTTCGTCGTGGCCCTGGTGGTACTCATGCTCTTTTCCAAGAGCAAGGGCCACTAAGGGACGCCAGTAACGGCCGGGTCAGGACCGGCCGACGCTGCGCGGCATCTCGAACCAGACCGCCTTGCCCTCGGGAGTAGGCCTGCTCCCCCATCGGGTCGCCAGTTGCTCGACCAGGTAGAGTCCCCGGCCGCCCTCGTCGGTTTCCCCCGCGGTCCTGATGCGGGGCAGCCGCAGGTCGGCGTCGAACACCTCAACCCACACGGCGTTCGCGCCCCGCCGCAGGCGCAGCGCGAACTCCCGGGCGGGCCGCTGCGTGCGCGGGGACCACGGCCGCGCGGCCTCCGGGAGGGCGCTGTCCCAGCCGGGCACGCCGCTCCCCTGCACCGGTACGGTGCCGGAGCGGGCCGCCGCGGTTCCCTCGACCGGCGCCGGGCCCATCCCGACCGCCGGCGCCGGCCGCCCGGGCGGGCGGAACGGACCGGGATCACGCGCGTGGGCGGCGGCGACCGGGGCCGGCATGATCACCGGTTCCAGGTCGAAGTCGAGATCGTCGTCGCCCGGGCTCGGCGTAACCGAAGCGTGCAGCACGGCGTTGGTGACCACCTCGGAGACCAGCAGGCAGCCCAGCGCGATCTGCTCGGAGTCCATGCCCCAGGACCGGAAGGTCTGCGCGGTCAGCCGCCTCGCCTCCGAGACCATGATCGGCTCGGCGGGGAACACCTTCTCGGTGGACGCTAGTTCCGTCGGCGAGGACTTGACGACCAGGATGGCCATGTCATCGTCGATGTCCCCGGGGACCGCGAACTCAGCCGCTGTGGCGACCGCGTCGGCGTCCCCGCTCGCCGCCGCCGCGCGGACCGCCTGCTCCAGCATCTCCACCGCTTCGGTTTCCGAGTACTGCCCGGAACCGTCAGCGCGCGCTCGCCGGTCGGTCAGGCCGTCGGTATAGAACACCAGGATGGCCCCGGGCGGCACGCGGATCGTCTCCTCCTTGTAGGTGGGCAGCCCGCGGATCCCCTTGCCGCGCACGCCGAGCAGGATCCCCTTGTACAGGAACTCAAGCTGGCTGGACTGGCCGCCGCTGATCAGGAGCGGGGCGTCGTGGCCCGCGTTCGCGAAGGTCAATTCCCTCGACCACGCGTCGTAGATCATGTAGATGCAGCTGGCGGTGGGCGGATCGCCGCCCAGCGGCGCCCCGTCGTCCCCGGCGGGCGCGAGCGACCGGCACCAGTCGTCAAGCTTGCGCATGATGTCGGCGGGCGCCTTCTCATCCTGCGCGAACGCCCGGAGCGCCGCGCGGAGCTGGCCCATGATCGCCGCCGCTCGCGCCCCGCGGCCCTCCACGTCGCCGATGACGATGCCCACCCGCCCCGCCGCCAGCGGGATGATGTCGTACCAGTCGCCACCGACCTGGGTCTGGATGCCCTGTCCCTGGGTTTCCAGCGGTTTTGCCGGGACGTACCGGCAGGCGACCTCGAGTCCGTCCAGCTCCGGGATGGCCTGCGGCAGCAGGCTCTTCTGGAAGGCCAGCGCGGTCTGCCGTTCGGTCTCGAACAGCATCGCGTTGTCGATGGCGATGGCCACCCGGCTGGCGATCGCGCTGACCAGGTCGCGGTCGAGGGTGTCGTAGCTGCGCTCGTCCCGGTAAGTCAGCCGCGACAGCGCCAGGCTCATCACGCCAAGCAGTTCCCCCCTGGCGTACAGCGGCGCCGCCACCACGGAGGTCAGGCCGGCCTCGTGAGCGGCCGACATGCTCTCCGCGCTCGGGGCCGGATAATACTCAGTCTCCAGGTCGGCGACCGCGATCGTCTCTAGGCGCGCCATCGCCTGCTGGCAGAAGTGACCCTCCGGGTAGTGGATCTGCTGGCCGGTCTGGGCCCAGGTGCCGGGCGGGGGCACCCAGTCGTTCGCGTGCCGCTGCACGCGGCGGACGAGCTGGTCACCCGCGAACAGGTCGATGAAGCAGTGGTCGGCGAACTGCGGCACGAGCATCTCGGCCACGTGCTTCAGGGTCGTGCCGAGCTCGAGGGAGCCGGCCAGCCGCTCGCCGACGCGCTCGAGCAGGGCGATCATGTCCTGCCGCCCCTGGCCGTCGCGCTTGCTGGCCTCGCGGACCAGGATCATCATCCCGTCGATGTCACCGCCCGCGTGGCGCAGCGGTACCGCGAAACCGCGCATGAGCGCGTGCGATCCGTCTGTCCTGGTGCTGGAAAACGTGTCCTCCCACCACCGGCCGCGGAGCACCTGCCCGGCGAGATCCTCCATCTTGCGCAGGTCATCGTGGGCGAACAGGCCCAGGGAAAGCACCGGGCCGCCGGCCAGCCGCGACATATCGCCGGAAAGGCGGAAAAGCCGCGCCGCGTATTCATTGAGGTACAGAAGATTGCAGAGCCGGTCGGCGACGACAACTCCGATGTCGGCCTGGCCGAGAACCATATCCGCCGGGAGGTACGCGTCGAACGCGCCCTCACCCCAGCTTGTCATGCCCCGCTCCCCCCGAACATGGCAGCGTTGCCGAATGACATGATCACGCTCCGGGCGTCAACTGATACGGGCTAGTTACGGAAACGAATATATGCGTAGCGATGGGGCTAGGGAGTTCAGTTGAGACGGAGTCCGCCGAGTCGCCGACCGTCACGCGCACTCCACCGCCGACCGACATGAGTACCACCTCGCGTCCGGGTTGTATCCCGGCGCGCTTGAGTTTAAGCATCAGGGAAAGGTCGCTTTGAATTTGCTCGCCGATTCGCCGGATGACGACTTGCGTGATGTCCGCCGATGCGACCTTTGTCATTGCCTCACCCGCCTCATCCATCGCCGCGCGCATCTGCTCCTGCGCTTGGCCCGGCAGTCCGAGCTCCGCCAGCCCGGGAATGAGATTGCCGTGCGGGCACCGGACGGGGTAGCCGAGCAACTCCAGCAGGCGGCGCTCGACGCTCTCCGAGATCACGTGCTCCCACCGGCACGCCTCTATGTGCACCTCCTCCCACGGCAGCTTGATGACGCCGACGAGCAGGCACTCAGCCAGCCGGTGCTTCCGCATCACCCGGGTGGCTAGCGCCCGGCCGGTATCGCTCAGCGTGAGATGCCGATCCCCTGCGACATGGACCAGCCCGTCCCGCTCCATCCTGGCCACCGTCTGGCTGACGGTCGGGCCGGTCTGTGCCAGCCGTTCGGCGATGCGGGCCCGCAGCGGCGTGATGCCCTCCTCCTCGAGCTCGAAGATGGTGCGCAGGTACATCTCGGTGGTGTCAATCAGGCCCTGGGCGGTCAACTCCTCATCCTCCTGCTGTGATGCTATGCCGGAGAGC
>JBOHCK010000335.1:0-6429 GCA_050698755.1 Streptosporangiaceae bacterium | reverse complement strand
GGCCGGCCTGAGGCATGAAACCCCGGCCCGGCCGGGGCTGCGGTCCTCGGCACGGCCCGGCGGGCCCCCGCAAGCCACCACGAGTCGCCACAAGCGTCTCGTTCTTATTGATCTCGACTAGACACTAGTGTCTGGCGAAAGCCGCCCAAGACGTCAATATTGGGGTGTGGCAACTATTCCCATATGGGATAGCATGACGTTTGTCGAAAGCCGGATGGCAACGCATTGCCACACGCAATTGCGCGAGACAATTCCGCGGCTGCGGTGCCGACACCCGGGGAGGTGCGATGACGGAACTCATGACAGAAGGACCCACCGTGCTGCGCATCCTGCTGGGCACCCAGCTGCGGCGACTCCGGGAAGACCGGGGGATCAGCGCGCAGGCTGCGGCCAAGGCGATCCGCGGATCGGACTCCAAGATCAGCCGCATCGAGCTCGGCCGGAACGCCATCCGCGAGATCGACGTGCTCGACCTCCTCACCTTCTACGGCGTCGACCCGGTGGAGCGGGAGCAACTGCTGCACCTGGCCGAGCAGGCCAACCGGCCCGGCTGGTGGCACAGGTTCAACGACATCCTGCCCGACTGGTTCCAGCCCTACGTCGGGATGGAGGAAGCGGCTACCTCCATCCGCGCCTACGAGCCGCAGGTCATACCCGGCCTGCTCCAAACGCCGCACTACACCGCCGCGGTCCTGTCGGTATGCGACATTCCCCTCGGCGAAGCCGAGCGGCACGTCATCCTCCGCAAGGAACGGCAGCGCAGGTTCGCGGAAGGACACCTCAAGCTCTGGGCGATCGTGGAGGAGACGGCGCTGCGGCGCCCGGTGGGAAGCAAGGAGATCCTGCTGGAACAGCTCCACTACCTGCTCAGCCTGACCGGCAGGCCCAACCTCACCCTGCAGGTCATCAGGGACGGGATGGGCGGGCACGCCGTGCCGAGCGGATTCGCCATCCTGCGGTTCGGCGATGCCGATCTCCCGGACGTGGCGTACCTCGAACACCTGACCAGCGCTCTCTACTTTGACAAGAAATCCGATGTCGACCGCTACGTACTGGCCATGGAGCGGCTCAGCATCATCAGCGCCAAGCCGAGCGAGACCCCTGAGATCATCCGGGCGACCATCGACAAGCTGGAAACAGAGCCCGGCTGAGCGCCAGCACCTAGCCTCCAGAGCGGCCCGCAGGGGGGCATGAAACGCTGGGGACTCCGGCTAAGCCCCGGCGCTGGGATGCCCGACCGGCCCGCCGACATGCGGAGGGCGGTGGACCTAACGGTCCACCGCCCTCTGCCCCTCCCCCCAGCACATACGTTCGTGCCCCCGCAATTAGGCCCGACCGTCTCCTGCCTAACGCTCAGGCGGGCAGGTCGAACTCCCCGCCCTTGGCGCCGATCAGGAAGCACTCCCATTCATGCCGGTTGAAGTAATGCGGCGCCTGGCTACGATCCTTTGAATCGCGAACCGCCACCCCCCCGTCGGGAAGGTGCGCTATCTCCACGCAGCCTGCGGCGCTGCTCGCGCTGCTCTTAAACCAGCGCAGTTCGTTGAGGTCGGTGTCCATCCGCCTCTCCCTTCCATTGATGTGCTGCTTTTCCATTGACGTGCTGGTCAGATGAACTCCCCCGCCACCTTCTGGATCAGTTCAACCGACGCCGCCGGGGAAAGCGCCGCCGCGCGCATACGGTCAAAGGCCTCGGCGCAGGCGCGGACTTCCCTGTCTTTTTCGAGGTAGATCATGCCGCCGACGGATTCGGTGTAGGCGACGTCGGAGTCGGTGCGCTCGGGGAACTCGAGGATCGAGAACGGCCCGATCAGCCCGGCGTGCGCACCGGCTTCGAAGGCGAGGATCTGCATGGTCACGTTGGACCACCGGCTGGCCTGGATCAGGTGCTCAAGCTGGTTCCGCATGACCGCAGGGCCGCCGATGTTCCGCCTGATGGCGCCCTCGTCCATGATGAGCCACAGATCAAGCGGCGGATCCTGGTCGAGCAGCCGCTGCCGCTCCATCCGCAGATCCACCACCCGCTCGATCTGTTCCTGGCTGTCGCGGGGCCGCAGTTCGCGCAGCACCTCGACGGCGTAGTCCGTGGTCTGCAGGAGCCCGTGCACCACGTCCGTCTCGTAGCTGCGCAGTCCCGAGGCCTCGGCCTCCAGGCCGACGTAGATGTCGAAACCGCTGGGCAGGACGTCGTCGTAGATCGACCACCAGCCCTTGCGGTGGCCCTCCCGGGCCATGTCCACGAGCACCTTCCGGGCACCGGGGTCACTGACCTGGTACATCTCGAGCATCGCGGTCAGGTACGCGGACTTGGTGGGCGCCTTGCCGGTCTCGATACGGGACAGGGTCGAAGGGGCCAGGCCGAGCCGCTCGGCTACTTCCTCAAGCTTGAGCGAGTGCGCCTCGCGGAGACGCCTGAGCTCAGCGCCGAGCCTGCGCCTACGGACGGTAGGACCAAGGGGCACGAGAAGCTCACTTCCTCGTGAAAGCAGCGGTTCCGGCGCCGGATGATGCGGGGAAACCGGGACCGTCCGCCGGGTGTCGGAGCGTAACCAGAACACTCCACATCGTCCGTGACAACCAGTACGATACCGTACGAACAGCCAGTTTGAAATCCCATCTAGGATTTCATGAATAAATTTTGCGCTACGCACTTGCGTACCAGGCTTGCGGGCACCATCATCGGGTGAGAATGCAAGTGCGGCGCGCTACTCGCAAAATAGAACAAAACGGATTAATTGCGAAGGGCCTGGCAGGTGCCATCTTTCGCATTTTCCGGCGACCGAGGGGTCACGTGAGAGGGTCTGAGTGGCAATGCAGATCGGCCACGCGTCGAGCGTCGAAGTGGGTAATAAGTGACGGGCCGCGCGAGTCACGGTGGCGGGAGTCACCGGTGTGACGCATGGAGCGGGTGGAAGTTCAGGGCCTGAGTCGCGAGCAGATGAGAGCACGATCTCCGCGTTAATGGGAGGACTCACCATGGAAACGCCCGCAGGCAATTCCGCGCGACCGGGGTATGGCGCCGGGCGGAGGCCCGAAGACCCGGTGCGCGCGGCGGCGCGGGCTCCGGGTGGCAACCCGCGCGCGGCGGTCCTCGGCTCCCTGACCATCCCGGGGCGCCCGGAGCAGGTCGGCCTGGCCCGGGCCTTCGTGGCTCAGACTTTCAGCTCGAAGCAGATCCAGGCGGACTCCGACGCGGCGACTTTACTGACTTCTGAAATCGTCACCAACGCGATCCAGCACACCAAGTCGGGCGTCGACGGGGGAACGGTCACCATCGTCGTCATCGGCGTCGCGCACGGCGTCCTCATCGAGATCATCGATGACGGTGCCGCGGGTGCCCCGATCGTGAAGGGCGACCTGTACGCCGCCGAAGGCCACGGTCTTTTCCTGGTCCAGCATCTCGCCAGCGAGTGGGGTTACCTCAAGGACTCGGCCGGGACCACCGTCTGGTTCCACCTCCCCACGGCGGGCACACCCCAGGCCGCCGTCCAGGCGGACCCGCCCGCCGACCGCGACCATCACGCGCCCGCACGTCACCAGGGGCACGCGCCAGGCACGGAGCCGTATCGCACCCAGGCGACCCCGCTATGGACCGCGGCGGCGTCCTCCGCGGTCGCCCCCGCCTGACCCCTCTGCGAGGGATACCCGCAGGCGACCCGGCTGGGCCGCCTTGTTTATGGCTGCGCCCCGGCGGATGCCGGGGCTGGCGCGGCGTTCGGCAAAATGGGTTTTATGACCCAGGTAGCGCGACCCCAAGGGACCGGCCCCGGCGTGATCACGCCGGACGGCTGTGCCGTCGACCTTTATGCGCAATTGCCCGATTTCGGCGAGTCGGCCATCGTGCACGCCGCCGCCGGCCCTGGGGCATCCATCCTTGAACTCGGCTGCGGCACCGGGCGGATCACCCGTGCGCTCGTGGCGCTCGGCCACGAGGTCGTCGCCGTCGACGAGTCGCCCGAGATGCTCGCCCACGTACGCGACGCCGAGACCGTGTGCGCGCGCATCGAGGGGCTGTCCCTCGGTCGTCGTTTCGAGGCCGTCCTGCTCGCGTCACACCTGGTCAACGTGCCCGACGAGCCGATCAGGAACGCGCTGCTGGCCGCCTGCCGTGAGCACGTCGCCGACGGCGGCTGCGTCATCGTCCAGCAGCACGCGGCGGCGTGGTTTACCGAGGCGGCGGAGTCTGAGCGCGAGAGCGACGGAATGGTCTTCCGGCTGCGCGACGTGTCACGCCCGGCCCCGAACCTGGTCTCGGCCACCGTCGAATACGTCGTCGGCGAGCAGCGCTGGACGCAGACGTTCACGTCCATGCGCCTGGACGAGACCGAACTGGCCGCCGCGCTCGCCGCCGCCGGGCTCCGCCTGGACCGCTACCTCACCGAGGACCAGTCCTGGTTCCGCGCGGTCCCGCGGGCCGACGCGTGACCAGCGCCGGATTCCGGGTCCCGCCCGCCAGGGAAGGGTGGCTGGCGGGCGGGACGGGTGAGGGGGAGGCAAAGCGCAGGGCACCCTGGCTTATGCCACCCATATGCGGCACGAACGGGAGGCGGCCACGGTTCAATCTGGGGCCGCTCGCCACGCAGACGGTCAGGCGGGCTCAGGGTTCGAGTTCGACCGGATCGCCTACCGCGACCCGGCCCGGTTCCACGGTCGAGCCGTAGACCCCGATCCGCATGTCGCGCTCCCGCGCTATGGTGCGCAGGATCGCCGGGTTCCTGACCAGCGTCACCGGGTCTACGGTGACCACCACGCACCGCTTGTCGTCCCGGTCCACCCGCATCCGCAGACCGCCGAGGCGCAAGACCCGGCCGACCCAGGCGTCCTCGGGGAAGTCGCGCCCGGGGGCATCCACCAGCAGGTTGGGCCGGAACCGCTCGGCGGCCAGGTCGGTGCCTGCCAGCTTGCCGAGGCTGGCTACGGTCTGCGTCGTCAGCAGGGACAGGGACATCGAGTCGAAGACTCCGCGGTCCTGCTTGATGACGCGGACACCGCGCCCGAGCTCGGCCGCGAGCGGGCGGCAGGCCACGTCAACCTCGCCGCCGGAGGGCGTACGAACCAGCGTCGCGGAGGCGTCAGGCCGGTCCGGCTCGGCGAAGCGAGGCCGGTAGTGGGCCAGTTCGGGTCGATCCCTGATCGTCAGCCACGGAAAGCCGCTCCGTATCCGGTGGCCACGGATGAAAGCCCACCGGCGATCACCCGCCAGGCCGTTCCAGGAGACCTCGACGTCATCCAGGCTCTCCCCGGCCATGGATTTCACCGGGTACCGCCACAGCCCGGCAACGCAACCCACTACGGTCATGACCGCCTCCGTGAACCTCGAAGGCGCCCTTGCCGTTGAGCGGGGGTGTCGAGCGTGGCGGACCCGATCCGTCGCAGCGCCTCTCGACCTCTTCAGGATGCCACACCGGCGCGGCCGCGCGCCTGAGCGGTACCGGGGCAGCGGTTCTGTGCTGGGTAACCCGTGCACCGCGGGAAGAACCGGGTCCAGGGACCGGTGTCTATTGCGGTTGACGTAGCTGAGGCGGCGCGTGGGAGACCCCGCTGATCGGCAGCGACGGCTCGGTGACGTTCGGCATCGGCAATCCCTATCAGACGGCCGCCACGGCGATCGCCCACCCTTCGGCCCAGCTCTACACGGACAGCGAAGTAAATCTCGATGCCGCGACGGGCCAGCTGCGCTGGTACTACCAGGGCGTCACCAACGACTTCATGGACCACGACATGCAGACCTCCCCCATCGCCGCGACCATCAGCGGAGAGCCCGCCGTGATCGGCTCGGGGAAGATGGGCGTGGTCTACGCGATGAACGCGAGCACCGGCAAGCTGATCTGGAAGACGCCCGTCGGTAAGCACAGCGTCTCCGACAACTACTCGCTCGAGGCCATGGAACACAAGCTGGCGCTGAAGGCGCCCTACACCATCCTGCCCGGCTCGTACGGCGGTCTGCTGTCCAACCCGGCCCTGGCTGGCAACAACGTGTACGTGGCCACCGTCGACCTGCCGTTCACTCTCACCAAGATGAGCCTCCCGCTCGGCGCCCCGGACGGCAGCGGCACCGGCGAGATCGAGGCTCTCAACCTGACCACCGGCAAGGTCGAGTGGGACACCAAGGTACCGGCCATGCCGCTGGGCGCCGCTACCGTCTCTAACGATCTCGTCTTCACCACCCTGTACACCGGTGTGCTGGTCGCCCTGAACCGCGACACCGGCGCCATCGTCTACGAGCACCAGCTGCCAAGGTCCACCAACGCACCCATCGCTATCGCCGGCAACACGATCCTCGTCCCAGCGGGCGGTCCCAACGAGGGTATCACTCTAGGTGTGTAAAGGAGTCACTCAGGGTAATCATATGACGGGTGAGGACACCCGGCGAACTGGGGGGAGAACAACGGTGAAGTCCGTGAACAGGGGAAACGCGGGGCCTGGTGC
>JBOHCK010000334.1:0-6517 GCA_050698755.1 Streptosporangiaceae bacterium | reverse complement strand
GCGCCACAACGCCGGCCACACCGCAGGTCGACGAGCCCCCGGTGGACGTCGCGGTCCCCCAGCCTCGGACCGTGCCGGCCGCCAATCCCGCGTCGGCCCTCGCTCCAGACAACCCGCCGGAGCCGCCAGCCGGCGAGGTGGCGCTGGGCCCGGTCCTGCCCGTCCCGCCGCGGGACGACGAGAAGTACCGCTACATCAAGCGCGGCGCCTGGATCCTGACCCTAGCGTCGGTGGCCAGCTTCCCGCTGCTCCTGTTCAGCCAGACGCGGCTGATGCTCCAATTCCACTGGTTCTGGTTCTACGTGCCATTCGTGATTATGGGCACCCTGTTCCTGGCGCTGCCCATGATCACGGACGGCATGGCCCGCGGCTTCGATTTCAAGGCGCACAAGCGGCTGGTGGACGGGTGGCGCCCGGAGAACTACCCCTCCGTGGACGTCTTCCTGCCGGTCTGCGGCGAGCCGGTGGATGTGGTCCGCAATACCTGGAAGTACGTGGCCGAGATGAGCCGCTACTACCAGGGAACGGTCACGGCCTATGTGCTGGACGACTCGGCAAGTTCCGAGCTCAAGGCCATGGCGCGCGAGTTCGGTTTCGCCTACGCGAGACGGCCGAACCGGGGCTGGTTCAAGAAGTCAGGAAACCTCTGGTTCGGCTTCCAGGTTTCTTACGGCGACTACATCCTTCTCCTGGACGCCGACTTCGCCCCCCGTCACGACCTGCTCAACGAGGCCCTGCCGTACATGGAGGACGACCCGAAGATCGGGATCGTGCAGACCCCCCAATTCTTCCGCATCACCAACGACCAGAGCTGGGTGGAGCGCGGCGCGGGCGCGGTCCAGGAGCTGTTCTACCGGTCGATCCAGACGGCCCGGTCCCGCAAGGGCGGGGCGATCTGCGTCGGCAGCTGCGCCGTGTACCGGCGGGCCGCACTGAAAGAGAACCTGGGCATGACGCTGGCCGAGCACTCCGAGGACGTGCTCACCGGCTTCGACCTGAACCGCATCGGCTGGACGCTGCGCTACATTCCCGTCGCCCTCTCCACCGGTAACTGCCCGGATAATGTCCCCGCGTTCCTGAACCAGCAGTACCGCTGGTGCTCGGGAACGGTCGGACTGCTCTTCGGGAAAATGTTCTGGGGCGCCAAGCTGCCCCTCTACACCCGCCTGTGTTACATCTCCGGCTTCATCTACTACATCTACACGGCTCTGTTCACGTTCGTGGTACCGGCCCTGACCATCTTGATCCTGGCCGTTGTGCCAAACGTTCTCGAATTCAAGAACATGATTTTCATGGTGCCCGTGGTGTTCTACGCCGCAGTGATTATCCCGGCCTGGCATCACGCTCCGTACCGGCTCGAGGCGTGGGCCGTGAAGCTGATCTCCGGCTGGGCCCATTTCTGGGCGTACTTTGACGCGATCCGCGGCAAGCGCCTGGGCTGGAACCCTTCGGGCGGTAACAAGAAGAAGCAGGACGGCAGCAGGCGCTTCTGGACCTGGTTCCTCGTCTGGTCGGTGGGCAGTTCGCTGCTGTGGACCGGCCTGGCGTTCTGGCGGATGCTCACGCTGGACCCGTACAACTTCATCGTCCTGTTCGCTCTCGGGCTATTCGAGCTCACGGTCGCGGGACGGGTGCTCCTCCAGCCCAATGTGGAGACGAAAGGTTAGGTGAAGCGCACCCGAGAGGACGAGCCGTCCAAGACGCGTCGCAGCTGGAAACGAGGCCGCGACCGGCCGCCGCAGAACGGTGACGGCAGTCCGCCCGCCGCCAAGCCGAAGCGGTCCAGCCGCTCGGTGTTCGGGCCGTCGGGCGACGACCGGCCCGACGTCTTGACCGACGCCGAGACGGTGGTGCTCCCCCTCTGGCTGCACCGCCGCGCGTCGTCAGCGGACGGGAAGAGCGCTGCGAACGCGGCCTCGCTCCTGAAGAACATCCCCGTCCCGGCCCAGGAGGATGAAGCCACCCGGCCGACCCCCCAGTCTGAGGTGGGGGCGGCGCCGGAGACCGAGGCAGCGCCGGAGACCAGCCAGCCGCCGACGGCGGGGGCTTCCGACCCGCCGGAGACGGCGGGGACTGAGACGGCTGCCGAGGCCGGGACTGCCGAGGCCGGGACTGAGGCGGAAGCTGAGGCCGGGGACGCTGCGGCGGAGGCGGGCGACCCGGCCGGCGCTGACCAGAATGAAGCCGGGCCCAGTGAAGCCGGGCCGGAGGACGCGGGCCCGGGCCAAGCCGCCGAAGCCACGGTTGCTGAGGCTGACGCCGAAACCGTAGTTCAGACTGATACCCCGACCGCGACCAAAGTCGGCGCCGAAACCGTAGTCGGGGCTGATGCCGCGACCGCGATCAAGGCTGGCGCCGGGACTGCGGCTGAGACCGAGACCGACGCCGACGCCGACGTTAAGACCGAGGCGGACGCCGACACGGTCGTAGCACAGGTCGGCAGGGCCGGAACGACCGCCGGCCCGGACTCCCCCATCCAGCCGCGCGGGACGCGCCCGGACGCCGAGGTGACCACCACCCTCAGTCGGGCGGACCTGCAGAGCGCGATGATCCAGGCCAGGACGCTCGAGGCCATCGAAGCTATCGAAGCTATCGATGCCCTGGAGACCAGCACCCTGGGCGGCCTCGAGGCCCGGACAACGAAAGCCCTCGAGACGGTCGAGGCCATCTCGGCCCTCGAAGCCAAGACCGCGCAAGCCATCAAGACCATCGAGGCCATGACCGCTGACGCGTTCGAGGCCATCGACACCACGGTGGCCGGCGTGACGCCCAAGCTGACCAGCAAGCTGGTGCCGCCAGATCAGGCCGATGAGGCAGACGCGGACGAGACGGAAACCCCCGAACCGGATCGCGCGGACAACGCCGAGCCGGATAGCGCGGAGGCCGCGTCGTCGGACCGCGACGGGGACGCTGAATCCTCCCCCGGCACGGAACTCACCCGGACACGCGTGATCCGCATCGAGGAGCCTCCGGCGAGCGTCACCCTGACGACCTCCTCCACAGAAACCATCATCGCGGTGCCGCAACCGCGAGGCGAGAGCCTGGTGGCGGTGGCGCCGGTCCCGGCGGCCACCACGGCTCCCCTCCCGCTGGCTCCCTCCGGGGAACCGCCGGCCCTGCCCGCTGCCGAGCCCCGGCCCGAGGCTGAGCCGAAGGCCAGGCCTCGCCGGGCGCCGCCAAGCCGCCGCACCCGGGTCAGCCGGGTGCTGCTGCTGTGCATCCTGATCCTGCAGGCGATCTTGTCGCTGCGGCTGCACCGCTCAGCCTTCGAGGATGAGGCGCTCTACCTCTACTCGGGCCACATGGAACTGGAGCATCTGCTCCACGGCTCGGCGCTGCAGGGAACCTACACGTCGTATTTCTCCGGCGCGCCTGTGCTCTATCCCGTGGCGGCCGCCGCGGTCAACGACGTGGGCGGCCTCGCGGCGGCCCGGGCGCTCAGCCTGATCGAGATGCTGGCCACCACCACCCTGCTGTACGCGCTGACCCGGCGCCTGTTCAACGAACGGGTCGCCCTGTGCTCGGCGGCGCTGTTCTCCGTGACCGCGTCGGCGATCTTCCTGGGCGACTTCGCCACCTACGACGCGACCTGCTTGTTCCTGCTGGCCACCGCGGCATGGATCATGGTCCGCACGGCCGCTTTCCGATGGCCCGTCTTTTTGCTCGCTGCCCCCGTGGCGGCGCTTGCGGTCGGCGTCAAGTACGCCGGGCTGCTGTTCGTGCCGACCATCGCCGTCCTCCCCGCCCTGGCCGGCTGGCCAGCCCGTGGCCGGCGGGTCCTGCTCTACCCCGTGGCCTTCGCAGCCGCCGTCGGCGGCCTGCTATACGCGGCGCTGAAGGCGGGCGGGCACGCGTACCAGGCGGCCATCTCGCAAACCACCACGAACCGCGCGCAGGGCGTGGTCCCGGTCACCACGTTCGTGCGGGAATTCGCGGAATGGGGCGGCGTCATATTCGTGCTGGCAGTGATCGGCACCGTCGTTTACGTACGGCGCGCCCGCACTGAACCGGACGAACAACTTGGGATCGTCGGCGGACGTCTCTGGCGGGCCGCACTCGGGGTGGTCCTCACCGGCACCGCGCTCCTGGCCCCGGTCTACCAGGCGCACCTGCACACGGACATCTCTTTCCAGAAGCACATCGGTTTCGGCCTGTTCTTCGCGGCCCCCATCGCAGGTGCGGGGATATCCCGCATCCTGGGCGATCATCTCCGCCATCCGCATGTCGGCGTCGCGGTGTGGAGCCTGGCCCTCATACTCGGCCTGACTTGGTCCGGCGAGTACTTCCAGGTGTGGCCGGACTCCGGGCAGTTCGTGCAGGCCTTCAGCACGTACCTCAAGCCGAACGGACATTACCTGGTCGAGGCGCCCGAGGTCCCCATTTACTACCTGGAGAACAATCGGGACGCGCAGCCCCGCCAGTTCTACTCGACGTACTACATCTCCTATACCAACAAGAAGGGCGTCACGCAGACCGGCCCGGCCGGCTACACCTCTGCCCTGAATGATGGGTACTTCCGGACGGTCGTCTACTACGACCAGGTGACGCCGGACGTGGACGGGGTCCTCGCGCACGTGCTGTCGGCCAGCCGTTCCTACTATCTGGCCGCAGAAATCGGCATTACTGACTCGTTCGGCGCCAGCGACTACTTCGTCTGGGTCAAAGGACACGCGCCGCAGCCCAGCGGCGTCTTCGTCCACGCCAGCCCGAAGTACCAGAATCTCGGGAGCAAGACCAGCGAGCTGGCGCCCTGACCCGGTTGCGGTTCAGTTGGTGTAGACGCTCACATACCGCACAACCATCGCCCCGTTGGATGAGGTCTGGCTGGTAGGGGTGGTGCAGTGGCACTGGTCATCGGGGAACGAGCCCCCCATCGCGAGGCTGAGCAGGATCGAGTGGCCATGGTCGATGGCCGCGGTCCACACGGCCGTTCCGACCCGGCTCTCGCTCACGCTGTAGAACTGATGCCCGTCCAGGTACCAGCGGATCTGCTCGTGGCCAGGGTGACGCCGGTCGATGATCATGGAGTAGGTGTGGAAGGAGGTCTCGCATCCGGCGCAGGGCCGCAGGCCACTGCCCAGGCCAAAGCCCTCGTGGCAGGGCCCTAGGCTCCCATCGGGATTGTGCTGGGTGAGGTTGCCGCAGTGGAGGGTCCCGGAGTCCTTGCTGAGACCGTCGACATCCTCCATGATGTCTATCTCCCCGGTCCCCGGCCAGTGTCCCCGCCCCAGCATCCAGAAGCCGGGCCAGTACCCCAGTCCGTGGGCCACCCCCGGCTGCTTGATAGAGGCGGTCACCATCATCTCGCCGCCGGCCGGCGCCCCGAACAACCGGTTGGCCCGGGTCTCTATCCGGCCCGAGGTCCAGTTGGCCTTGGGGTCACCGGCCGCGCCGCGGCCGCGGACGGTGATGACGAGGTTCCCGCGCCCGTCGAGACGGACGTTGCCCGTCGATGAGGTCATCGCCTCGACCTCATTGGTGCCGAAAATTCCCCGGCCAGTGTTGTACTCCCAGTAGCTGGCCCTGACCATGGAGCCTGCCAGGCCGTTGAATGTATCGGTCCAGGCCAGCTTCCAGGGCGGCGTCGAATTCCCCTGCGCGGACGAGCAACTGAGGCCGCCCAGAACCATGAGCGTACTGAGCCCGGCCATGAACAGTCGTGGCCAGAGCGAGGCACGTGTACGCAGCCTTGCCTCCTACGGGCTGTCGGCCCGGACCGCTGTCCGCCGGCATATCCCCGGACATCCTGCCCGAAATCCTAGCGGCATCCAGGGCCGATTCAGCCTGCCCGGCCGAGGGCGTGGCCAGCATCCGGATCACGGCGCGGCCCTGCCGCAATGCCATACTGCCTCGGATGGCGCACGAGCCGGCTGAAAGGGGCAGCGCATGTCCGGTCCGCTCACGGGCCTGCGGGTGGTCGAACTCGCCGCGATCGGCCCGGTGCCGCACGCCGCGATGCTGCTCGGCGACCTGGGCGCCGACGTGGTCCGGGTGGAGCGGCCCACCGCCGCCTTCGACCCGACGGGAGATCGCCGCGATTACACGTTGCGCAGCCGCCGGTCGGTGGCCGCGGACCTGAAGTCCGACGCCGGCCGCGAACTGGTGCTGCGCCTCACAGCCCGGGCCGACGTGCTGCTGGAAGGGTTCCGGCCCGGCGTGGCCGAACGGCTGGGGGTCGGCCCGCAGGAGTGCCACGCGGTGAACCCGGCGCTGGTCTACGGCCGGATGACCGGGTGGGGCCAGGACGGGCCGATGGCCGCGCAGGCCGGGCACGACATCAACTACATCTCGCTCACCGGCGCGCTGCACGCGATCGGGGCCGGGGACCGGCCCGCCGTGCCGCTCAACCTGGTCGGCGACTTCGGTGGCGGCTCCATGTTCCTGGTCACTGGGGTGCTGGCCGCGCTCTGGGAGCGGCAGCGGTCCGGAGCCGGGCAGGTGGTGGACGCGGCCATGGTGGACGGGGCCGGCGTGCTGGCCCAGATGGTGTGGGCCTTCCGCGGCGCGGGCGCCTGGA
>JBOHCK010000333.1:0-6525 GCA_050698755.1 Streptosporangiaceae bacterium | reverse complement strand
CGAACATCGCGGCCAGGTGAGGCTCGCTGGCCTTGAGCGCGCCCTCCATCCGGTCGAGCACTCGCTGCTGGACGGCGGGCAAGCCCATGCCGAAACTCCCATCCTCACCCGGGGATTCCCGATGACCATCCCCCCGCATTCGAGGATATGAAACGCCATCGGGGCGCGTATGAGGAATTATCACCTACGCGGAACTTCATGTCGTAAACGGGGCAAGGCCAGGCGCCGCCGGCTGCTCAGCCGCGGCCGAGCAGCCGGTCGAGCGCGCGCCCGACCTCGTCGGCCAGGGCCGCGTCGGCCCGGACCCCGGTCGCCGACGCGGCCGGCTCGGGCGCGCCGACCGGGACGAGGGTGGCCTCAGGCTCCCGGACCAGGCCGCAGTCGAGGCACTCGACCTGGCCGAGCCGCCGGATCAGGTGCAGGCTGCGGCACCGGCCGCAGCATTCCAGGTCGGCCGTCCAGTCCGTGGACTCCTGGCAGGCCGGGCATACGAGCACGAGCTGGTCGCGCGCCACCCCACGGCGCCAGGGACTCTTGCCGTGCTCCGGATCTGTCTGCCGCACACCGCAGCGGTAACAGGGCACGGTGCTCCCCCACGGGCCAGGCCTCCCTACCAGGGGACGCTAGCCGAGCGCGGCGAGCGCCTTCGAGTACTCAGCCAGGTCGCGCGCCTGCGGGATCGGGTTGACCACCTTCCACCGCACGACGCCTTCCTTGTCGATGATGAACGTGCCCCGGGTCGCGATGCCGCGCTCGGAGTCGAACACACCGTACAGCTTCGCCACTTCCCCGTGCGGCCAGAAATCAGACAGCAGCCCGAACTCGTAATGCTCGGCGTCGGCCCAGGCGCGGTGGGTGAACGTGGAATCCACCGAAACCGTGAGCATCTCCACGTCGTCCCGGTCCACCTCGGGAAACTCGTCGCGGATGGCGCACAGCTCGCTGGTGCAGACCCCGCTGAACGCCAGCGGGTAGAAGACGAGCACGACGTTCTTGGCGCCGCGGAACCCCGACAGCCGCACGGGGGTGCCGTGCTGATCGCGCAGCTCGAAATCGGGCGCTTGGTCGCCTACTTCTACCGCCATCATGCCAGTGTCCTCTCGCTGGATCGGGGCCAGGGGGTGATAGGGGGACGGGCAGTCCTCCTATGCCGGGGCTCAGTGCGGAAGCGGGCCGCCACCAACCCAAGTCTGCCACTTGGGCGCGGGGGTGGAACCACCGCCGTTCGGGATAAAGATACTGGCTGGCCGCGGGCCGCCTGGCCTACCTGCGGGCCTTGGGAGCGACCAGGCGCGTGCCCGACCAGTCCCGGGCCGCGCTCACGCTCGAGGTCTGCGAGAGGCCGGCGGTCGGCGCCGCCTCGCCGATATCGCTCGGCTCGACGTGCCCTCTCCGGCCCGCCTTGGGCGTGAGGAGCCAGATGTACCCCCCGTCGGCCAGCGGCGTGAGGGCATCTACCAGCGCGTCCACCAGGTCCCCATCCCCGTCCCGCCACCACAGCAAGACCACGTCGACCACGTCGTCGTAGTCCTCGTCGACCAGCTCCACTCCGTCTACCTGGGTGATCGCGCCGCGTAGCTGCTCGTCGCAATCATCGTCGTAGCCGATCTCCTGCACCACCTGGCCCGGCTTGATACCGAGCCGCTCGGCCTGGCCGCGCTCATCCTGCGCCTGGCCCGCGGTCGCGCTCACTGACGTCCTCCTTGGATCCCTCCCCGCGTCATCGCGCGCGCTGGGCCCAGGTTCGCCTGGGCCGCTCAGCTGACGGCGATGCCGCGTCAGCACTTCTTGTTGGGACAGTTCACACTGGGTCGGCCCGGCGCGCAAGTGGCAATCGGCCCGGCCAGCGAAACCGCCGCCATAAATTGACCTGCCCGGCCCGGTACGTGATTACGCAAAGCAGTCCTAATCACTTAGAGTAACGGAGGAGTCCGCTCTCGGCGAAACTTTCCCGGGCCAGGGCTTCCCGGCCCCCGCGGCGCACCGCCCGCCCCGCGGGGGGGGTTACCGTCGAGTAGAGATGCGCTCATGGCCGGTTCGTACGACGATTGGTCTGGACAACAACGAGCGCTCTGCCCACCGGCGGCCTACCAGCCGCCCGATCTGAAGCGGAAGGCGAGGCTACCCCGTGGCTTCCGGACGTCAGCGATTCTCCATCATCAACGACGGGCTGCCGAGCCAGCTGCCCGATATCGATCCGGACGAGACACGCGAATGGGTCGAATCCTTCGACTCCGTCGTGCGGACCAGGGGCCGGGCCCGCGCCAGGTACGTGATGCTCCGCCTGCTCGAGCGGGCGCGCGAGCAGCAGGTCGGGGTGCCCGGCCTGCGCAGCACGGACTACATCAACACGATCCCGCCCGAGCGCGAGCCGTGGTTCCCCGGCGACGAGCACGTCGAGCGGCGGATCAGGGCCTACATCCGGTGGAACGCCGCTGTGATGGTCTCCCGGGCCAACCGCCCGGGGATGGGCGTGGGCGGGCACATCGCGACGTACGCCTCCGCGGCCTCGTTGTATGAGGTCGGGTTCAACCACTTCTTCCGCGGCAAGGACCACGGCGAGTCCGGTGACCAGGTGTTCTTCCAGGGGCACGCGGCGCCGGGCATCTACGCGCGCGCGTTCCTTGAGGGCAGGCTGACCGAGGACCAGCTCAACGGGTTCCGGCAGGAGCTGTCCCACCCGGGCGGCGGGCTGCCCTCCTACCCGCACCCGCGGCTGATGCCGGACTTCTGGGAGTTCCCCACGGTGTCGATGGGGCTCGGCCCGCTCAACGCCATCTACCAGGCCAGGTTCAACCGGTACCTGCTGGCCCGCGAGATCCACGACACCTCGCGGTCGCACGTGTGGGCGTTCACCGGCGACGGCGAGATGGACGAGCCCGAGGCGCTCGGCGCGATCGGCCTGGCCGCCCGCGAGGAACTGGACAACCTCACCTTCGTCATCAACTGCAACCTGCAGCGCCTGGACGGCCCGGTGCGCGGCAACGGCAAGATCATCCAGGAGCTCGAGGCGTACTTCCGCGGCGCGGGCTGGAACGTGATCAAGGTCATCTGGGGCCGCGACTGGGACCCGCTGCTGGCCCAGGACACCGACGGCGTGCTGGTCAACAAGATGAACACCACGCCGGACGGCCAGTTCCAGACGTACAGCGTCGAGTCCGGCGCGTACATCAGGGAGAACTTCTTCGGCGGCGACCCGCGGCTGCGCGCGATGGTGGCGCACCTGTCCGACGACCAGCTGCGCACGCTGTCGCGCGGGGGCCACGACTACCGCAAGGTCTACGCGGCGTTCAAGGCCGCGCGCGAGCACGTCGGCCAGCCCACGGTCATCCTCACGCACACGATCAAGGGCTGGACGCTCGGCAAGGACTTCGAGGCGCGCAACGCCACGCACCAGATGAAGAAGCTCACCGTGGCCGAGCTGAAGGAGTTCAGGGACCGGCTGTACCTGCCGATCGAGGACTCGGCGCTGGAGGCCGACCTCCCGCCGTACTACCACCCGGGCGAGGACTCCGACGAGATCAGGTACATGCGCGAGCGGCGGGCCGCGCTCGGCGGGGTGCTCCCCCGCCGGGTGGTCCGGGCCAAGTCGCTGAACCTGCCGGGTGACTCGATCTACGACGAGCTGCGCAAGGGCTCGGGCAAGCAGGCGGTCGCCACCACCATGGCGTTCGTCCGGCTGCTCAAGGAGCTGATGAAGGACCCCGAGATCGGCGAGCGGTTCGCGCCGATCATCCCGGACGAGGCGCGGACGTTCGGCATGGACTCGCTGTTCCCGACCGCGAAGATCTACTCACCGCACGGCCAGACCTACGACGCGGTGGACCGCAACCTGCTGCTGTCGTACAAGGAGTCCGAGAAGGGCCAGATCCTGCACGAGGGGATCAGCGAGGCCGGGGCGATGGGGTCGGTCGTCGCGGCGGGCTCCGCGTACGCCACCCACGGCACGCACATGATCCCCGTGTACGTGTTCTACTCGATGTTCGGCTGGCAGCGGACCGGCGATGAGATGTGGGCGCTCGGCGACCAGCTCGGGCGGGGGTTCCTGCTGGGGGCGACGGCCGGGCGGACGACGCTGGCCGGCGAGGGGCTGCAGCACAACGACGGACACTCGCTGCTGCTGGCCTCGGTGTCTGAGGCCTGCGTGTCCTACGACTGCGCCTGGGCGTTCGAGCTGGCCTACGTGGTGCGGGACGCGCTGCGCCGGATGTACGAGGCCACGCCGGAGCACCCGGACGGCGAGAACATCTTCTACTACCTCACCGTCTACAACGAGCCGTACCCGCAGCCCGCCGAGCCCGCCTCGTTGCCTGGCGGGCCCGCGGCGCTCGAGCAGGGCATCCTGCGCGGGCTTTACCAGTACGCGGCCTCGCCTTCGCCTGAGCCTCCTCCCGCAGAGCCCGGGCCGCGGGCCCAGATCCTGGCCTCCGGGGTGGCCGTGCGGCAGGCGCTGACCGCCCAGGAGATGCTGGCCACCGAGTGGGGCGTGTCCGCCGACGTATGGTCGGCCACCTCCTGGACCGAGCTGCGCCGCGAGGCGCTGGCCTGCGAGTCGTGGAACATGCTCCACCCCGACTCCGGGCCGCGGGTGCCGTACGTGACCTCGCTCCTGTCCGAGGCGGCGGGCCCCGTGGTCGCGGTCTCTGACTGGATCAAGGCCGTGCCGGACCAGATCGCGCGCTGGGTGCCTGGGCCGTTCACCTCGCTCGGCACCGACGGGTTCGGCTTCTCCGACACCCGCCCGGCGGCGCGGCGCTTCTTCCACGTCGACGCCGAGTCGATCACGGTCGCCGTGCTGTGGGAACTGGCCCGCAGCGGTGCGGTCGACGCCAAGTTCCCCGCCCAGGCGATCGCCAAGTACCGCCTGGACCTCCCGGTCAGCGAGGCCCTCTCGTAGTCGGTTTTCATTACGCTGGGGGGATGACGGCGAAGGGCGCTCGGGCGGGCCGGTCGCGCGTGAGCGCGGAGACCGTGCGGCGGCTCGAGCGTGCTTCGGGGGCGCTCGGCACGGCCGCGATCGCCGCCATGGACAAGCGGCTGCCGTGGTACCGCAACATGTCGGCGGAGAACCGGTCCTGGCTCGGCCTCGTGGCCCAGGCGGGCATCGCCGCGTTCCTCAACTGGATCAAGCACCCGGAGCGCAACCGGCCCGCGGTGACCGAGGTGTTCGGCACCGCGCCGCGCGAGCTGGCCCGGGCGGTCAGCCTGCAGCACGCGGTCGAGATGGTCCGGGTCATCATCGACGCGGTCGAGGCGCAGGTCGACGAGCTGGCCGCCCCGGGCGACGAGGCGGAGCTGCGCGAGGCCGTGCTGACCTACGCCAGGGAGATCGCGTTCAGCGCGGCGCTGGTGTACGCGCGGACGGCGGAGGCGCGCGGCGCCTGGGACGCGCGGCTGGAAGCGCTCGTGGTGGACTCCCTGGTCCGCGGGGAGACCGAGGAATCGCTGCACTCCTGGGCGTCGGCGCTGAACTGGTCCTCCTCCCCCGTTACCGTCGTCGTCGGGACCATCGGCGACGAGGACGGCGAAGGTAGCGCGGCCAGCGGGGTGGAGCCGCTGATCGAGGAGCTGCGGGCCCAGGCCCGGCGGGCCAGACTCGACCTGCTGGCCGGCGTGCACGGGAACCGGCTCATCCTGGTGGTGGGCGGCGGCGACGACCCGATCGCCGCCGCCGAGCGGTTCGCGGGGAGGTTCGGGCCCGGCCCGGTGATCGCAGGACCGCTGGTCCGCGACCTGCGCACCGCGTCGGTCTCCCTGCGTGCGGCGCTGGCCGCGCTGCGGGCCGCGCCCGCCTGGCCCGACGCGCCCCGGCCGGCCGGCGCCGATGACCTGCTGCCCGAACGGGCGCTTGACGGTGACCCCGACGCCCGCGCCACGCTGATCAGCGAGATCTACGAGCCGCTGCTCACCGGCGGGCACGCCCTGCTCGACACGCTGACGACCTACCTGGAACAGGGCTCCTCGATGGAGGCCACCGCGCGGATGCTGATCGTGCACCCGAACACCGTCCGCTACCGGCTGCGCCGGGTCGAGGAGCTGACCGACTACGCGCCTTCCGTCGGGCGGGACGGCTTCACCCTGTGGGTCGCGATCGCTCTGGGCCGCCTGGCCGCCGAGCACACCTGAGGCCCGCGCTGAGGCCCGCGACCGCTCCGGCGGCGCGGGGGGTAACGGGACGGTAACGCCCCGGTGAACACCATTTGTGGGAAAGCGACAAGATTGTCGCGCGCAACTTCGTATCGTCCCGCATGCAGATGGCGGACATCTACAGGGCACCCTATTAGGATGCTCATAATTACCGCACCTGGGCAGGGCGCGCAGGCGCCCGGTTTCCTAGCGCCCTGGCTGGAACTGCCCGGCGTCGCCGACTTTCTCGGCGCCGCCTCCGAGCTGGCGGGCTGTGACCTGATCCGGTGCGGCACGACGGCCGACGCCGATGAGATCAGGGACACGGCGGTAGCGCAGCCGCTGCTCGTGGCGGCCGCGATCGCCGCGGCGGGCGCGCTGGCGGGCGGTGACTCGGGC
>JBOHCK010000332.1:0-6570 GCA_050698755.1 Streptosporangiaceae bacterium | reverse complement strand
AGGTTGAGCACTGCGTAGACCAGTTGGCCGCGGGCGACGATCAGGCCGTCCTCGTCGCTGCGCTTCGGCGCCTCGTCGAACGGGCAGCCCTCGTCCTCACCGGGACCTGAGGGCTTACCCTCGCCCTTGATGTAAGCCATCCGGTGCGGCGTCCACAGCCGGCCGAACGCGTCGGGCACGCCCGTGAAGACCCGCTCCTCGTCTGGAGTATCCGAATCTGGAGTATCCGAACCTGGAATATCCGAATCTGGAGTATCCGGGTCTGGGGTTTCCGGGCCGGGCACGGGGCTACACCTGGACGCGGTCGCGCACGGCGGTGAGGATCTCCCTGATCGCCTCGTCGACCGGGACGCCGTTCTTCTGCGACCCGTCCCGGTACCGGAAAGACACGGCCTCGGCGTTCGCGTCGTCGTCGCCCGCGATGAGCATGTACGGCACCTTCTGCCGCTGCGCGTTCCTGATCTTCTTCTGCATCCGGTCGTCGCTGGCGTCGACCTCGGCCCGGATGTCATGCTCGCGCAGGCTCGCCGCGACCTTCTCCAGGTAGGGCACGTGCGCGTCGGAGACGGGGATGCCCACCACCTGGACCGGCGCGAGCCACGGCGGGAAGGCCCCCGCGTAGTGCTCGACCAGGATGCCGAAGAACCGCTCGATCGACCCGAACAGCGCCCGGTGGATCATGATCGGCTGCTGCCTGGTCCCGTCGGCGGCCTGGTACTCGAGCCCGAACCGCTTCGGGAGGTTGTAGTCGACCTGGATGGTGGACAGCTGCCAGGTCCTGCCGATCGCGTCCCGCGCCTGGACGGAGATCTTCGGCCCGTAGAACGCCGCGCCGCCGGGGTCCGCCACCAGTTCCAGGCCGGACTCCTGCGCCGCCTGCCGGAGCTGCTCGGTGGCGTGCTCCCAGTCCTCGATGCTGCCGACCCACTTCTCCTTCTCGTTGTCCCTGGTGGACAGCTCCAGGTAGAAGTCGTTCAGGCCGTAGTCGCGCAGCAGGTCGAGCACGAAGGTGAGCAGCCGCCTGAGCTCGGTGCCGACCTGCTCCCTGGTCAGGAAGATGTGCGCGTCGTCCATGGTCAGGCCGCGGACCCTGGTCAGGCCGTGTACCACCCCGGACTTCTCGTACCGGTAGACGGTGCCGAACTCGAACAACGGCAGCGGCAGCTCGCGGTACGACCGGCCGCGGGATCTGTAGATCAGGATGTGCATGGGGCAGTTCATGGGCTTGAGGTAGTACCTGGCGCCCTCCAGCTCCATGGGCGGGAAGATGTTCTCCCCGAACCAGCCCAGGTGCCCGGAGATCTCGAACAGCTCCGACTTGGTGATGTGCGGGGTATTGACGAACTCGTAGCCGGCCTCGGCGTGCCTGCGCCGCGAGTAGTCCTCCAGGATCTTCCTGACCAGGCCGCCCTTGGGGTGGAAGACGGCCAGCCCGCTGCCGATCTCGGTCGGGAACGAGAAGAGGTCGAGCTCGGCGCCGAGCCTGCGGTGATCGCGCTTCTCGGCCTCCGCCAGGAACGCCAGGTACTCGTCCTGCTTGTCCCGAGATTCCCATGCGGTGCCGTAGATCCGCTGGAGCTGCGGGTTCTTCTCGCTGCCCCGCCAGTAGGCCCCGCCGCTGCGCATGAGCTTGAAGGCCGGGATCTGCCTGGTGGTCGGGACGTGCGGGCCGCGGCACAGGTCCTTCCAGCACAGCTCGCCGCTGGCGGGGTCGAGGTTGTCGTAGATGGTCAGCTCGGCGCCGCCGACCTCGACCGCCTCCTCGGAGTCCGAGGGCCCCTTCAGCCCGATCAGCTCGAGCTTGTACGGCTCGGCAGCCAGCTCGGCGCGGGCCTCGCCGTCGCTCACGACGCGCCGGGAGAAGCGCTGGCCCTGCTTGACGATCTGGCGCATCCGCGCCTCGATCGCCTTCAGGTCGTCAGGGTCGAACGGCTTGTCCACGTCGAAGTCGTAGTAGAAGCCGTTCTCCACCGGGGGGCCGATGCCCAGCTTCGCGTGCGGGAACAGGTCCTGCACGGCCTGCGCCATGACGTGCGCGGTGGAGTGGCGCACGATCGCCCGGCCGGCGTCCGAGGCGATGTCGATCGGCTCGACGACGTCGCCCTCGGCGAGGATGCGGGCCAGGTCACGCTGCTCGCCGTTGACCCGGGCGGCGATGACGGTGCCGGCCGAGCCCGAACCGGGCCGGGCCTCGAGCGCCGCGCCCGCCGTGGTGCCAGCCTCGACCACGTGCTCGCTTCCGGCGAGGGTGATGCGAAGCTGCTGGCTGGACACGGTGAACTCCTTAGCGGCCGGACGGGACTGGTGACCCGATGCTACCGGTGTGCGCACGCGGAGCGCGCACGAGTATTTCCCTCAGCCGTGGGTCCGGGCCGGGGTGACCAGCACGGCGACGCGGCGTTCCTCCGCCATGGCCCGGTCGTAGGTCGGCCAGTCGTCATGGGTTCCGCCCGCCGCGGTGAAGATCTCGCGCAGCAGCACGCGCAGGCGCTCGGCGTCCACCCCGGGCAGCGGGTCGTCGGGGCCGGCCAGCTCGACCGGACCCTCGGCCGAGGCCCACTGCCATCCGGCCCTGACGACCACCGTGGCCCGCGGCCGGGCCCGCAGGTAGGCCAGCCGGCGAGAGTCGCCGCGCGCGACCAGGCCGACGACCTCGGCCCCGGTGACCGGGTGCGGCAGGACGCCCGCGTTCACCACCGACGACTGGATGGTCATGTCCGGCCGCAGCGTCGATACCACGACCAGGCCGTGATCGCCCTGGACCAGCCGGGCGAAGTCCTCAAGTCCGCTCACCGCGCCAGCCTAACGCCCCCCGGGCTACGGAGACCCGGCGGCAGGGGCAAACGACAGCACCGTGCGGTCCTCGACGGGGCGGTAGCCGAGGCGCTCGTACAGGGCGTTACTCGTGCGGTTGGCCAGGTCGGTGTAGAGCAGCACGATCTCGGCGGCACCCGCGTCCAGCGCGGCCTGGCTGACCGCCGCGGTCGCGCCGCCCGCGTAACCGCGGCCCCGCAGCTCCGGCGGGGTGTAGACCGAACCCGCGCGGGCCATCGCGTGCACGATCCTGGTGATCCCGGCCATCGACACCGGCCTGCCGCCGACCTCCCACACCGTCAGGCCGCCGTAGCCGAGCCGCCCGTCCACCTCCGCCGCGGGGTCCTCGGCCGCGTCGCCGATCTCGCGCAGGAAGGCCCGCGACCACTCGGTGAGCAGGCCGCGGTCCCGCTCATCGGCTACCCTCGGCGTCCCCTGCGGCCCTGGATTTGGCCGAACGAGCGTTTCTAGGCGGTACAGCCGGATGAGGCGGTACACCGTGGAGACGTCCCCGGTGCGCTGCCGCCAGGCATCGGCGAACGCCTGCGCGGCCTGCGCTTCCGCGTTGAGCCCGGGCACCCGGCGGCCGGACCCGGCCAGCTCGCCGGCCAGTCCGGTCACGGCCTCGCCGGTCATCAAGGTGAGGAAGACCGGGAAGCCCGGCGTGTGCAGGAACGCCCCGCCGACCGCGCCCGGGTTCCCGGCCGGGCCGGGCCGCCACCAGCCGAGCAGCGGCTCGTCGGGGGCCGGCGCTTCCGGCGATCGGGCGGCCGCACTGAGCAGAAGATTCTCGGTCACGGACAAGATGACGGTGTTCCGGGCCGGTTCCGCGCGCAGGAAGTCGCCGGACTGCGCCAGGAACTCGCCGACGGACCCCGTGGTGAACCAGGTCACGCGGCCAGCGTGCCACAGCCCCGCTAGAGGCCGAAGACGTCCTCGGCGATGCCCTGGAAGAACGCCTTCTTGGCGGCGGCGTCGATCGGAAGCTGGTCCTGCATGGTCACTTCCTCGGGCACATACTGGTACGGGTAGTCCATCGCGTACATCACCCGGTCGGGCCCGAGCACTTCGCGGCAGAACATGATGGCCGGCGCCCACGGCATGCCGCTGGTCGTCACCCAGACGTTCGACCGCAGGTAGTCGCTGGGCCGGCGCTGGATCGGCTTCATGGATTCGTACCGCCCGGCCGCCACCGTCGCCGCGTGCATGAAGTCCAGCCGGTACAGCCAGAACGGCAGCGCCTCCCCCAGGTGCCCGACGACCAGCCGGAGCCTGGGGAACCTGTCGAACACTCCGGCCGTGATGATCCGCAGCAGGTGCATCCCCGTTTCCACGGCGAACCCGTAGATCGCGCTGTCCAGGCCGGCCTCGAGCAGCGGGCCGATCATGGACTTGGGCGGGGTGTTCGGGTGCAGGTAGACGGGCGTGTCCAGGGCCTCGGCGGCCTCGAAGATCGGCCAGAACTTCGGGTTGTCCAGGTACTCGCCCTGCGTGTGCGAGTTGATGATGACGCCCTTGAAACCGAGGTCGTGCGCGCCGCGCGCGATTTCCGCCGCCGCGCCCTCCGGATCCTGCGGCGCCACCGCGGTCAGGCCGCTGAACCGGTCCGGGTGACGCCGGCACGCCTCGGCGAGCTGGTCGTTGGCCAGCGTCGCCATCGCGGCACCCAGATCCCGGTCCAGGATCTGGGTGCCGGGGCAGGTCAGCGAGATGATCTGCCGGTCGACGCCCGCTGCGTCCATATCGGCGATCCGCAGTTCGCCCAGGTCCTGCAGACGGGCGAGGACCGCCGCCGGGCGGGGGGCGGGGTTGCGCATGAAGAAGCCCTGCAGGCTGACGAAGCCCGGGTCGTCGACCGTCCCTTCGGCCAGCATGGTCTGCCACATCGAGACGAGCTCGGGTGGCGCGAACGCTTCCTCGGTCGCGATCCGCAGATAACCGACGCCAGAGTCCATGCGCGAACCCTACGCCCTCCGCCAGAAGACGGGGCGGCCGCCAGTGCGGCGGCCGCCCCGATCGTCATCTGACCGTGCTGACTTACCCCGCCGGCGGCGTCATCACGGAGAACACGGCGCCGTGGTTGTCGGCGACGGTGCCCATCCGGCCGTACGGGGAGTCCGAGGCGGGCCGCACGACGCTCCCGCCGAGCTCGACGATCTTGGCCATCGCCGCGTCGGTGTCTTCGACCATGAAGTACGCGCCCCAGGCGGCGGGAACCTCGGCGGGCGTCCCCTCCGGGTACTCGCCGATGCCGCCGACCTCGTGCCCGTCGACCATGAGCATCGCGTAGGTGAAGCCGTCGCCGCTCATGTCCTGGTAGTCATAGCCGAACACGGACCGGTAGAAGTCCTCGCTCCGGGCGAAGTCCCGGCTCATATGCTCGTTCCAGGTCAGCGTGCCCGGCTCGTTGGCCACGCCGATCCCGGTGGTGTGCTCTCCCTGCCAGAGCCCGAAGGCCGCGCCGGAGGGGTCCATGGCGATGGCCATCCGGCCCTCTTCCATGACGTCCATCGGCCCGGCCAGTACCTGGCCGCCGGCGCCCTTGATCTTGTCCGCGGTCGCGTCGGCGTCGTCCGTGGCGAGGTAGGTCGTCCACGCCGACGGGGCCTCGGCGGGACCCATCTTGGGACCGATGCCGGCCACGATCTGGCCGCCGGAGTGCGCTAGGGCGTAGCCGCCGACCTCGGGCCCGCCGACCTGGATGTCCCAGCCGAACAGGGCTTCGTAGAACGCGACCGCCTTCGGTACGTCATCGACGCTGACATCTACCCAGCTGGGCGTACCGGCAGGCCACCGCGTATCGCGCGTTACCACTTTGCGTACCTCCCCATGATTGTTCCTTTACCGCCCGACGCTAACACAGCGTGATCCCGGCGGGGCCTTTTACACTAGGCGTTCATGTACGCCAGGACTAACCTGGGCGCCGGGCGGCTGACCCCGCGGCGCAAGCGGATCCTGGCCATCGTCGGCGCTGGCGTGATCCTGGTCCTCGGCGGCCTGGGGACCTGGGGAGCTCTGGCGCCCGACACGTACGCGGGGTCCGGCCACGGGTGCGTCAACGTCACGCTGGCCAGTTCCACCGGCGGGGCGACCCTGCACTACTGCGGGTCGCAGGCCCGCTCGTTCTGCCGGGCGGCGTTCCGGTCGCAGGATCAGATCTCGCTGCGCGCCCGCCCGCAGTGCGTGCTGGCCGGCCTCGGGCCGACCGCTACAGCTCCATGACGATCGTGACCGGGCCGTCGTTAACCAGGGACACCTGCATCTGCGCGCCGAAGACGCCCGTTTCCACGCGGGCGCCCAGGTCGCGCAGGGCCCGGACCACGGCCTCGACGAGGGGCTCGGCCACCGGTCCGGGGGCGGCCCGCGACCAGGACGGGCGCCGGCCCTTGGTCAGGTCCGCGTACAGGGTGAACTGGCTGATGACCAGCAGCGGCGCGGCCACGTCGGAGCAAGACTTCTCGCCGTCAAGGATGCGCAGGCCCCACAGCTTGGCGGCGAGCTTCGCGGCCTGCTCGGGGGTGTCGTCGTACGTGACGCCGACCAGGACCAGCAGCCCCGGCTCGTCGATCGCCCCGGCGACCTGACCGGCCACGGCCACGCTGGCCCGGCTCACCCGCTGCACCACTGCCCGCATAGCGCAGTACTAGCCCGGGGGGACGGCCCCCCGCAACCCCCAACGGGGGGGCTCTCCGCCCCCCCGTACCCCCCCGACCCCCCACTCGTGGGGGGACTGCCCGTCCCCCAAACCCCCTGGCC